>JBKHXI010000028.1:0-4688 GCA_046566095.1 Gammaproteobacteria bacterium | reverse complement strand
GATGTCGCGGAACGCGATCAGCTCGTCGGTCTCCAACACGATGTCGGCCGGGATCTCGCGGCGGATGATCCGGTGGAAGATGGTGTCGCCCATGGGTCTGCTCTCCTGTGCTCGCGTGCAGCGCCGCGCGGCTGCGCTGCGGGGGACGCGGGCAAGGCCCCCGCGCCTACGGGAATTCGCCGCGGCTGCCGAAGGCGTGCGACAGCGTGCCGCGGTCGATGTACTCCAGTTCCCCGCCCAGCGGCAGGCCGTGCGCGAGCCGGCTCGGGCGCACCCCGTGGCGGCGCGCCAGCTGGCCCAGGTAATGGGCGGTGGCCTCGCCTTCCACGGTGGGGTTGGTGGCGACGATCAGCTCCTGCACCTCGCCGCCGGCCAGGCGCGCGTCGAGCCGGTCGAGGCCCAGTTCCGCCGGGCCGATCCCGTCGAGCGGGCTGAGCCGGCCCTGCAGCACGAAATACAGGCCACGATAGCCGGTGGCCTGCTCGATCGCGAGCCGGTCCGCGGGGGTCTCGACCACGCACAGCTGGTGGCCGTCGCGGGCCGGGCTGGCGCAGGTGGCGCAGACCGGCTGCTCGCTGAAGTCGCGGCAGCGCTCGCAGTGGCCGATGCGCTCGACCGCCTCGGCCAGGGCCTGCGCCAGGCGGCGGCCGCCCTCGCGCTCGCGCTCGAGCACGTGGTAGGCCATGCGCTGCGCCGACTTGGGCCCGACCCCGGGCAGCACCCGCAGGGCCTCGATCAGCTGTTCGAGCAGGCCGCTCATCGACCGGGGCGTGGCTTCTGCGCACAGGGATGTGCGCACGCGCTGCGCCGCAGGCGCGGCATCAGAAAACCCCCGGCAGCTTCATCCCGGGCGGCAGCGGCATGCCTGCGGTCAGCGAGCCCATCAGTTCCTGCGACTGCGCATCGACCTTGTTGGAGGCATCGTTGAAGGCCGCGGCGACCAGGTCCTCGGCCATCTCCGGGTCCGACAGCACGCTCGGGTCGATCCGCACCCTGCGGCATTCCTTGCGCCCGGTGAGGGTCACGCTGACCATGCCGCCGCCGGCGCTGCCGGTGGCCTCCAGCTTCGCGATCTCCTCCTGCGCGCGCTGCATGGTTTCCTGCATCTTCTGCGCCTGCTGCATGAGCTGGGCGATGTTTCCGCGCATCTGCGCTCTCCTGCTGCGGTTGGTGGCCGGCCGCGCTCAGCGCTCGCCGGGCGGACGGGTGGAAGGGACCGGGCGCACCGATTCGGGCACGATCCGGGCGCCATGGCCGCGGACCAGGGCCTGCACCCCGGGGTGGTTGGCGAAGGCGTCCTCCGCCGCGGCCTGGCGCGCGTCGCGCTCGCGGGCGCTGCGCTGGTGCAGGGTCTCGCCCGGCGCCGGCGCGCTGCCGAAGCGGATCCGCGGCGCGGCGCCCAGCGCCGGCGCCAGCGCCTGCTCCAGCTGCGCCACCAGCGCCGGCATCCGCAGGTGCTCGTCGGCCGGCGACAGCGCCAGCCGCAGCGCCTGCTCGTCGTGGCCGACGAATACCGCGTGCGCGGCCAGTTCGCGCACCGGCCCGCGCAGGCCGCATTCGGCGACCAGCGACAGCCAGCCCTCGGCGTCGGCGATCCGGCGGGGGCCGGCCGGCGCGCCGTTTCCGCCGCGGGGGTGCGCGACGCCGGCTTCCGGGGACGGAGAGTCGGACGTGCCGGCGCGCGCGTCCGCCCGCATCTGCGCAACCGCTGCGGGCGTGCCCGCATGCGGCTGCACGGCCGGCGTTTCGGGCTCTGCGACCTGGGCAGGCGGCAGCGCCCCGCCCGGCGTCGGCCTGGCGCAGGGCGCGGGCGTGGCCGGCGCGGCCAGCGCCGCGCGTGCGGCGGCGACCGGATCGCCGGCGGCCGCGCTGCGCGCGCGGGTCGCGCCCGCGGCCCCGGGATTGCGGGCGCCGCCGGTCGCTTCCTCCAGCGGCCGGAACGCCAGCATCCGCAGCACGCCCATCTCGAACCCGGTGCGCGGGCTCGGCGCATGCGGCAGGTCGCGGCGTGCGGCCAGCGCCATCTGGTACCACAGCTGCACCAGCTCGGCCGGCACCTGCGCGGCCAGAGCAGCGACCTCGAGCGCGCCATCCGCGTCCGGCGCCGCCGGCACCAGCTGCCGCACCTGGATCCGGTGCAGCGCCGCGGCCAGGGCATCGAGCACCGCCGCCCAGTCCGGGGAGAACCCGGCGAGGGTCTCGACCTCGGCCATCAGTGCCTCGCCGTCGCCCGCCGCCAGCGCCTGCAGCAGGGCCCCGACCCGGACCCGGTCGACGGTGCCGAGCATGCCGGCCACCGCCTCCGCGCCCAGCCGGCCGACGCCGCTGCCGGCGCCGGTATAGGCGATTGCCTGGTCGAGCAGCGACAGCCCGTCGCGCATGCTGCCGTCGGCGGCGCGCGCCAGCTGCGCGATCGCATCGGGCTCGGCTTCGATGCCCTCGGCCCGCACGATCCTTTCGATCTGCCCGGCGATCTGCGCCTCGTCCAGGCGCTTGAGGTTGAACTGCAGGCAGCGCGACAGCACCGTCACCAGCAGCTTTTCCGGGTCGGTGGTGGCGAACAGGAACTTGACGTGTTCCGGCGGCTCCTCGAGGGTCTTGAGCAGCGCGTTGAACGCGGGCTTGGACAGCATGTGCACCTCGTCGATGAGGTACACCTTGTAGCGCCCGCGCGAGGGCATGTACTGCGCGTTCTCGATCAGGTCGCGGACGTTGTCCACGCCGGTGTTGGAGGCCGCGTCGATCTCCAGCAGGTCGATGTAGCGGCCGGCGTCGATCGCAAGGCAGGTCTCGCATTCGCCGCAGGGCTCGCTGGAGGCGCCGCGCTCGCAGTTGAGCGACTTGGCGAAGATCCGGGCGATGGTGGTCTTGCCCACCCCGCGGGTGCCGGTGAACAGGAAGGCGTGGTGCACGCGGCCGGAATCCAGCGCATTGGTCAGCGCGCGCACCACGTGTTCCTGCCCGACCAGCTCGGCGAATCGCTTGGGCCGCCACTTGCGGGCGAGGACGAGGTAGGACATGGGCCGGGTCGGGGTGCGGCCGTGCGGGCCGGCTGGCTGGGTGCGAACCGCTAGTGTGCCACGTCCGCCCGCACCGTCCGGCCGCACGCCCGCGCTTGTCCGGCCGTGCCCCGGGGGCTAGACTTGCGACCCCTTGGGCATCGCGCAGGCGGCGTCCGGGCCAGGTTCCGGAGAGGTGTCCGAGTGGTTGAAGGAGCACGCCTGGAAAGTGTGTAAGCGGCTAAACCCCGCTTCGCGGGTTCGAATCCCGCCCTCTCCGCCAGTCAGTCGATGAACGCGCCGCAACGGCGGCGTCCGTGTCCATGGTGGCCCCGTTGGCGCCTCCGCGACGATAGATCGAAAACCCCGCCAGGGCCGGAAGGCAGCAACGGTATCGGTCGATTCGGGCGCCGGAGTCACGCTGGCGGGGTCGCCGCCTTTTCCGGCGCCGCGGATGCCCGTACATGCGTGCGGCAAGGCACGCTAAGCTCCACGGGAGGAAGATTCCAGCGTCACGGAGGACGACATGCTGCGGTCGCGCGCGCGGAAAATAAAGGATGCCGGCGCCGGTTTGCGGGATCCTGCCCGGAGCGGCGATGCCGACGGAACACGTTGCGACGCTCTCGCTGCCGCGGCCGCGGCACTGGTCGCCCACGCCGCGTTCGCGCTGATGCTGATCCGGGCGCCCGAAACGCGACCGCCGGCGGGCGATCGGTATCCATTGGAAGTGGTCTTCATCCAATGGCTCCCGCCACCCGGGCAGCCGACCGATCGATCGCCCTCGCCCGTGGCGCCAGGCCCGACGAGGCCGGCGCCCGGGACCGGGAAACTCGTCGTACAGGAGGCGACGAGCCGTCCGCAGGTTTCGGCTGCAGCCGTGCAGGCGCCACCCGCTCCCGTCCACGCCACCGATGCCGACGACCGCTGGCACTCTCCCGCCCGGCTGCAGCCGCGGCCCGGCGAGGACTTCCACCGCGATCCCTTCCAGCGCCCACCGGCCGATCCCCTCGCTGCGCCGGAGCCTTCGCGATTCCGCCTGCGCAGGGACCGAACGCCCGAGGACGTGGTGAAGGGCGTGGCACAATTCGTCGGGCTCTGGCCGCCCGGATACACCACGGACCCCTGCCCCGCATTGCGACGCAGCGTGTCCTCGCTGTCCCAGGAAAGCGATGCGGCGAGCCGGCGGCAGCTGGAGATGGAACTGGATCGCGAGCGGCGGCACTGCCGGTGAATCGATGTCCTGGCGCCCTGGACGGATCGGAATGCAGCGAGGGATCCGCTCGAACTGCGGCAAAGCAGCTCCCTCGGCTGCGCCTCGGGACGACAGCCAGGGGTCAATACGGGTTCGGCCACAGGGGTGGGTGCGGCCACCCGCGCGCTCGGCCACGGAATGCGGTCGGGATGCCGGGATGCGACTGCGCTACTTCGGCCCAGCCGTGCCCGCGGGATGCAGCCAGCCGGCGTCGCCGCCGGCGTAGCGCTCGTGCTTCCAGATCGGCACGCGGGCCTTGACCTGGTCGATGGCGAACCGGCAGGCGGCGAAGGCCGCGTCGCGGTGCGCGGCGGTGGCGCCGACCCAGACCGCCAGTTCGCCGATGGCCAGGTCGCCGATGCGGTGCACGCAGTGCACATCGAGAATGTCGAAGCGGGCGCGGGCTTCGTCGAGGATCCGTTCGCCCTCGGCCTCGG
>JBKHXI010000027.1:0-4978 GCA_046566095.1 Gammaproteobacteria bacterium | reverse complement strand
GCCCGACCAGCTCGGCCAGGTACGGGAACGGCGGCAGCACCAGCCGCTCCACCCCCGCCGGCGCCATCGCCGCGGCCACCTCGTCCAGCAGCCGGATGGCGAAGGCGCGGTCGCCATGCATCTTCCAATTGCCGGCGACGATCCTGCGGCGCATCCGGGTGTCCTGTCGGGTCGGGATGAAAAGGATACAGGCCGGCCGGCACGCGGTCAGCCCGCAGGGGCCGATGCCGGCGCCGCGGTCAGCGCTCGATCACGTCCCCGCGCATCCGCGCCAGGCGCGCGAGCAGCCGGTTCTGGGCCGGGCGCGGCACCGCGTGCGCCTCCATGGCCTCGACCAGGTGTTCCACCAGGGCGTTGAAGTCCGCCTCGCGGATGTCGCGTCCCGCATGCGCCTGCGCCATCGGGAAGCCGGTATAGACGCACGGCCCGCCGAGCTCGACGCAGATCTGCTCGCTCAGCTTGTCGTGCAGGCGCACCAGGTTGGCCCCGGCGAAGTGATGGGCGATCCGCGGATCCTCGACGCTGCGCACGATCGCGTCCTCGACCACCGCCCGGATCCCGGGCATGCCGCCGAAGCGCTCGAAGTCGCCGGCCGCACCCATGCCGGCGCAGGCGGCCTGCGACAGCGCGAGCGTGGTCGCCAGCGCGACCGCCAGCGCGCATCGGGCCCGCATCAGTAGCTCACCTGCACGGAAAGGTAGCCGCCGCGCTGGTCGGCGAGCCCGGCGATGCTGCCCAGGTCGACCCAGGCCGCGACCACCGCCACCGACTTGTTCGGGAACCAGGCCACGAAGGCGTCGCGCCAGTCGTCCTCGCCGGCGAATCCGAGATTGTCCGGCTTCTGCCGGTATTCGACGCCGACCGCGACCCGGGGCGAGAGCAGCACCGCCGCCGAGCCTTCCAGCAGCCAGGAACGGCCGGCCCGGCGGTCGCCGCCGAACCCGAGCAGGCCGGTCTGGTTGCCGCGGCTGTAGCGGAGCGTGCCGTTGAGCAGCAGCTGGTAGCCGAACGCGCCGTCCAGGAACAGCTTGCTCGCCGACGCGTAGGCATCCACGTCCTCGCCGCGGTGCGCGCCCGCCAGCCGCGGCAGCGCGTCGTCGCGCAGCCGCTTGTACTGCAGCCCCAGGCTCAGCTGCGGCATGCGCGTGTACACCAGGTCCCCGGCCAGCCGCAGCTTGGCGCCGAACACGTCCTGCTCCAGGGCGTCCCAGGGCAGCGCCAGCTGTTCCCGCAGCGTCCCCAGGTCGAACCTCTGGCGCGCCACCGACAGCTCCAGGCGGTTGCCGAAGCCGTAGGCGGCGCCATGCGCGCGCAACGCGTAGTCCCCGGTCCGGACCTGCGTGTGGAAGGCGGTCCCGCCCTGCCCGTCGCGACTTCCGTAGCCGGCGATCACCGCCCATGGCACCAGCCCGCCGCCCGCGCTGCCCTCGATCTGGGTGGCGCCGCCGGTCGCCAGCAGGCGGCCGTCGTCCGCGCGCGCATCCGCCCACGCCAGTCCGAGCCCCGCGAGCGCCAGCGCCAGCAGCACCGCCCGCGCGGTCACGGGGCGGTCCCGGCGCCGGCGCCGCCCTGCGCCCGGCCGGCGTATTGCGCGCACCAGCCGGGCAGGTCCGGGCCGGGCATCGGCCTGCTGAACCAGAAGCCCTGCGCCATGTCGCAGCGATAGCTGCGCAGCAGCGCCAGGCCTTCCTCGTTCTCCACGCCTTCTGCGATCACCGTCAGGCCCATGTTGTGCCCCAGCTCGATGGTACTGCGCACGATGACGTCGTCGTCGCTGCCGCTGGCCAGGCGCATGACGAAGCTCTTGTCGATCTTCAGTTCGTCCACCGGCAGGCGCTTGAGCTGGGCCAGCGAGGAGTGGCCGGTGCCGAAATCGTCGATCGACAGGCGCACGCCGGCGCCGTGCAGCCGCTGCAGCACCCGCACCGCGTACTCGACGTCGCGCATCAGCGCGCTCTCGGTGACCTCCAGGATCAGCCGTCCCGCCGGCACCCGGTGCTCGCGCAGGGCCCGCTCCAGGAACTCCGGCAGCGCGGCGTCCAGCAGGTCCAGCGCCGACAGGTTCACGGCGATCCCCAGGTCCAGGCCGCCCGCGCGCCAGCGCGCGTTCTCGGCGAGCGCGCTCTCCAGCACGAACTGGGTCAGCGCGTGCACGATCCCGGAGTGTTCGGCCAGCGGCACGAACTCGTCGGGCGCGATCACCCCGAGCTCGGGATGGGTCCAGCGCAGCAGGGCCTCGGCATGGACGACGCGGCCGCTGGCCAGGTCGATCTTCGGCTGGTATTCGACCCTCAGCTCGCCGCGCTCGGCCGCATGGCGCAGGTCGCCGATCAGGCGCAGCTGGCGCAGGTGGACCTCCTCGCGGCCGCTGCGGTAGAGCGCCACGCCCAGGTGATGCTGCTTGGCGTCGTACAGGGCGATGTCGGCGCGGCGCAGCAGCGATTCGGCGTCGGTGCCGTGCTGCGGGCACAGCACGACGCCGAGGCTCGCATCCAGGTTGATCGTGGTCCTGGGCAGCTGCAGCGGCTCGCGCAGGGCCTGCAGCACACCGCGGGCGCGGGCCTGGACATGGTCCGGGGCGGCGTCCTCGAACAGCAGCAGGAACTCGTCCCCGCCCAGCCGCAGCACCAGGTCGCGCTCGCGCACCGAGGCGCGCAGGCGCTTGGCCGCCTCCGCCAGCACCTGGTCGCCGAAGGCGTGGCCGAGCGTGTCGTTGATTTCCTTGAACCGGTCCAGGTCCAGCAGCAGCACCGCGCAGCTGCGGTCGGTGCCGGCGAGCCGGGCCATGGCCGCTTCGATTTCCGGAATGGCGCGGCTGCGGTTGGGCAGGCCGGTCAGGGCGTCGTGGGTGGCCTGGTGCACGATCCGCGCCTCGCGCTCGGCGATGTCCTCGCGCATCCGCGCGAACGCCCGGCCGAGCCGGGCCACCTCGTCGCGGCCGGCCACGGGCAGTTCGCCCGAGTAGTCGCCCTGCCCCACCCGTTCGGCGGCCCAGGCCAGCCGCGACAGCGGACGCGCCAGACCACGCCCCAGCCAGGTCGCGGCCGCCAGCGCCAGCAGGGTCACCAGCACGGTCAGCGCCAGGATCCGCAGCCGGATCGGCGCGTACGGCGCCATCGCCGCATCCAGCGAGGTCTGCAGCAGCACCGCCAGCGGCGGGCCGCCGGCGTCGGCGCCGGCCAGGGGCTCGGCCAGCACGTACCACGGTCCCGATCCGAAACCGACCCGCACCACCTCGTCGGGCTCGAACGCCTGGTCCTGCATTCCGTCCAGGGCGCTGCGCAGGTCCCCGGGCAGGCTGGAGGCGAACACGTCCACGCCCTGCGGCCGCAGGGCCACGAAGCTGGCCTGCAGCCCGGTCAGGGCCTGGAACTGGGCGGCATGCGCGGCATCCAGGCGGTCGCCCATGGCCAGCCACGCGATCGGCGTCGGCGCCAGCACCGGCACCAGGCCGATCCGGTATAGCCCGCCTTCGGCCACCAGCGTGGCCACCGCGAATCCCTCGCTGCGGGCACGCGCCAGCAGCGGCGCCAGGCTGGCGGCCAGCCGCTCCGGCGGGCCCGGCGCCAGGCTCGCGGCGATGCTCCCGTCCGGCCGCAGCAGGGCGCCGAAATCCGCGTCCAGGCGTCCGCCGTGGTTGCCCAGGGCCGAACCCATCGTCGCCGGGTCGCCGCTGGCCACGGCCGCGCGGAACCCGAAATCGTCGGCCAGCACCACCAGCGACTCGATCAGCCGCTGGTCGTTGTCCCGGTCGAACCGCTCCCATACCCGGGCGCCCACGCGCAGCTGTTCCTCGAGCTGGTTGCGCACGCTGCGCTCGGTCACCAGCTGCACCACCCCCAGGGTGAGCGCCTGGACCAGGCACACCGAAAGCACCAGCAGCAGCACCAGCCGCGCCTGGAACGGGAGCCGGGAAGCCGTGCCTGCGTCCGCCGCCGATTCCGCAGGCGCCGGCGTATCGACCCGGGTGCCGGGCGCAGGCCTGTGGTGCCCGTCCCCGGTCACCGCATCACCTCGTGCCGTCCCCGCGAACGCGCCGCAGCCGTTCCTGCATTTCCAGCAGGCGCGAGGCCCCTGGCCGGGCGTTCGGTACCGGCGGCTGCAGTGCGATCCGCACCTGGCGGCGCGTCCCCGCGGCTGGCAGCTGCAGCGCCTGCTCGACCCGATCGCCTTGCCGCGCGTGCCAGACCCGCAGGCGATAGTCGCCCGGCGGCGCCTGCAGCCGGACCCGTCCGGCCTGGTCGGTGCGGCCGAAATGCGGGGTGTCCAGCACTACCACGTGCGCGACCATCCAGTCGTGGATGTTGCAGCCCAGGACCACCACGCCGGGGGTGTCGAACAGCACCGGTTCGGCCTGGCGCCCGGAGTACAGGGGCAGCTCGAAGCGCTTGGCGGGCGAGAACGAATAGACGTGGTGGAGGGTGTTGTCGCTGTTGGGGAACGACACCCGCGTTCCGGCGGCGACCGGGAGGACGCCGGGCACGAAGGTGGAATCGCGCTGGTCGAGCACGGCCCGGCCGCCGGCCGGCGGCGGCGCGCCGGCCCGGTGCAGGCTGACCACGGCATCGGCCAGCGGCCGGGCACGGCCGTCCTCCAGGCCGACCACCGCGATCTCGACTTCCGCGGGGGCCGCGGCCAGCGAAAGCCCGCACGCGGCCAGCAGGACGCCGGCCCATGCGCGCTTGGCGGCCCGCGGCCGGATGCCCCTGGTCTGCTTCATGCCGCCCCCCGTCGTTGCATGATGCGGTACCCGACCGCCCCATGTCCGTATACGCGGCTGGCCGGGCGGCGGATGCGCCGCCCGGGCGCTACTTGAGCCTGATCTCGCGCAGGCGCTCTTCCAGGTAGGCCTGGGCGGTGATCGGCTGCGGATAGCGGCTGGGATTGTCGGGCGTGATGCAGGAGGGCAGCACGTCGATCAGGAAGTCCGGGTTCGGATGCAGGAAGAACGGGGTCGAGTAGCGCGGCTGCCGGGCCT
>JBKHXI010000026.1:0-2595 GCA_046566095.1 Gammaproteobacteria bacterium | reverse complement strand
ACCCAGTTCGCCAGCGAATCGCACCACGGCGAGGCCGGCCTGAACTACACCCTGCGCCCGCCGCTGGGCGTGGTCGCCACCATCTCGCCCTGGAACCTGCCGCTGTACCTGCTGACCTGGAAGATCGCCCCGGCGCTGGCCGCGGGCAACACGGTCGTGGCCAAGCCGTCGGAGGTCACGCCGCTGACCGCGGGCATGCTCGGCGAACTGGCCGCGGAGATCGGCTTTCCGGCGGGCGTGCTCAACATCGTCCACGGCACCGGCCCGGCGGTGGGCGAACCGCTGGTGCTGCACGACGCGGTGCGCGCGGTCTCGTTCACCGGCAGCACCCCGGTCGGCCGGCGGATCGCCGGCCTGGCGGCGCCGCTGCTGAAGAAGGTGTCGCTGGAACTGGGCGGCAAGAACCCGACCCTGGTGTTCGCCGACAGCCGCTGGCGCGACCACCTGGACACCATCGTGCGCTCGGCCTTCCAGAACTCCGGGCAGATCTGCCTGTGCGGCTCGCGGATCCTGGTCGAACGCGGCATCCTCGCCGAGTTCCGCGAAGCGCTGGTCGAGCGCGCGCTGGCGCTGCGCATCGGCGACCCGATCGACGAGGACACCCGGCTCGGGCCGCTGGTCTCGCAGGCCCATTTCGACAAGGTGATGGCCGCCATCGGCCGCGCCCGCGACGAGGGCGCGACCGTCCTGTGCGGCGGCCACGCCCTCGACCGTCCCGGCTGGTTCGTGGCGCCGACCCTGCTCGAGGGCCTGGGCCCGGACTGCGCCAGCAACCGCGAGGAGATCTTCGGCCCGGTGGCGACACTGCAGCCGTTCGACGACGACGCCCAGGCGCTGGCCCTGGCCAACGCCGGCGACTACGGCCTGTCGGCCTCGGTCTGGACCCGCGACCTCGACCGCGCCCACCGCCTGGCCCGCGACCTGCGCGCGGGCATGGTCTGGATCAACACCTGGCTGATGCGCGACCTGCGCACCCCGTTCGGCGGCATGGGCCAGTCCGGCCTCGGCCGCGAGGGCGGGATGGAAGCCATGCGCTTTTTCACCGAACCCAGGAACATCGGAATCGCACTGCAATGACCTCGATCGCCGACCTGCTCGAACGCAACCGCGGCTGGGCCGAGCGCCTCCGGGCCGAGGATCCCGGCTTCTTCGACCGTCTCTCCGGCCAGCAGGCGCCGAAGTACCTGTGGATCGGCTGCTCGGACTCGCGGGTGCCGGCCAACCAGGTCATCGACCTGATGCCCGGCGAGGTCTTCGTCCACCGCAACATCGCCAACGTCGTGGTCCATACCGACCTCAACTGCCTGTCGGTGCTGCAGTTCGCGGTGGACGTGCTGAAGGTCGAGCACGTGCTGGTGGTCGGCCACTACGGCTGCGGCGGCGTGCACGCGGCCCTGCACGGCGCACGGCTTGGGCTGGTGGACAACTGGATCCGGCACGTGGGCGACGTCGCCGACAGGCACCAGGACTGGCTGCGCGCGATCGACTCGGACGAACTGCAGCACGACCGCCTCTGCGAGCTCAACGCCCTGGAGCAGGCGGCGAACGTCTGCCAGACCACGATCGTGCGCGATGCCTGGGCGCGCGGCCAGCGGCTGGCGGTGCATGCCTGGGTCTACACCCTGCGCGACGGCCGGGTGCACGACCTGGGGATGGACGTCGATTCGCTGGACGCCCTGCCCCCCCAGTACCGCGCCGCGCTCGAACGCATCCGCGCCGACCGGGAGGACCGCTGATGGCCGGCAACCACGTGTTCCGTACCGATGCCGCGCCGGCCCCGGTCGGCGCCTACCCGCATGCGCGCCGGGTCGGCGACCTGCTGTTCCTGTCCGGCATCGGCCCGCGCGACCCGGCGACCGATGCGGTGCCCGGCAACGTCCACGACGCCCAGGGCAACCTGCTGTCCTGCGACATCGGACTGCAGACCCGCGCGGTCTTCGCCAACGTCCGCGCCGTGCTGGAAGCCAGCGGCGCGCGCTGGGAGGACCTGGTCGACGTCACCGTCTACCTCACCGACATGGCGCGCGACTTCCAGGCCTACAACGCGGTCTGGGCCGAGCACTTCCCGGACCCGGCGACCGCGCCCTGCCGCACCACCCTGGGCATCGACGCCCTGCCCACCCCGATCGCGATCGAGCTCAAGTGCATCGCCCGGGTGCCCGGGCCGGTGCTCTGAGCCCGCCCACCGGACGCCGTCCACGCCATGGAACTGCTGATCGCCAATCTGGCCTCGCCGGTGGTGCTGGCCTTCGCCCTGGGCATGATCGCGCGCGCGGTGCGCAGCGACCTGGAGATCCCGCCGCAGATCCAGGTCTACCTGTCGATCTTCCTGCTGCTGGCGATCGGGCTGAAGGGCGGCGTCGCGCTGCGCGGCCAGGACCCGGGCAGCCTACTGCTGCTGGTGGCGGTCACCCTGCTGGCGGGCGCGGCCACGGCGTTCTCCGCATATGCCGTCGCGCGACGCTGGCTGGCCGAAGGGCGCCTGGATGCCGCCGCGCTGGCCGCGCACTACGGTTCGGTGTCCGCGGTCACCTTCATCGCCGCCAGCCAGTTCGTGGAGCGCGCCGGCGCGCCGGCCGAGGGCGTGCTGGTGGC
>JBKHXI010000025.1:0-5866 GCA_046566095.1 Gammaproteobacteria bacterium | reverse complement strand
TCAGCCCGTAGCGTTCGGCCGCGGGCAGGAAGGCGCCGGGCAGCACGATCCTGCCGTCCTCGTCGCGCAGACGCAGCAGCACCTCGATCTGCGGCGGCTGGCCCGCGTGGGCGGGCAGCGCCCGCAGCTCCTGGTAGTCCAGCAGCAGCCGGTCCTCCTCCAGCGCCCAGCGCAGGCGGTTGACCCATTCCATCTCGCTGCGCCGTTGCGCGGTCTCGTCGTCCTGCTCGGAGTAGAAGTGCACCCGGTTGCGGCCGCCCTCCTTGGCCATGTAGCAGGCGGTGTCGGCCTGCGCGAACAGCTCCTTCATGCTGATGTCGGGCTGGTCGATCATCACCCCGCCGATGCTGGCGCTGACCGGGTAGCTGCGCTGTTCCCAGCTGAACACGTAGCCGTCGATCTGCTCGCGCAGGCGCTCGGCGATGCGCCGCGCGCCGGCCAGGTCGCCGACGTTGGCCGCCAGCACCCCGAACTCGTCGCCGCCCAGGCGCGTCAGCACATCGCCGCCGCGCAGCTGCTCGCGCATGTGCGCGGCCAGCTGGGTCAGCAGCTGGTCGCCGGCGATGTGCCCGGATGTGTCGTTGATCAGCTTGAACTGGTCCAGGTCGATGTACAGCAGCGCGCCGGGCGAGCTGCCGGGGCCGGTGTGCGCGAGCACCCGCTCGACGCGGCGCTCGAACTCGCGGCGGTTGTACAGCTCGGTCAGCGCGTCGTGGCTGGCCTGGTAGCTGAGCAGCTCGGTCAGCTGCCGCTGCTCGGATACGTCCGAGGCCACCATCAGCAGCTTCCGGCGCGCGCTCACCACCACCGGCGCGATCGACAGGCTGGCCCAGAAGCGGTCGCCGTTGGTGCTGCGCAGCATCGCCTCGGCGTTGCTGCAGGCCGCCTGCTCGGGCTCGCGCATGCGGACGCGCACGTCCGGGTCCTCGAACAGCGCCGCCAGGTCGACTTCGGCCACGTCCTCGCCCAGGCGGTTGCGGGCGGCCTGGTTGGCGTATGTGATCCGGCCGTGCTCGTCGGCCAGCAGCACCAGCGCCGGCAGCAGTTCGTTGAGGGCGCGGAAGCGTTCCTCGCTCTCGCGGAAGCGGCGGCTCATGCGCATGCCCAGCTCCAGAGCGCGGCGCCGGGTGGTCGCCGCCGACCACACCAGCAGCGCCAGCAGCGCGCTGGCCAGCAGCCCCGGCAGCACCATAGACCAGGGGATCCCGGCCTCGGCCGCGACCCCGACCGGATGCATGCCGACCCGCCAGACCCGGCCGCCGAAATGGAGTTCGCGATCGAAGCGGTGGGCCGGATCCGCGTCGAGATGTTCGCCCTCGTGGCTGTCGAACAGCGGCAGCGAGCCGCCTTCGGCCGCGTCGTAGACCTCGACATGGAGCAGTTCCCGCGCATCCATGGGCAGGCTGTGGCCGATCAGGTCGCTGGCGCGGAAGGAGATGGCCAGCGAGCCGACGATGCGTCGCCGGCGCTCGGGTACCGACACCGGTGGCGGACCCGGCCCGTAGATCGGCAGGCGCAGGGTAATCCCGTCCGCGGGCGCGGCCGGGTCGGTGACCTGCGCCAGCCGGAACGGCGCCGAAAGCGCCACCCGGTCGGCGTCGCGCGAGCGCAGCACCGCGTCCAGGTTGGCCGGCTGGTCGTTGACCACCAGGCCGAGGATGGCCTGGTTGCCCGCCTCCGGCGCCACCAGTTCGGTGACGTAGCGGTCGCCTCCGGCGCCCGGTTCGCGGCGCGCAAACGCCAGCGCCTGCAGGCTGGGGAAGCGCTCGCGCGGGCGCAGGTTGGCGTAGACGTTGGCGAACTCCTCCGCGGTCACGTCCTCGGACGCGAGGAACACGCTCTGCACCGCGCGCGCCATCATCTCCGCTGCCTGCAGCTGGTTGTGCAGCGCGGCGAAGCCGCTTTCGGCCACATGCTCGAGCTGTGCCCGACGTTCGACCCGCATCCGCTCCTGCTGCAGGTGGGCCGCCCACAACGTGCCGGAGATGCCCAGGGCCAGGGCAAGCAGGCTCCACGACCAGGCCGGCAGGCCCAGCGGCGCGTCCCCCGCCGAATCGCGGTCGACCTGCGCATCCGGCGCGGATCCGTCAGAATCCGGCGAAGCCCCCAAAGGTAGGCCCATGAATACCCTCGATCCGGCGATCTTATACCGGCAACACCTGGCCACGATGCAGTCGCGCGCGGACCAGGCGCTGCAGCGCGGCGGCTTCGACCACCTGGTCGTGCCCAGCGGCAGCGTGCACTACCAGGCGTTCGACGACCGCGACTACCCGTACGCCGTCAATCCCTGGTTCAAGGCGTGGCTGCCGCTCACCCGCAACCCCGGCTGCTGGCTGGTGCACACCCCCGGGCAGCGCCCGAAGGTGCTCTACCTGCAGCCGGTCGACTACTGGCACGCCGTACCCCAGGCCCCGGCCGGGCCCTGGGTGGAACACTTCGAGGTGGTGGTGATCCGCGAGCCCGGGGAAGCATCGAAGCACCTGCCCAAGGCCGCCGCACGCTGCGCGATCCTCGGCGAACCGCAGAGCGCGCTCGGCGACTACGGCGCCTGGAAGCCGAACAACCCGCGACCGGTGCTCGACTACCTGGACTACCACCGCGCTTACAAGACCGGATACGAGATTTCGATGATGCGGGCAGCCACCGCCCGCGGGGCGCGCGCCCACCGCGCCGCCGAGCGCGCCTTCCGCGCCGGCGCCAGCGAGTTCGGGATCCACCTGGCCTACTGCCAGGCCGCCGGCCAGGACGCCGACGAGCTGCCCTACGGGAACATCGTCGCGCTCGACCGGCACGCCGCGGTGCTGCACTACACCGATCGGGACCGGGTGCCGCCGGCGGGCGGGGCGCGCAGCTTCCTGATCGACGCCGGCGCCAGCCACGCCGGCTACGCCTGCGACATCACCCGCACCCATGTGCGCGACCCCGGGCACGAGTTCCAGTCCCTGGTCGAGGCCGTGGACGCGGCCGAGCGCCGGCTGTGCGACCGGGTCCGCCCCGGGGTCGACTACCGCGACATCCACCTCGAGGCGCACTTGGCGATGGCGCGGATCCTGCGCGACTTCGGCATCCTGCGCATCGAACCGGAAACCGCGGTGGAGACCGGCGTGAGCGGCGCCTTCTTCCCGCACGGCATCGGCCACCTGATCGGGCTGCAGGTGCACGACGTCGGCGGCCTGGCCGAATCCGACCGCGGCGGCGCCATCCCCCGGCCCGAGGGCCACCCCTACCTGCGCCTGACCCGGACCCTGGCGTCGGGCATGGTGGTCACCATCGAGCCGGGCATCTACTTCATCGACCTGCTGCTCGACGGACTCCGGGGCAAGGACGCGGGCGCGGGCGTGGACTGGGAGCGGGTGGCGCGGTTCCGGCCGTTCGGCGGCGTGCGCATCGAGGACGACGTGGCCTGCACCGACGCCGGGCCAGAGAACCTGAGCCGCGACGCGTTCGCCGCGGCCGGCTGAAACTCCCGCCGGCCGCGGCCGTCCCACCCTCAGGGCGCTTCCGGCTGCCCCTGCACGTATTTCTCGTGCAGCTTCACCGGCGCGGCGCGGCTGCGCTTGCGGATCCACAGGTTGATCAGCTCGACGAACACCGAGAACGCCATCGCCGCGTAGATGTAGCCCTTCGGGATGTGCACGTCGAAACCGTCGGCGATCAGCACCAGGCCGATCATGAGCAGGAAGCTGAGCGCCAGCACCTTGATCGTCGGGTGCCGCTCCACGAATTCGCTGATCGGCCTGGCGAAGGCGATCATGAACGCGATCGAGATCAGGATCGCGGTGACCATCACCCAGCGCTGCTCGACCATGCCGACCGCGGTGATGATCGAGTCCAGCGAGAACACCACGTCCAGCAGCAGGATCTGCACGATCACCCCGCCGAAGCTCGCCGCGGCGCTCGGCCGCACGTGCTCGGACGCGCCCTCGAGCTTCTGGTGGATCTCGTGGGTGGCCTTGCCGATCAGGAACAGGCCGCCGCCGATCAGGATCAGGTCGCGCCAGGAGAACTCGTTGCCGGACAGCTCGAACAGGGGCGCGGTCAGGCCGATGATCCAGGCGATCGCGAACAGCAGCGACAGGCGCGTCACCGCCGCCAGCGCGATGCCGATCTTGCGCGCCTTGTCGCGCTGTTCGGGCGGCAGCTTGCCGGCCAGGATCGAGATGAAGACGATGTTGTCGATGCCCAGCACCAGTTCCAGCGCGGTGAGGGTGGCCAGGGCGACCCAGATCTCGGGGCTTGCGAGCGATTCCATGTGAACTCCGCGCTTGCGCGCTCGGGGGCGGTGGGGGGATGGCGATGGGCGCGCCGGCGCCCGGTACCGGCACGCTAGGCCGGGCCGGGTGCAGCGGCCATGAATTCCTCGATCTCGTCGGCGCTGCGCGCCAGGCCCGCGGTCAGGATCTCGTGCCCGTCCCGGGTCACCAGCACGTCGTCCTCGGTGCGCACGCCGATGCCGCGCCATTTCGCCGCCACCGAGCCGTCGTCCGGCGGAACGTACAGGCCCGGCTCGATGGTGAAGACCATGCCCGGCTCGAGCAGGCGCGAATGGCCGTCGAGCCGGTATTCGCCGACGTCGTGCACGTCCAGCCCGATCCAGTGCCCGGTCTTGTGCCGGTAGTAGCGCTTGTAGTTGCCCCGGGCGATGTTGTTCTCCAGCCGGCCCTTGAGCAGGCCCAGCCGCAGCAGGCCCTCGGTCAGCACCTCGACCGCGGCCTCGTGGCCGGCCTCGTAGGCGACTCCGGGCCGCGCCTGCGCCAGGGCCGCGGCCTGGGCCTGCCCGACCAGGTCGTGCAGGGCGCGCTGCGCCTTCGAGTAGCGCCCGCCGGCGGGGAAGGTACGGGTGATGTCGCAGGCGTAGCCGCGGTATTCGGCGCCGGCGTCGACCAGCACCAGATCGCCGTCGCGCACCGGGCCGTCGTTGGCCACGTAGTGCAGCACGCAGGCGTTGGCCCCGGCGCCGACGATGCTGCCGTAGGCCGGCTGCGCCCCGGCGGCGCGGAACACGCGCTCGATCTCGGCCTGCAGCTGGTACTCGCGCATCCCCGGCCGCACCGCGCGCATCGCCGCCTGGTGCGCCTGGACCGTGATCGCGGCGGCGCGGCGCATCAGCGCCAGCTCGTCGCGGTCCTTGAACAGCCGCATCTCGTCGAGCAGGTGCCCCAGTTCCAGGAACTCGTGCGGCGGCTGCGCCCCGCGCCGCACCTGCGCGCGCACCCGGTTGACCCAGCCGATCAGCTTGAGGTCGAACTCGGCGTCGCGGCCGAAGTGGTAGTAGACGCGCGAGCGGCCTTCCAGCAGGCCCGGCAGGATCTCGTCGATGTCGTCGACCGGGTAGGCATCGTCCATGCCATACACGTCACCGGCTCCCTCCGGCCCGACCCGCGGACCGTCCCAGCCCTCGCGCTCGGGATCGCGCTCGCGGCAGAACAGGATCGACTCGCCGGCGCCGCGGCCGGGCACCAGCACCAGCACCGCCTCGGGCTCGGGGAAACCGGTCAGGTACCACAGGTCCGAGTCCTGCCGGTACGGATGATGGGTGTCGCGGCTGCGGATCCGCTCGGGCGCGGCCGGCAGCACCAGGATCGCGTCGTCGCCGGCCATGCGCATCAGCTGCCGACGGCGGCGCGCGTAGCGGCTGGCCGGGATCCCGGTGCCCAGGCCCATCAGTGCATCCCGCGCCGATGGCGCGCGGCCAGCACGCAGTCGCCATGCAGCAGCAGCGCGGCCACCCGAACGAACTCCTCGATCTCGGCCAGCGCGTCCTCGTCCTCCTGGTCGCCCTCTTCCTGCGGCGGCGCGGCGGCGAACCTGGCCAGGTCCGCCAGCGCCTCGCGGCTTTCGGCGGACAGCCGCCGCTCGCCGCCCG
>JBKHXI010000024.1:0-13025 GCA_046566095.1 Gammaproteobacteria bacterium | reverse complement strand
CCGAAGCCGGGGCAGCAGTCGGTCACCGCCAGGTCGTTGTCGACGGTCTTGGGCACGCCCACGCAGGTCAGCGGGTAGCCGAACTCCTCCGCCAGCCGGGAGACCTTGAGCGCGGTGTCGGCCGAGTCGTTGCCGCCGTTGTAGAGGAAGTACCGCACGTCGTGCGCGGCGAACACCTCCAGCAAGCGCTCGTATTTGGCCCGGTCGGCCTCCAGCGACTTGAGCTTGACCCGGCACGAGCCGAAGGCGCCGCCCGGGGTGTGGGCGAGGCCGCGGATGGTGGCGGCGCTTTCCCTGCCGGTGTCGACCAGCTCCTCCCGCAGCGCGCCGAGGATGCCGTTGCGGGCCGCCAGCACCCGGACCTTGCGGGCGCGGGCGGCCTGGATCACGGCCGAGGCGGTGGCATTGATGACGGCGGTGACGCCGCCGGACTGGGCGTAGAGCAGGGTTCCTGTGGGCATGTGCGCTCCTTGCGCGCGGCGGGGCGGGGGCCTGTGCGGTAAGCTGGTGGCCGGTTTCGCCCGGTGGGACCTGGGGTTTGCCGCAGTCTAGCGCCGGTCCGCCGCTGCGTCCCGCGCGCGGTTGTCGTCCCGAGCGCCGCGAGGGACCTGCTTCTCCGGTATACCGGTGCGTATCGATCAAGCAGGTCCCTCCCCCGGATCAAGTCCGGGGTCGGGACGACAGGGTCATTGAAGGGACGACAGGGAATGGTTCTACAGGAGTGATGTCGATGCGATTGGTTCTTCTCGGCGCGCCGGGTTCCGGCAAGGGCACCCAGGCGGCGCGCCTGACCGGGCACCTGCAGGTGCCGCACATCTCCACCGGCAACCTGCTGCGTGCGGAAGTGGCTGCCGGCAGCCGGCTGGGGCTGGCGGCCAAGGAGGTCATGGCCCGCGGCGAGCTGGTCTCCGACGAGATCCTGCTGGGCATGCTCGAGGACCGTTTCTCGCGCGAGGACACCCGCGGCGGCTTCATCCTCGACGGTTATCCGCGCAACCTGGCCCAGGCCAATGCCCTGGGCGAGCTGCTGGCGCGCATCGGCCAGCCGATGGACGCGGCGGTGCAGCTGGAGGTGCCGACCGAGCTGCTGGTCGAGCGCATCGCCGGCCGCGCCCGCGAGGAAGGCCGCGCCGACGACACCCCCGAGTCGGTGCGCACCCGGCTCAAGGTCTACGAGGAGCAGACCGCGCCGGTGGTCGACTACTACCGCCAGCGCGGCCTGCTGAGCGTGGTCGACGGGGTGGGCGGGGTGGACGACGTGTTCGCCCGCATCCTCGAGGCCCTGGCGCCGGTGCCGGCGGTCGGCTGATCCCGTAGGAGCGCCCCTTGGGCGCGATCACCGGCCTGGATCAGGTTTCGCGGCAATCGCGGGCAAGGCCCGCTCCTACGGTGGGCGAACGATCGATGAAACTCCATATACTGGGCATCGCCGGCACCTTCATGGGCGGCGTGGCGGCGCTGGCGCGCGAGCTGGGGCACGAGGTCGAGGGCAGCGACCAGGCGGTGTACCCGCCGATGTCGACCCAGCTCGAGACCCTGGGAATCGAACTGCGCCAGGGCTACGACCCGGCGCACATCTCCGCCGACTGCGACGAGGTCGTGGTCGGCAATGCGCTCGCGCGCGGCAACCCGGCGGTCGAGCAGGTGCTCGACGACGGCCGCCGCTACATCTCCGGCGCGCAGTGGCTGGCCGAGAACGTGCTGCCCGGCCGCGACGTGCTGGCGGTGGCGGGCACTCATGGCAAGACCACCACGACCACCATCCTGACCTTCCTGCTGGAAGCGGCCGGGCGCGCGCCGGGCTTCCTGGTGGGCGGGGTGGCGGAGGATTTCGGGGTGTCGGCGCGGCTGGGGGGCGCGCCTGACGCGCCATCCGGCCCTTCGGGCCACCTCGCTGCGCGTCCCGGCCTTCGCGAGGGCGCGAAGGCGTTCGATCGGGCGCGAGCCTTCGGCGCGCAAGCGTTCGATCTCACCCCGCACGCGGGGGAAGGGAATCCTGCGTCGATGGCGCGACGGCCGCTGTTCGTGGTAGAGGCCGACGAATACGACACCGCGTTCTTCGACAAGCGCAGCAAGTTCGTCCACTACCGGCCGCTGGTGGCGATCCTCAACAACCTGGAGTTCGACCACGCCGACATCTTCGACGACGTGGCCGCGATCCAGCGCCAGTTCCACCACCTGGTGCGGATCGTGCCGCGGCGCGGGCGGCTGCTGGTCAACGGCGAGGACCCGCGCCTGGCCGAGGTGCTGGCGATGGGCTGCTGGACGCCGGTGGAGACCTTCGGCCTGGACCCGGACCTGGCGGTGGCGCTGCCCGCGCGGCAGCCGGCCGCCCACGGCGACCGCGGCCAGCCGCACGCCGCCGCCGGCGCCGCCTTCGACTGGACCGCACGCCTGCTGCGCGAGGACGGCAGCGCCTTCGCGGTGGTGCATCGCGGGGTGGAACTCGGCGAACTGCACTGGCCGCTGCTCGGCCGCCACAACGTGATGAACGCGCTGGCCGCGCTGGCCGCCGCGCACGCGGTCGGCGTGGACGTGGCGGCGGTGCTGCCGGCGTTCGCGCGCTTCCGCAGCGTGAAGCGGCGGATGGAGCTGCTGGGCGAGGTCGGCGGGGTGACGGTCTACGACGACTTCGCGCACCATCCGACCGCGATCGCGACCACGCTGTCCGGCCTGCGCGCCCGGGTGGGCGATGCCCGGATCGTGGTGGCGATGGAGCCGCGCAGCGCCTCGATGCGCGCGGGGGCGCATGCCGATGCGCTGGCGCCCGCGCTGGCCGGCGCCGACGCGGTGGTGTTCCTGCACCGCCCGGAGCTGGCCTGGGACGCGGGCCGGGTGCTGGCGGAACTGCGCGGCGAGGGCGTGGCGGTGGCCGATGCCGACGCGCTGATCGCAGCGCTGCGCGCGCGGGTCCGCGCCGGCGACCACGTCGTGTTCATGTCCAACGGCGGCTTCGACGGCGCCCCGCGGCGCTTCCTGGAAGCGCTGCGCGGCTGAACCGCGGCGCCTGCGTTCCATGCCGTCTGCACGTCCACCCCGTCGTCATTCCGAACACCCGCTGTCATTCCGAACGTAGTGAGGAATCCGCTTGAAAGCAGGTCCTTCGCTTCGCTCAGGACGACAGCACCACGACGACTCCCGACTGCTTCCCTTGTGAAATGTTTCTCCGGCCCGGCGCATTAGACTGACGACGATGGACGAGTCCGGGCGCGCGCAACTGCCGCTGTTTCCCCTGCACACCGTGCTGGTGCCCGGCGCCGCGCTCGGCCTGCGCATCTTCGAGCCGCGCTACCTCGATCTGGTGCGCGAGTGCGGCCGCAGCGGCGGCGGCTTCGGCATCTGCATGCTGTTGCGGGGTGGGCAGGACGACAGCGCCGCGGTCCCGGCCGCGGTCGGCACCCTCGCCCGGATCGAGGATTTCGGCACCGGCGACGACGGCCTGCTGACCCTGCAGGTGCGCGGCGTCCGCCGTTTCCGGGTGCTCGACACCCGCGTGCGCGACAACGGCTTGGCGGTGGCCCGGGTGCAGTGGCTGGCGCCGGACGGCGGCGAGGAGCTGCGGCCCGAGCACGGCCTGCTGGCCGAGCTGCTGCGGCGGATCCTGGAGCAGGTCGGCAACGCCGCGGCGCAACCCTCGCCGGCGCAGCTGGACGATGCGGCCTGGGTCGGCTGGCGGCTGGTGGAACTGCTGCCGCTGGAAGACGTGCAGCGCCAGGCGCTGCTGCAGGAAGACGACCCGCACGCGCGTCTGGATCAGTTGCTGCGGCTGCTGCCCGGCGACGGCTGACCGGCCTCGCCGGCGGCCGCTGCGCGGGTGTCGATCCGCAGCACCGGCAAGCCGCTGTCCGGGTGCGCGGATTCGATCACGTCCAGCGCCAGCAGGGCGTCGTGCACCGCGTCGTGGGCCAGCACGTTCTCCGCGCCCAGCGGCTGCCACAGGGTGAACATGCCGAACGGCCGCGTCGCGTGCAGCACCTGGGTGCTGCCGATCCACAGCGGCGCATCGTCGGACAGCCGCGCCGGTGCCGGCCACAGCCGCAGCGCCAGCAGTTCGCCCGGACGCGGGCCATCGCGCAGCATCAGCAGCGCTTCGGCATGGCCGCCGAGGGTGGCCGGCAGCACCGGCTGCGCCCGCGGCGGGACCGCGTCGTCGAGCAGGCCGAGCGTGGCCACCCAGTCCGCCTGCGGCTGCGCCCGCCAGCCGGCCGCTTCCAGCGCCGCGCGCACCGGTTCCAGCGGCCCGGCGACCTGCACGTCGAGCCGCCAGCTGCGTGCCGCGTCCGGCTCGTTGCGGAAGGCGGGCAGGGTCGACCAGCCCTCTTCGCGCCAGTACGGCGCGTTCAGCAGCACCTTCGACGGCGGCGGGGCGAACTCGGCCAGCATCTGCTGCCCGCGCTGCGGCGCGTGCCACAGCCCCGCCAGCACGAAGCTGCCGTAGAACACCGCCGCCAGCGGCCGCATCCACAGCGAGCGGGTCACGTGGCTGCGGTAGGCCAGGCCCAGCACCAGCAGCCAGACCAGGCCCAGCAGCACGCCGCCGACGATGTCGCTGAGCCAGTGCGCGCCCAGGTACAGCCGCGCGAATCCGATCGTGGCCACGGTCACGCCGGCGACCAGGTAGGGCCAGACCCGGTCGCGCCCGGGCAGCTCGCGCGCGATCAGCACCGCGAAGAAGCCGAAGCAGATCGTGGTCATCGTCACCCGCACCGAGGGGAAGCCGAAGCCGGTCGGCGCGGTGTCCGGGCGCGGCATGTCGATCACCAGGTCGAGCAGGGCGGTCAGCGCCAGGCCGAAGGCCAGCGCCGCCAGCCAGTGGGCGGCGGTGATCCAGCGCCGCCGCCACAGCAGCCACAGCAGCGCCGCGCCGGCGGCCACGCCCAGCACCTGCACATCGCCCAGCGCCGCCAGCGTGGCCATCATCCGGTCGGCGAGCGGGTTGCGCAGCGCGAACATCGCCTCGTTCACCCGCAGGTCCAGCGCCAGCGGCTCGCCCCCGGCGACCACCACGAACAGCAGCGCGAACCAGGCCCAGCCGATCGCCAGCAGCACCACCGCCAGTACCAGCAACGAGGGCGATTCGGGCCGGTTGGGATCCACCAGCGCCGCCGCGTAGCGGCCCAACCGCGGATGGGCGCGGGTCCAGGCCAGCAGCCGGGCCAGCAGCGCGTTGGCGCGCCCGTCGAACCAGCGCCAGCCGTAGACCACCAGCGACCACACCAGCGCCAGCAGCAGGGCCAGCGCCCCGAGCACCAGCGCCAGCCGGTCGGCCACGGCCGCGACCGCCTCGTAGGAAGCGCCGAAGATCCAGCCCGGCGCCAGGAACGAGGCCGCCCACAGGACCGCCGCGAACAGGCTGATGGGCACGTAGCGCCTGAGCGGCATCCGCAGCATGCCCGCGATCGCCGGCACGAACGGCCGCACGGCGCCGACGAAACGCGCGATCAGGATGCCCTTGGCGCCGTGGCGGCGGAACAGGATCTCGCCACGTTCGAGCATGCCGGGATAGCGGGTGAACGGCCAGCGCTCGCGCAGCTGCGGACCCCAGCGGCGGCCGATCCAGAAACTCAGGGCGTCGCCGAGGAAGGCACCCGCGGTGGCGCAGGCGACGGCGTAGGGCCCGTCGATGTGGCCCAGCCCGATCAGCGCGCCGATCGCGAACAGCAGCGGCAGCGCCGGCACCACGATCCCGACCACGGCCAGCGAATCGAGGAAGGCGATCAGGAACACCACCAGCCCGGCCGCCGCAGGATGCTGGCCGATCCACGCGATGGTCGCCTCGAGCCAGGCCGGATTCATGGGGCGCGATTATAGGGGCGCGATCCTGAGCGCCGGCCACGGTTTGCTTAGACTTGCCCGATGGAACCGGACCGGACGCACGCCGCCGCGCGCACGCGCGCTGCCGTCGAAGTGCGCGCGCTCAAGCACGACAGCTTCGGCCGCATCGCCCTGATGCGCGATGCCGACGGGCAGTTCGTGCGCCGCGACCTGCGCGCGGCGCCGGCCTGGCTGCGGCTGCCGGCGTGGTGGCTGGCGCGGCGCGAGGCGCGCGCGCTGCAGGCCGCCGCCGGCCTGGCGGACGTGCCGCGGCTGCTGCGCTGGGACGGCCGCTGCCTGGACCGCAGCTACCTGGAGGGCGCGCCGATGTACCTGCGTCCGCCGCACGGCGATCCCGGCTGGTTCCGCGACGCGCATCGCCTGCTCCGGCGCCTGCACCGGCGCGGCCTGGCCCATAACGACCTGGCCAAGGAGGCCAACTGGCTGGTGCTGGCCGACGGCCGGCCGGCGCTGATCGACTTCCAGCTGGCGGTACGCGGCCGCCCGCGCGCGCGCTGGCTGCGGCTGCTGGCGCGCGAGGACCTGCGCCACCTGCTCAAGCACAAGCGCACCTACTGCGCGGCCGCGCTGACCCCGGTCGAGCGCCGCCTGCTGCGCCGCCGCTCCTGGGTGCGCGAGGCCTGGTTCGCGACCGGCAAGCCGGTCTACCGCTTCCTCACCCGCCGCGTCCTCAAATGGCGCGACAACGAGGGCCGCGGGCCGCGGCCCTGAACCGGCCTCGATCCGCAGCACCCTCCCGAAGCCGGGTCCGCCTGTCGTAGGAGCGCCCCTTGGGCGCGACCCGCGCACAGGTGAAGGCGCGCGCGCGAATCCGGCGACGCGTGCGATCGCGGGCAAGGCCCGCTCCTACGATGCGCCGGCGTTTTGGCCGCGTCCCATCCCGACCGGCACCCTCTCGTAGGAGCGCCCCTTGGGCGCGATTCCACGCACCCTGCGGCCGCCCCGTGGCGATCGCGGGCAAGGCCCGCTCCTACAATGGCCGGACATCCCGCGGAGGATTTCCATGTCGACCCTGTCAGGCAAGACCCTGTTCATCACCGGCGCCTCGCGCGGCATCGGCCGCGCGATCGCGCTGCGCGCCGCGCGCGACGGCGCCAACGTGGCCATCGCGGCCAAGTCCGCGGTGCCCAACCCGAAGCTGCCCGGCACCATCCACAGCGTCGCCGAGGAAGTCGAGGCCGCGGGCGGCCGGGCCCTGCCGCTGCAATGCGACATCCGCGAGGAGGACCAGGTGCGCGCGGCGATCGATGCCACCGTGGAGCGCTTCGGCGGCCTCGACGCCCTGGTCAACAACGCCAGCGCGATCTGGCTGCGCGGCACCCTGGACACGCCGATGAAGCGCTTCGACCTGATGCAGCAGGTCAACGCCCGCGGCAGCTTCCTGTGCGCGCAGGCCGCGCTGCCGCACCTGCTGCGCTCGGACGACCCGCATATCCTCACCCTCGCGCCGCCGCCCAGCCTCGACCCGAAATGGTGGGCGCCGCACACCGGCTACACCCTGGCCAAGATGGGCATGAGCTTCGTGACCCTGGGCCTGGCCGCCGAGTTCGGCCCGAAGGGCGTGGCGGTGCAGGCGCTGTGGCCGCGCACGATCGTCGCCACCGACGCGTTGAACATGATCCCGGGCATCGACCTGGCGAACTGCCGCCGGCCCGAGATCGTGGCCGACGCCGCGCACGCGATCCTGGCGCGGCCCGCGCGCGAGGCGATCGCCGCCGGCGAGACCTTCCTGGTCGACGAGGACGTGCTGCGCGCAGCCGGCGTGCGCGACTTCGACCGGTACGCGGTCGAACCGGGGCGGCCCCTGCTGCCCGACCTGTTCCTGGAGCCGCGGGGCGCGCGCGCATGAAGTACCTGCACGCGATGGTCCGCGTCCGCGACCTGGAGGTTTCGCTGCGCTTTTTCCGCGACGGCCTCGGCCTGGTCGAGACCCGCCGCCGCGACGTGCCGGAGGGCCGCTTCACCCTGGTCTACCTGGGCGCGCCGGAGAACCCGGAGGCGGAGATCGAGCTGACCTGGAACTACGACGACGAGGACTACGGCTCGGCGCGCAACTTCGGCCACCTGGCGTTCGCGGTCGACGACATCTACGCCCTCTGCGCGCACCTGCAGGCGATGGGCGTGGCGATCAACCGCCCGCCGCGGGACGGGCGCATGGCCTTCGTGCGTTCGCCCGACGCGATCTCGATCGAGCTGCTGCAGAAGGGCGGGCCGCTGCCGCCGCAGGAGCCCTGGGCCTCGATGCCCAATACCGGCAGCTGGTAGCGCCCGCCGCGCGGCTCAGCCGCCGGCCGGCGCCCGCGGATCGGCGGCGGGGGCAGCGGCGGCGGGGTCCCCCGGGGCCTCGGCCTCGGGCAGCCCGCGCCCGCACTGGCGGCAGTGCCAGGCGTCCTGCTCGTGGTCGATCAGTCCGCACTCCTGGCAGCGCACGCGGCGGCGCTTGGGCCGCATCGTCTTCGCCAGCTCCGCGGTATAGATCCCGGTCGGCACGGCGATGATGCTGTAGCCGATCAGCACCAGCACCGAGGCCACGAACCGCCCGAACGGCGTCAGCGGCACCAGGTCGCCGAAGCCGACCGTGGACACGGTGACGATCGCCCAGTACATGCCGATCGGAATGCTGGTGAAGCCGTTGGCCGGCCCTTCGATGACGTACATGAAGGCGCCGAAGGTCAGCACGATCGTGAGCATCATGTACAGGAACGCCAGCACCTTGTAGCGGCTGCCCAGCAGCGCCCGGAACAGGATCCCGGCCTCGTCGGAGTAGCCGTTGATGCGCACGATCCGGAACAGCCGCAGCACCCGCAGCACCCGCACCACCATGAGCAGCTGGCTGCCGGGGAACAGCAGCGACAGGTAGGTCGGCAGGATCGACACCAGGTCGATGATCCCGAAGAAGCTGCGCGCGTAGCGCAGCGGCCGGCGCACCAGCATCAACCGCAGCAGGTACTCGGCGGTGAACAGCAGGGTGAAGCCCCACTCGATCGCGTAGAAGATGGTGCCGTACTGCGCGTGCAGGTGCTCCTCGCTGTCGAGGATCACCACCATCACGCTCAGCAGGATCGCCACGATCAGGGCGATGTCGAAGTTGCGCGCGCGCCGGCTTTCGTGGTGGAAGATGATGTCGAACCACTCGCCACGCCAGCCGTGCGCGGTGCGCGGCTGGTAGTCCGGCTCGAAGAACTTCGCGGAGCGGCTGCGCGCGGCCATCTCAGGCGGCCGCCTGGCGGAAGGCCGCGCGCGCCGCTTCCAGGGTGGCCTCGACCTCGGCGGCGCCGTGGGCGGAGGAGACGAAGCCGGCCTCGAAGGCCGAAGGCGCCAGGAACACGCCGCGCTCGAGCATGGCGTGGAAGAAGCGCCGGAACGCGGCGGCGTCGCAGGCGACCGCACCGGCATAGGTGTCGACCGGCGCCTCGCTGAAGAACAGCCCGAACATGCCGCCGACGCGGGTGGTGTGCAGCGCCACCCCGGCCTCGCGCGCGGCCGCCTCGAATCCGTCGCACAGCGCATGGGTGGTGCGCTCGAGCGCGTCGTGGAAACCCGGCGCCTGCACCAGCTGCAGCATCGCCAGCCCGGCGGCCATCGCCACCGGATTGCCGCTCAGGGTGCCGGCCTGGTAGACCGGACCGGCCGGCGAGACCTGTGCCATCAGGTCGCGGCGCCCGCCGTAGGCGCCCACCGGCATGCCGCCGCCGATGATCTTGCCGAAGGTGGTCAGGTCGGGGGCGACCCCGTAGCGCGCCTGCGCGCCGCCCAGCGCCACCCGGAAGCCGGTCATCACCTCGTCGAAGATCAGCAGCGCGCCGTGCCGGGTGCACAGCGCGCGCAGGTGCTGCAGGTAGCCCTCGCGCGGCGGCAGGCAATTGGCGTTGCCGACCACCGGTTCGATGATCAGCCCGGCGATGTCGTCGCCGGCCTCGTCGAACAGCGCGGTGGCGGCGTCGAAATCGTTGTAGGGCAGGGTCAGGGTCAGGTCCGCCAGCGCCTTGGGCACGCCCGGCGAGGTGGGCACGCCGAAGGTCAGCGCGCCGCTGCCGGCCTTGACCAGGAACGAGTCGCCGTGGCCGTGGTAGCAGCCCTCGAACTTGACGATGCGCGCGCGCCCGGTGGCGCCGCGCGCCAGCCGGATCGCCGACAGCGTGGCCTCGGTGCCGGAGTTGACCATCCGCACCATCTCGCAGCTGGGCACCAGCCGGGCGATGGTCTCGGCCATCTCCACTTCCAGCGGATTGGGCGTGCCGAACGACAGCCCGTCGCGCGCGGCGCGCTGCACCGCCTCGAGCACCGCCGGGTGGTTGTGGCCGGCGATCATCGGCCCCCAGGAGCCGACGTAGTCGAGGTAGCGGTTGCCGTCGACGTCGACCAGGTACGCGCCTTCGGCCCGCTGCACGAAGAACGGCTCGCCGCCGACCGAGGCGAAGGCGCGCACCGGCGAGTTCACCCCGCCGGGCATGCGCGCGCGGGCGCGGGCGAACAGTTGCTGCGATCGTCGGGTGTCCATCGGGCCTCGGTCGGTGCGGGGGCGGCGGGGTCAGGCGAACAGCGCCTGGATCGCGCGCGCCGCGGCCACGGGATCGGGCGCGTCGTACACGCCGCTGATCGCCGCGACCAGGTCGGCGCCGGCGGCGACCAGCTGCGCGGCATTGTCCGGGGTAATCCCGCCGATCGCCACCCGCGCCACGCCCAGGCCGGCGGCCGCGTGCAGCAGTGCGGGCGTGGCGCGGCGCGCGCCGGGCTTGGTCGGCGAGGGAAAGAAGGCGCCGAAGGCGACGTAGTCCGCGCCCTGGCGCGCCGCGCGCACGGCGCGTGCCGGATCGTCGTAGCAGGAGACGCCGATCAGCGCCTGCGGGCCCAGCATCCGGCGCGCATCGGCCAGCGCGCCGTCGCCCTCGCCCAGGTGCACGCCGTCGGCGCCGGCCGCGGCCGCCAGCCGCATGTCGTCGTTGACCACCAGCCGGACCCCGGCGGCGCGGCACGGCGCGCCCAGCGCCTGCGCCTGGGCGCGGCGCAGCGCCGGCGCGGCCGTCTTGTTGCGGTACTGCAGCAGCGCGCAATGCGGCAGCAGCGGCAGGGTCCGCGCCAGCAGCCGCCCGGTGTCGGGCTCGTCGGGCGTGAGCAGGTACAGCCCGCGCGCGATCCCGCGGCCGGCGTGCGCGGCCGCATTCATGTCCGGGCCCCGGTCCGGGTTCCGGGCGCGGCGCGGTGGTGGGACAATGGCGGTTCCCGCATCCGCCGCATTATCCGAATCCGAATGGACGACGCCAGCGCCAGCGCCACCGCCACCGCCTACCGCACCTGGATGTGCGTGGTCTGCGGCTTCCTCTACGAGGAGGAGAAGGGCCTGCCGGAGGAGGGCATCGCCCCCGGGACCCGCTGGGAGGACGTGCCCGACACCTGGACCTGTCCGGACTGCGGGGTGACCAAGGACGACTTCGAGATGATGGAGGTCTGAGGCCCGCCGCCGGCCGGCCTCAGTGGGTGCGCATGCCCGTGCCGCTGGCCTCCACCAGGCGCGCGTGCAGGGCGGCCGCGTCCTGCGCTTCGGGATTCATCCGCAGGTAGCGTTCCAGGTCGCGGCGCGCGCCGTGGCGGTGGCCCATGTGCAGGTAGGCCAGGCCGCGGTCGCGCAGCGCCTCGGGGTTGTCGGGCCACAGCAGCAGGATGCGGTCGGCGCTGCGCGCGGCGCGCTCCCAGTCCCCGTTCTCGGCGTACACCCCGTGCAGGTTGCGCAGCATCCGCGCCAGCATCGCGCGGTGCGAAGCCGGGTCGAGGATCCGGGCCAGGGCGCTGTCGTCCGGCGCCTCGCCGCCCAGGTGCGGCGAGGCGCGGTCGCGCAGTTCGTCCACGTCCAGCGGCCGGCCGCGGTTGAACGGGTCCATGACCAGCACCCCGTCGTCCATCGGCAGGCGCACCAGGAAGTGGCCCGGGAACGAGACGCCCTCCAGCGGCACGCCCAGGCGGCGGGCCACTTCCATCTGCACCAGGGCCAGCGAGATCGGGTTGCCCAGCCTGCGTTCGAACACCTGGTTCAGGTAGCTGTTGCGCGGGTCGTAGTACTCGTCGGCGTTGCCGGCGTAGCCCAGGTCCTCGAACAGGTGGCGGTTGATCGCCTGCATCTTGAGGGGCCAGCCCTGGATCGCCGCCAGCTCCTCGCTGAGGTCCTCGACGTGGCTCTGCAGCAGCGCGTCGTAGCGTCCCGGGTCGATCTGCGGGTACTCGTCGCGCGCGATCAGCAGGGCGGTGGCCAGCAGCGGCAGCGCATCGTCGTCGAGGGAGGCCAGGTCCGGCCATTCGGGCAGGGTGAAGCGCATGCGCCCAAGCCTGCCGTCCCGGTCGCGCCGGTTCAAGCGCCCCGTGCGCGCGGCGCGGCCGCGGTTGGGCCTGCTTTCAGTCGCCCCGCTCCCGCAGCCCGGGGCCGAAACGCAGCAGCGCGCCCTCGCGCAGCTGCAGGCGAGCGGCTTCGCCCGCATTCAGTTCCAGCACGTACAGGGCCGGCGCGCCGCTGGGGTAGGAGGGGCAGGCGTTGCCGCGGGTGCAGGGCGGCACCTCGCGCTGCTGCGCGACCAGCCGGCGCGCGGCGTCGAAGTACAGGATGTCGAGCGGGATGCGGGTGTTCTTCATCCAGTAGGCCTGCGGTTCCTCGCGGTCGTGGATGAACAGCATCCCGTGGCCGGGCGCCAGCCGGTCGCGGAACATCAGGCCGCGCGCGCGCTCCTGCGGTTCGTCCGCGACCTCGACCAGGAAGCGCTCGCCGGCCAGCTCCACCCAGGACCCGCCGGCGGTGGCGCAGGCGCCGCCCAGGGCGGGCGCCAGCAGGGCGAGGACGAGCAGGATGGTGCGGGCCATGGCGGCGCTCCGGAACGGTACGCGGCGACCTTCCGACACCCGGGCCGCCGCGTCAATCGCGTTGCCGGCCCGGCCTGCGCGCGGGCCTCCTTGCAGGCGCCGGCCGGACGTGCACAATGCGCGCCCCGCGCGGGCCGGGCCGGCTGAACCGCCGGCGCCGCGGGCAGCGCGATGGCGGGCGCGAGGTGTTGACCTGCGCCGCCCCCGCTGTACAATATGCGGCTCCCTCGGCCATCGGGCTTTGGGGATGGGTGCAGGCGTTGAGGCCGGCCCCGGGTTCCTTGACAGTGTGCGCAGGTGACTTGTGCGGGCGTCTGGCCGGTGGATGGTTGTCCATGGCAGAC
>JBKHXI010000023.1:0-9161 GCA_046566095.1 Gammaproteobacteria bacterium | reverse complement strand
GCCTACATCGGCGCCGTGCACCGCATCCCGGTGCTGTCGGCGGAGGAGGAACAGGCGCTGGCGCGCCGCTTCCACGACCAGGACGACCTGGACGCCGCCCGCGAGCTGGTGCTCTCCCACCTGCGTTTCGTGGTCCACGTGGCCCGCGGCTACACCGGCTACGGCCTGCCGCTTGGCGACCTGATCCAGGAAGGCAACATCGGCCTGATGAAGGCGGTCAAGCGCTTCGACCCGGACGTCGGCGTGCGCCTGGTCAGCTTCGCGGTGCACTGGATCCGCGCCGAGATGCACGAGTTCATCCTGCGCAACTGGCGCATCGTCAAGGTCGCCACCACCAAAGCGCAGCGCAAGCTGTTCTTCAACCTGCGCCGCTCCAAGAAGCGCCTGGGCTGGCTCAACGCCGAGGAGGTGCGCGCGGTCGCCGCCGACCTCAACGTTTCCGAGCGCGAGGTGCTGGAGATGGAGTCGCGCCTGTCCGGGCGCGACATCGGCTTCGACCTGCCCGCCGACGACGACAACGAGCACGCCCCGCCGGCGCCGGCCGCCTACCTCGTGACCCACGAGGAGGATCCGGCCCAGGCCTACGAGCGCAGCGACAGCGAAGGCCACCAGCTGCAGCTGCTGCGCGAGGGCCTGCGCACCCTCGACGCGCGCTCGCGCGACATCATCCGCCGCCGCTGGCTGGACCCCGACAACAAGGTGACGCTGCAGGAACTGGCCGACGAGTACGGCGTCTCGGCCGAGCGCATCCGCCAGGTCGAGGCCAACGCGCTGAAGAAGATGAAGGCGCTGTTCGCGGCCTGAGCGGCGCATTCCCAAGGGGGGGCGCGTGGTCGGCGCGCGCGCGCAGCTGCAATCCACAGGGTAGGCCCTGCCCAGCCGGTCGTGACGCGGCGTTAACGACGCCCGGCCGGTCGCCCTCTATGCTGCTCCGGCGATGGAGCGTCCATCCGCCGTCGATCGCGTGCCGGCTCCCGGGTCCGTCCGGGTGTTCATGGCCTGCCTGCTCGTTCTCGCCGTCCTGCCCGCGATGCCGGCTGGCGCGGCGGCAGCGGCGCAGGCCGAACCGGACCCGCGCGCCGGACAACGCCGTGCCATGGTCGCCGATCTGCGCCGGGCCGACCGCCATCGCCCGCGGCTGGATCCGGCGCCGCGACTGGACGGGACGGTGTTGGCGGCGATGGAGCGCGTGCCGCGTCACAGGCTGGTGCCGCCTTCCCAGGTCGCGCACGCCTATGCCAATCGACCGCTTCCGATCGGCTACGGGCAGACGATTTCCCAGCCCTACATCGTCGCGTTGATGACTACGCTGGCGCGTCCGCGCCCAGGGCAGCGGGTGCTGGAGATCGGGACCGGATCGGGCTACCAGGCGGCAGTGCTGGCCGAACTGGTCGGCGAGGTCTATTCCATCGAGATCATCGAGCCGCTGGCGCACCAGGCGCAGCGTCGGCTGCACGAGCTCGGCTATCGCAACATCCGGATCCGCATCGGCGATGGCTACCACGGCTGGCCGGAGGCCGCGCCGTTCGACACCATCGTGGTCACCGCCGCGGCCCCGTCGGTGCCGCCGCCGCTGCTGGCCCAGCTCAAGCCGGGCGGTCGCATGGTGATCCCGGTCGGCGGCGGCTTCCATACCCAGACGCTGATGCTGGTGGAGAAGGACGCGGACGGCCGCGTGCGTTCGCAACGCATCCTGCCGGTGCGCTTCGTGCCGCTGACCCGCGGCCGCTAGCGGCGCGGGGCGACGATGCCCGCGCGTCCGTTCCGGCTGGCCGCCGCGGTCGCGCTGGTGTCGATGGCGGCCTTGGCCTACCAGCTGCTGCTGATGCGCTGGCTGGCGATCGCGCACTGGCATCCGTTCGCTGTGGTGATCATCAGCCTGGCGCTGCTCGGTCACGGCGCCAGCGGCACCGTACTGAGCCTGGCGGGCGCGGCGGCGGTGCGGCGATTCGACTGGCTGTTCCCTGCCTGCGCGATCGCCTTTGCCCTGAGCGCCGCCGCCTGCCTGTGGCTGGCGCGCGCGCTGCCATTCAACGGTCTGGAACTGGTCTGGAACCCGCGCCAGCTTGGTTGGCTGGCGGCGATGTACCTGTGCCTGGCGCTGCCGTTCCTGTTCGCGGCGGGCTGTTTCGGCTTGGCGTTCGCGCGCCATGGCGCGCACATCCCGCTGCTGTACGGGGCCGACCTGCTGGGTGCGGGGCTGGGCGCCGTGCTGGCGCTGGCACTGCTGTGGCTGCTGCCGGTCGACGCGGCGCTGGCGGCGGCGGTGGCGCTGGCGCCGCTGGCGGCTGCGCTGTCGGCGACCGGTGTTCCGGCCAGGCGCCTGCGCGCCGGCGCGGCGCTGGCCCTCGGCGCGGTGCTGGCGCTGGTCGCGGGCGGCGCGCTCGCGCCGCCGGTCAACGCGTTCAAGGCCTTGCCTGGCGCGCTGCTGGTGCGCGATGCGCGCATCGTGGCCGAGCGACATAGCCCGTACGGTTGGCTGGCGGTGGTGGAAAGCCCGCGCGTGCCGCTGCGCCTTGCGCCAGGACTGAGCCTGGCGAACGAACAGGAACCGGCGCCGCAGCTGGGACTGTACGTGGACGGCGACGCTCCAGCGGCGATCACCCGCGATACGGGGGATCCGGACGCGCTCGCCTATCTCGGACGGACCACCGCGGCCCTGCCGTATCGGCTGCTGGAGCGGCCGCGGGTGCTGGTGCTGGGTGCCGGCGGGGGCGTGGACGTGCTGCAGGCACTGCTGCTGGGCGCGCGCGCGGTGGATGCGGTCGAGCGCAATCCACAAACCGTAGCGCTGGTACGCGAGGAGTTCGACGCGTTCGCCGGTGGCCTGTACCGCGATCCGCGGGTGCGTGTGCACATCGCCGATGCGCGCGCGTTCGTGCGGCGCGACCGCGGTCACCACGATCTGCTGGTTCTCGGCGGCGGCGCGTCGTTCGCCGCCGGCGGGTCCGGCGTGCATGCGGTGGCCGAAGACTACACCGCCACCCGGGAGGCGTTCGGCGACTATCTCGCGCAGCTCGCGCCCGGCGGCATGATCGCCGTGACCCGCTGGGACCGGCAGCCGCCGCGCGAGATGCTGCGGCTGCTGGCCACGGCGATCCAGGCCTTGCGCGCGGCCGGCGCCGAGGATCCGGGTGCGCACCTGCTTGCGATCCGGAACTGGGACGCGGCGACCCTGCTGGTCGCGCGCGCGCCGTTCACGCCGGCAGCGCGCGCGCGCGCCGGTGCGTTCGCCGAGGAGATGGGCTTCGATCTGGTGCATCCCGTGCCCGGCCCTGCGGTCACGACCCGGCCGTTCCACGGGCTTGCGGACGATCCGCTGCGCGACGGCGCGCGCGCACTGCTGTCGACCGCTGCCGACCGCTTCCTGCGCGACTACAAGTTCGACGTCGCCCCGGTCGGGGACGACCGGCCCTACGCCGGCAACTTCTTCCGCTGGTCGACCTTGCCGGAACTTTGGGCGTTGCGCGGACAGGGCGGCGCGGTGCTGCTGGAATCGGGGTACCTGCTGCTGGTCGCGGCGCTGGCCCAGGCGGTGCCGCTGTCGATCGCGCTGGTGCTGCTGCCGCTGCTCGCGCTGCCGCGCGGGCCCGGCGCCCGGCAGTTCGCACGCTGGCGCGCCGGGCTCTATTTCCTGTGCCTGGGCGTGGCCTTCATGTGCATCGAGATCGCGACCTTGTCGCGGTTGCAGTTGCTGGTCGGGGCGCCGTTGCCGGCGATCGCGGTGGGGCTGGCGGCCTTTTTGCTGTTCGCCGGATGCGGCAGCGCGTGGGCGCAGCGCTGGGAGAGCCGCGGCGCGCCGCCGCGGCCCTTCGCGCGCGCGGTGGGGCTGGTCGCGATCGGCCTGGCGTGGCATCTGGCGGTGTTCGCACTGGCGCTCGACGCCAGCGCCGGTTGGCCGGTGGCATGGCGTGCGGCGTTGGGCGTTCTGTCGATCGCGCCGTTGGCCTTCGCCATGGGTCTGCCGTTCCCGCTCGGCCTGGCGCGGCTGTCACGCGAGGCGCCGGCGTTCGTGCCCTGGGCCTGGGGCCTGAACGGCTGCGCCTCGGTGGTCGCCGCGATCGGCGCGCTGTTGCTGGCGATCGAACTGGGCCTGCGCGCGACCCTGCTGTTCGCGCTCGCGCTGTACCTGCTCGCGGCGCTGGCATGGCCGAACCGCGCGCTGTCGCGGGCACCGCATGGCGGGCGTCGCAATCAGTAGAGGTCGACCGGATCCACGTCGAGCGACCAGCGCACGCGGCGCGCCTCGGGCAGTTCGTAGAGGGGCGGCAGCGCCGCGTCGAGCAGGGCATGCAGCTGCGCGCGCCGCTGCGCCGACAGCAGCAGCTGCATGCGCTGGTGGCTGGCGCGGCGCGGCATCGGCGCCGGCATCGGGCCGTGCAGTTCGAGCGGCGGCGGGGCTCCGCGCGCCGGCGCGGGGAGGGCGTCGGCGAACGCGCGGCGCGCGGCCTGCAGGAAAGCCTGCACCTGTTCCACCTGCTTCGCCTCGGCACGCAGCAGCGCCAGGTGCGCGAACGGCGGGAAGCCGGCGGCCTCGCGCTGCGCGAGCTCGGCCTCGGCGAAGGCGTGGTAGCCGCCGTGGACCAGGGTCTGCAGCAGCGGGTGCTCGGGATGGTGGGTCTGCAGGATCACCTCGCCGGGACGCGCGGCGCGGCCGGCGCGGCCGGCGACCTGGACCAGCAGCTGCGCCAGCTTCTCGGCGCTGCGGAAATCGGCCGAGAACAGGCCCTCGTCGATGCCCACCACCACCACCAGGGTCAGCCGCGGCAGGTCGTGGCCCTTGGCCAGCATCTGGGTGCCGACCAGCACCCCGGGCGCGTCGCCGAGCGTGGCCAGCGCGCGCTCCAGCGCGTCGCGGCGGCGGGTGCTGGCGCGGTCGATGCGCAGCACCGGCACGCCCTCCAGCGCCCGCGCCAGTTCCTCCTCGATCCGTTCGGTGCCCAGGCCCTGCGGCTGCAGCGCCAGGCCGGCGCAGTCCGGACAGGCCGGCGGCGCGGGCCGGCGCGCGCCGCAGTGGTGGCACTGCAGGCGGCGGCCGCCGCCGTGCACAGTCATCGGGCTGGCGCGTTCGGGAGTGCTGCAGCGCGGGCAGTGCGCGCTCCAGCCGCAGTCGTGGCACAGCAGCACCGGCGCGTAGCCGCGGCGGTTGCGGAACACCAGCACCTGGCCCCCGGCGTCCAGGGCGGCGCGCACCGCGGCCAGCGCCTCGGGGGCCAGGCCGGCGTGCAGCGGCCGCTTGCGCACGTCGAGCACGCGCACCGCGGGCGCCCGCGCCCGGCCGGCGCGCTGCGCCAGCCGCAGCAGCGCATAGCGGCCGCAGCGGGCGTTGTGCAGCGATTCGAGCGAGGGCGTGGCGCTGCCCAGCACTACCGGCACGCCCAGCGCCTTGCCGCGCACCAGCAGCAGGTCGCGGGCGTGGTAGCGGATGCCGTCGAGCTGCTTGTAGCTGGCGTCGTGCTCCTCGTCGACCACGATCAGGCCGGCGTCGGGCAGCGGCAGGAACGCCGCCGAGCGGGTGCCGACCACCACCCGCGCCTCGCCGCGCAGGGCCGCCGCCCAGGTGCGGGCGCGCTCGCCGTCGGACAGGCCCGAGTGCAGCGCGTGCACCGGCACCCCCAGGCGCGCGCGGAAGCGCGAAAGCATCTGCGGGGTCAGGCCGATCTCCGGCACCAGCACCAGCGCCTGGCGGCCGCGCGCCAGGCAGTCGGCGATCGCCTGCAGGTAGACCTCGGTCTTGCCGCTGCCGGTGACGCCGTCCAGCAGCATCGGCGCGAACCGGCCGCGGGCGGCGAGGATCGCCGCGATCGCCTCCTGCTGGGCGCCGTTGGGCGCGGGCCCGGGCTGCGGGGCCGGGGCCAGGGCCGAGGCCGGCACCGCGACCGCTTCGGCCAGCCCGCGCCGGGCCAGTGCCCGCGCGGCGGCGCGCCAGTGCGGCAAGGCGTCGTCGAGCAGGCTTTCCTCGCGCGCAGCGGCGGCCAGGATCCGGGCCAGTTCCCGGGGCCGGCCGGGGCGCAGCCCGGGCAGCGCCTCGTGGCCGGCGGCGGTCAGCCGCCAGGCCCGGGCGCGGGTGTCGGGCAGGGGCTCGCCGCGGCGCAGGGCGGCGGGCAGCGCGGTCGCCAGCACCTCGCCCAGCGGCGCATGGGTGTAGCGCGCCAGCCAGCGCAGCGCCTCCAGCAGTTCGCCGGCCAGCAGCGGCGCCGGATCCAGGCAGGCGGCGGCGGCACGCAGCTGCGTCGTCGTGGCCGGCGCGGCCGCGCCCACCCCGGCCACGACGCCGACCAGCGCGCGCGGCCCCAGCGGCACCCGTACCCGCCGGCCGACCATGTCCACGGTCGCGGCGGCGCCGGCGGGCGGCAGGTAGTCGAACAGTCGCGGCAGCGGCACCGGCAGGGCGACGTGCAATACCGGGGTGCGGGCGACGGGCATCGCGCAAGTCTAGGGAACCTCGGGCCGGTTGCGGCGCGGACGGCGGCAGCCGAGCGGCGCGCGACAGCGCCGACTTGCCGGGCATTGCTGCTGTCGCGGTGACGAAAGTCGCGCAAGCCGTGGAGGGCAAAGGCTTTTGCCTGTTATCCACACAAACTGTGGATAAATCTGTGCATCGCGCCCCCGCGCCAGCGCCCGGACGCCGGACCGATGCCGACCTGCCCGCCTTGGACAAAAAAGTGCCATCTACACTTAAGTCCATGGAATCAGGCACTTGTCCGTGAAACCCTGGTGAAACCCGGGCCGGCCCCGGACTGCACGCGGCACCGATGTCATTCCGGTTACCGCTGTGCACAACCGGATTTCACGCAGGCCTTGTCCCGCCTTGCGGAGCAGGTTTTTCAGCCATGTCAAGCCCTTTTTAACGTGCGCCTGCGGCCGGCCCCCAGCGCTTCCGGCGTGGACGGCGCCGCCCGCCCGTCGCGCCCAATCCCTATGATGGCCGCTGCCGGCCGATGACCCGCGTTCGATGAATCCATCCCCGCAGCCTTCCTTTCCGTCCGCGCTGGCGGCGTTCCTGCGCGGCGTGGAGCGGCGCGGCGCAGTGCTGGCCGAACTGCAGTGCGGCGATGCGGTGGCCGGCGACGCGGCGCTGGCGGAGGCGATGCGGGCGTTCCGGCTGGGCGCGGCGGACGAGCCGATGGCCGACTGGCCGCGCCGGTTCTGGACCCTGCTGCTGGCCGCGCCGCAGCTGCGGCGGCCGCCGCCGGATCCGCACTGGCCGCGCGAGCTGGCCTGGCTCGGGCGGCTGACCCCGGCGCCGCGCGCCGCCCTGCTGCTGCGGCTGGCCTCCGGGCTCGACGAGGCCGAGGCCGCGGCGGTGCTGGCGGTGGCCCCGGCCAGCTACCGGCTGGCCCTGCGCCGGGCCCTGCCGCACCGCGACGACGGCCGCGCCGACCCCGGCGCCTGGGCGGCGCTGCGCGAGCAGGTGCACCGCCGGATCAAGACCCTGCCGGCCGAGCGCCTGGCCCATCTGGCGCGCCTGCGCGAAGCGGCGATCGCCGGCACTACCCCCCCGGGCCGCGCGGCGGGGCCGCGCCCGGCGCCGGGCCTGCGCCGGGCGCTGTGGGCCGGGGTCGCGCTGTGCGCGGCGCTGCTGGCGGCCACCTGGGCCTGGCCATGGCTGCAGGGCCGCGCGGACCAGGACGGGATCCGCACCGACGACCTGCGCGCCGAGCGCCCGGCGGCGCGCTTCGACGAACATACCGCCCTGCTCGGCCATCGCGATTTCGCGTTGCTGGCCGACCCCGCCGGGCTGGCCGCCTCCGAGGACCTGGGCTTCTACAGCTGGCTGGCGGCGCAGGCGCCGGTGGAACCGGAAGCCTTGCCGGCCGACCTGCCGCTGCCGGCCGAGGCCGCGGTCGAGATCGCCGGCGGCGCCACCGCGCCGCCGCGGGAGAGCAGCGATGAGCCGCGCTGAGACGGGCCGGCGGGCGTGGCTGGCGGGCGCGCTGCTGGCGCTGGCGGCGGCCGCGTTGCCGGCGCAGGGCCCCGGGCTGCTGGCGCGGCTGCCGCCGGACCTGCGCCAGCAGCTGCTGCAGCGCCAGGCGCGGTGGGCGGACTGGTCCGACGAGGAACGTGCCGCCTTCGCCCGGCGCGCGGAAGCCTGGGACCGGCTCGCGCCGCAAGCGCAGGCCGAAGCGCGCGAACGCTACGCCGCCTGGCAGGCGCTGGACAGCATCGACCGCGAGCAGGTGCAGGCCGCGCGCGCGCGTTTCGCCGCGCTGCCCCCGGCCGAGCAGGCGCAGCTGCGCGCGGACTACGCCGGGCTCGACGAGCACGTGCGCCGCGGCTGGCTGCTGGGCCCGCGGCTGGGCGCGGACTATCCGGCGCTGCAGCCGCTGCTGGCGCAGGTGCCGGCGGAGCAGCGCGCGCCGCTGCTGCGCGTGCTGCGCAGCATGACCCCGGCGCAGCGCGCCGACCTGGCGGTGCTGATGCAGCGCACCCCGGCCGAGGAGCGCGACGCGCTGCGGCGCGCGTTGCTGTCGACCTCCGACGACAACCGCGGCGCCTGGCTGCGGCTGCGACTGGAGCGCTGACCCGGACGCCGCATCGCTGTCGTTGCGTACGCAACGAGGAACGGGCCTGGAAACGGAACCTTCCCCGCTTCCGCGCGGGCCGAGAGCTGCGCTCGGCAGGGCCGCTGCTTCGGTGGACGGTGGTTCCCGGGCCGGGCACTACCGCAGCGGGCGCAGCACCCGGCGGGTGGCGCGGAAGCGCTCGCCGAAGCGCGCCACCCCGTCCGCGCGCATCCGCGGCGCATCCTCGCGCAGGTAGCGGTCCAGCGCCGCGGCATCGCGCAGGCGGTACTGCACGCACAGCGACCGCGTGCCCGTCGGCGGCGGCGGATCGGCCACCTCGTACACGCGGGCGTCGACGAACCCCGGCAACGCCAGCAGTTCGCGCACATGCCCGTGCAGCCAGTCGCGGTACGCGGACCCGATCGCCGCGTCGATCTCCAGGTCGACCTCGTACACCACTTCCACGCCGCCCATACCCATCCTGCCTCCGATGAGTTGCCGAATCGCTGCTCCCGTAGGAGCGGGCCTTGCCCGCGATGGCGCCTCCGGCGCCTGGCTGCCCCGAAATCGCGCCCAAGGGGCGCTCCCACGAACAGCGGTGCTGACATCGTCCGTTGCGTCGTCGCGCAGCGGTCCTGGCGGGCGACGCGGCTA
>JBKHXI010000022.1:0-38808 GCA_046566095.1 Gammaproteobacteria bacterium | reverse complement strand
CGTCAGTTGGCCTTGTGGATCGCCCGCTTGTCGACCGCCATCGCCGCGTCGTGGATCGCCTCCGACAGGGTCGGGTGGGCGTGGCAGATGCGGGCGAGGTCGTCGGCCGAGCCCTTGAACTCCATGGTCAGCACGCCTTCGTGCACCAGTTCCGACACGCCCACGCCGACCAGGTGCAGGCCCAGCACGCGGTCGGTCTCGGCGTGCGCCAGGATCTTGACGAAGCCGGCCGGCTCGCCCATCGCCACCGCACGGCCGATCGCCGCGAACGGGAAGCTGCCGGCCCGGTACGGCACCCCGTCTTCCTTGAGCTGCTGCTCGGTGCGGCCGACCCAGGCGATCTCGGGCTCCGTGTAGATCACCCAGGGGATGGTCTCGAAGTTCACGTGCCCGGGCAGGCCGGCGATCAGCTCGGCCACCGCGATGCCCTCCTCGAAGCCCTTGTGCGCCAGCATCGGGCCGCGTACGCAGTCGCCGATCGCCCACACGCCGTCCACGCCGGTGTGGCAGTGCTCGTCGACCTCGACCATGCCGCGCTTGTCGAGCTTCACCCCGGTGCCTTCGGCGAGCAGGCCGTCGGTGGCGGCGCGGCGGCCCACGCACACGAGCAGCTTGTCGAAGACCCGGGTCTCGTCCTTGCCGTCGGCGCCGGTCCAGGTGACATGCACGGCGTTCTTCCTGACCTCGGCGGCGGTGACCTTGCAGCCCAGGCGGATGTCCAGGCCCTGCTTCTTGAACTCGCGCGCGGCGGCCCTGGCGACTTCGGCGTCGGCGGCGGCCAGGAACTCGGGCATCGCCTCGAGGATCGTCACTTCGCTGCCCAGACGCCGCCACACGCTGCCCAGCTCCAGGCCGATCACGCCCGCGCCGATCACGCCCAGGCGCTTGGGCACGGCCTCGAAGTCCAGGGCGCCGGCGTTGTCGACGATGTGCTTGCCGTCGAACCTGGCGAACGGCAGCTCGATCGAATCCGAGCCGGCGGCGATGATCACGTTGGTGCCCTTCAGCAGCACCTGGCTGCCGTCGTGCTGCCTGACCTCGACCACGTTGCCCTTGTACAGCGTGCCGAAGCCGTAGTACGGCGTCACCTTGTTCGCCTTGAACAGCATCGCGATGCCGCCGGTGAACTGCTTCACGATCCGGTCCTTGCGGCCGATCATGGCCGGCACGTCCATCTTCGCGTCCTGGAAGCGGATGCCGTGGTCGTCGAACAGGTGGCCCATGTTCCAGAACTGGCGCGAGGAATCGAGCAGGGCCTTGGACGGGATGCAGCCCACCCGCAGGCAGGTGCCGCCGAGCGCCGGCTTGCCGTCCTTGCCGAGCGCGGCGTCGACGCAGGCGACCTTCATGCCCAGCTGCGCGGCGCGGATGGCGGCGTGGTAGCCGGCGGGGCCTGCGCCGATGACGACGACGTCGAATTGTTCGCTCATGCTTCGCTCACAACGGGAATGGGGAATGGGGACTGGGGAATGGCAAGAGCGGCGATGCGGGTCCGGAAGCTGCTTCTCCGATTCCCGATTCTCCATTCCCGATGCTGCTCGGCATCACATCCCGAGCAGCATGCGCTGCGGGTTCTCCAGCTGGTTCTTGATGTCGACCAGGAACAGCACCGCGTCCTTGCCGTCGATGATGCGGTGGTCGTAGCTCAGCGCGATGTACATCATCGGCGCCGCCACCACCTGGCCGTCGCGCACGATCGGGCGTTCCTTGATGGCGTGCATGCCCAGGATCGCCGACTGCGGCGGGTTGACGATCGGGGTGGACATCAGCGAGCCGAACACCCCGCCGTTGGTGATGGTGAAGGTGCCGCCCTGCAGGTCCTCGAGCTTGAGCCCGCCCTCGCGCGCGGCGCGGGCGTAGCCGTCGATGGCCTTCTCGATGTCGGCGAAGCCCATGCGCTCGGCGTTGCGCAGCACCGGGGTGACCAGGCCGCGCTCGGTCGAGACCGCGATCGAGATGTCGGCGTAGCCGTGGTAGACGATGTCGTTGCCGTCCACCGAGGCGTTGACCACCGGATGCCGCTGCAGCGCGTTGGCGGCGGCCTTTGCGAAGAAGCTCATGAAGCCGAGCTTGATGCCGTGTTCCTTCTGGAAGGCCTCGCCCAGTTCCTTGCGCATGCGCATCACGGCGGACAGGTCGACCTCGTTGAACGAGGTCAGCATCGCGATCGAATCCTTGGACTGCATCAGCCGCTCGGCGATGCGCGCGCGCATGCGGGTCATCGGCACCCGCTCCTCGGGACGCGCACCGCCGGCGTTGCCGGCCCCGGCGTTGCGGGCGTAGGCGAGCAGGTCCTCCTTGGTCACCGCGCCGCGGCGGCCGCTGCCTTCGACGTTCGACGGGTCGATTCCCTCCTTCTGCGCGGTGAAGCGCGCGCCGGGCGGCAGCTCGTCGAGCTTTCCGGACTTCGCCGGCGGCGACTTGGATTCGGCGCTGGCGACCTTGGCCGGCGCGTCCTTGGCGGACCTGGCCGGCGCCTCTTCCCCGCCCTTGTCCTTGTCCTTGCCCCGGTTTCCGGCGTCGGCCTTGGCGGGCTTGTCGTCGGCCTGTTTCGCCGGCGCGGCGCCTTCCTCGATCAGCGCCACGACCTGCTGGCTGGTGACGGTGGCGCCGGCCTCGAACCTGAGCTCCTTGACCACGCCGTCGACCGGCGAGGGCACTTCCAGCACCACCTTGTCGGTCTCCAGGTCGAGCAGGTTCTCGTCGCGGCTGACCGGGTCGCCGACCTGCTTGTGCCAGCTGGCGATGACCGCGTCGGACACGGATTCCGGCAGGACCGGGACTTTGACTTCGATGGACATGGCGGGCGTCCTGGGGCGGGGAGTGGTTCGGGGCGGGGTGGGGCGGGCGGGAAGGAAGGGCTATTCGACGACGATGTCGCCGCTGAGCTCGTTGGTCAATGCGTCGGCGACCAGCCGGGCCTGTTCCTCGACATGGTCGCTGAAGTGGCCGCAGGCGGGCGAGGGCGAGCGCGCGCGCCCGGCGTAGTGCAGCGCCTGCTTCGGCTGCAGGCAGGCGCGCAGGTGGTGCTGGATCTGGTACCAGGCGCCCTGGTTCTGCGGCTCTTCCTGGCACCAGACCACGTCGCCGACCTTCGCGAAACGCCCGAGCTCGGCGGCCAGTTCCGGCCGCGGAAAGGGATACAGCTGCTCCACCCGCACCAGCGCGACGTCCTCGACCCCGTCCTTGCGCGCCTGCTCCAGCAGGTCGTAGTAGACCTTGCCCGAGCACAGCACCACGCGCCGGACCTTCTTCGCGGCGGCGGTGGTGTCCGGGATCAGCTTCCGGAAGGAGCCGTCGGCCAGTTCCTCCAGCGAGGACACCGCCAGCTTGTGGCGCAGCAGCGACTTGGGCGTCATCACCACCAGCGGCTTGCGGGTGGTCATGCGCATCTGCCGGCGGATCATGTGGAAGCACTGGGCCGGCGTGGTCGGCACGCAGACCAGCATGTTGTCGAGCGCGCACAGCTGCAGGAATCGCTCCAGCCGCGCCGAGCTGTGCTCCGGGCCCTGGCCTTCGTAGCCGTGCGGCAGGAACAGCGCCAGCCCGCACAGCCGGCCCCACTTGGCCTCGCCGGAGGACAGGAACTGGTCGATGACGACCTGGGCGCCGTTGGCGAAGTCGCCGAACTGCGCCTCCCAGATGTCCAGGGTCATCGGGTCGGCGGTGGCGTAGCCGTATTCGAAGGCCATCACCGCCTCCTCGCTGAGCAGCGAGTCGATGATGGTGACCGTTTCCGGGTTCTCGACCAGCTGCCGCAGCGGCACCAGGCTTTCTGCGCTGTCCTGCTCGTGCAGGATGGCGTGGCGGTGGAAGAAGGTGCCGCGGCCGGAATCCTGGCCGACCAGGCGCAGCTTGAAACCCTCCCGCAGCAGGGTGGCGTAGGCCAGGTTCTCGGCGAAGCCCCAGTCGCCCGGCAGCTCGCCGGCGGCCATCTTCCTGCGGTCCTCGTAGATCTTGGCGACGCGCGCGTGCAGGCGGAAGCCGTCGGGCACGGTGTTGATGGTGCGCGCCAGCCGGTCGAGATCCCGGCGCGGGACGCGGGTGTCGACCGGGTCGCCAACGCTGCCGGCCAGGTAGCGCGACCAGTCGATGGTGAACTCGTCGGCCGTGGACTCGGCGACCTCGGTGGTGATCGCGCCCTGGTCGAGCTTGTCGCGGTAGGCGTCGACCAGCGCCTTCGCTTCCGCCTCCGGCACCGCGCCCTCTTCGGCGAGCTGCGCGGCGTACAGCTCGCGGGTGGTCGGGTGCTTGCGGATCTTGCGGTACATCAGCGGCTGGGTCGCGGCCGGTTCGTCGGCCTCGTTGTGGCCGTGGCGGCGGTAGCAGACCAGGTCGACGACCACGTCCTTGCCGAAGCGCTGGCGGAAATCGAAGGCCAGCGCGGCGCAGAACGCCACCGCCTCCGGATGGTCCGCGTTCACGTGCAGCACCGGGGCCTCGATCATCTTGGCCACGTCGGTGCAGTAGAGCGTGGAGCGCGCGTCCTGGCGCTCGCTGGTGGTGAAGCCGACCTGGTTGTTGATCACCACGTGCAGGGTGCCGCCGACCGCGAAGCCGCGCGCCTGCGACATCTGCAGCAGTTCCATCACCACGCCCTGGCCGGCGAAGGCGGCGTCGCCGTGCATCAGCAGCGGCAGCACCTGGCGGCCGTCGCGGTCGCCGCGGCGGTGCTGGCGCGAACGCGAGCTGCCGGCGACCACCGGATCGACGATCTCCAGGTGCGAGGGGTTGAAGGCCAGCGCCAGGTGCACCGGGCCGCCGTCGGTGACCACGTCGGCGGAGAAGCCCATGTGGTACTTGACGTCGCCGGTGTGCGGGCGGTCGTCGTGCTTGTGCTCGAACTTGCCCTCGAACTCGTCGAACAGCTGCCGCGGCGGCTTGCCCAGGGTGTTGACCAGCACGTTGAGGCGGCCGCGGTGGGCCATGCCCATCACCACCTCGCGGACGCCGTCGGCGCCGGCGCGGCGAATCACCACGTCCAGCAGCGGGATCAGGCTGTCGCCGCCCTCCAGCGAGAACCGCTTCTGGCCGACGTACTTGGTGTGCAGGTAGCGCTCCAGGCCCTCGGCCGCGGTCAGGCGCTCGAGGATCCGGCGCCGCTCCGGGGCCGGGGGAGCGAACCGGCCGCCGGCGGCCTCCAGCCGCTGGTACATCCAGCGCCGCTGCTCGGCGTCGCTGATGTGCATGAACTCGGCGCCGATCGGGCCGGTGTAGGTTTTCTTCAGCAGCGCCAGCAGGTCGCGCAGCTTCATGCGCTCGTGCCCGGCGACGCCGCCGGTGCCGAACTCCCGGTCCAGGTCGCTCTCCGAGAGCCGGTGGAAGCCCAGCTCCAGGTCCGGGGCGCCGGGCTGGGCGGTCATGCCCAGCGGGTCCAGGTCGGCGCCCAGGTGCCCGCGCGCGCGGTAGGCGGTGACCAGCTTGCCGACCGCCAGTTCGCGCTCGTCGCCCGCGGCGGCGGGCGCGGCCGCGGCGCCGGCCCGGCGGCCGGCGGCGGCCACCGCGGCGGCGACCGCCGAGTGCGGGACGTCGCCGGCCTCGCGGCCGCGGAAGCCGTCGAACCAGGCCTGCCACTGCGGCCCGACGCTGTCGGGATCGACCAGGTACTGCTCGTAGAGATCCTCGAGGAAGGCGGCATTGGCGCCCAGCTGGGAGGATCGTGCGAACTGCTTCAGGAGACTGTCCACTCTGGGGTCGGGAAGCTCGGGAATGGGGGCGGGCGGGCTTGCGCGCGGCGGTGGACTGGCCGTCGCGCACGATCCGGCGCGCGCGCGCAGCGCCGGCGACCGCCGCCGGATGCGGCACGAAAGGCTGCCAAGTATAGCGGCAGCGCCGGCCGCGGCGGTACCGGCGGGGCTTCAGATGCCCAGGGCGCGGTACTCGCTGACCGGCCGCGAACGCTCCCAGACCCGGTCGAAGCCCTCGTGCAGCTGGCGCGCGCGGCCGGGCCCGTGCAGGTCGGCCTCGCCGTCGAAGCGGTGGCCCAGGTTGCGGAAGTACCAGCCGCCGGTGTCGTTGACCACGAACGCGGAGGGATAGGCGCGGTCCACAGGATCCTCGACCTCGCGGAACGCGAACACGCTGGGCAGGCGCTGCGCCAGCGCGATCAGCGGCGCGCGACCGCGCTGGGCGGCGGCCGCATCCTGCAGCAGGATGCGGGCCTGGCCGTCGCGGCCGGCGGTGCCGAAGCGGCGCAGCGCCTCGACCACCTCGTCGGCGTCGAACAGGCCCGGGTCCAGGTCGCGGGAATAGATCCACAGCCGCCGGCGCGCGGCGCCGGCCAGCGCCGCCACCGTCGCCACCGCCTGCTGCCGGTCCTGGACCCCGTGCGGGGCGTCCAGGTCCAGCACCATGTCCTGGTGCTCGATCCCCGCCTCCAGGAAGCGCGGCCCGCGCGGCCGGAACCCGTGGCGCAGGTAGAAGTCGAGCGCCGGCGCCTGCGCGTGCAGCGAGACCGCGTGCCAGCCGCGGTCGCGCGCGGCCTGCAGCAGGGCCAGCAGCAGGGCGTCGCCGACCCCGCGCCCGCGCCACTCGCGCAGCACCGCCATTCGCCCGATCCTGCGCTCGGGCGTGAGCCGGCCGGTGCCGACCGGCCGGCCGGCGGCGTCGCGCGCGAGCACGTGCACGCAGCGGGGATCCAGCTCGTCCCATTCCAGTTCCAGCGGCACCCGCTGTTCCTGCACGAACACGGTTTCGCGCACCGCGCGCAGCGCGTCCAGGTCGCGGGCGTAGTCGGCCAGGGCGACGCTGAAGGCCTCGGGGGCCGGGTCCGGGGCTGCCGGGTCGTGGGTCATGTCGGTTCCTCCTCGGGATCGGGTCCGGGCGGCCCCTGCGGCCCGGCGTCCGCTTCGCCGTGCATCCGCAGCAGGTAGTGGCCGCTCTCGAGCAGGGCGAACGCCAGATCGCGCCCGGCCGGGGACAGGGCGGCGTAGCCGCGGCCGTCGAGGGTGGCGGCGGCCGCCAGGCGGCGCGCGTCGGCGACCGGCAGGGCGTGGTCGCGGCCGTCGGCGTACAGCCGCGCCTGCCGCCTGGCGCGGCGCCAGGCGGCGCGCGCGAAGGGGTGGCGCTGCAGGCTGCCGCCGTGCGCCAGGGCCCAGTCGAATTCGATCCGCGACGGCGGCTGCGGCGCCGGGGCGATGGCGCCGGGGCTGCGGTAGGCGCTGATGAAGCGCCCGAACCAGTCGCCGAGCCGGTCCGGGTCGTTCATCCGCAGCAGGTTCAGCGCCTCGACCACGCGCGCCATGGCGGCGGCGTCGATCTCGTTGGGGTCGGCCGGCGGCGCCAGGTCCGGGTCGCGGTAGCGCTGCGATTCGTCGGCCTCGGCGGCGAGGGTGTCGACGTAATCGCCGAGCAGCTCGGCGGCCGAGGGCGCGCGCATGCCGATCGAGAAGGTCAGGCAGGCGTCCTCGGCCACGCCGTGGTGCGGCACGCCGGGCGGCAGGTAGAGCATGTCGCCCGGTTCCAGAACCCAGGCGTGGGTGGGATGGAACTCGCGCAGCAGCCTGAGCTCGACGTCGTCGCGGAACGCTGGAGACGGCGCCTCGCCGGCGTCGATCGCCCAGCGCCGCCGGCCCTGCGCCTGCAGCAGGAACACGTCGTACTGGTCGACATGGGCGCCGACCGAGCCGCCGGGCGCGGCGAAGCTGACCATGACGTCGTCGATCCGCCAGCGCGGCAGGAAGCCGAACGCCGGCAGCAGCGCCGCCACGTCCGCGTCCCACTTGTCCACGTCCTGCACCAGCAGGGTCCAGTCGTGCTGCGGCAGGCCCGGGAACAGGTCCTCGGGAAACGGCCCGTGCTGCACCAGCCAGCGGTCGCCCTCGGGCTGGTGGGCGACGATCCGCGACAGCGCGGCCTCCTCGCAGGCCAGGCCGGCCAGGTCCTCGGGGGAAATCGGCGAGACGAAGCCGGGGAAGGCGTCGCGGATCAGCAGCGGCTTCTTCTGCCAGTAGTCGCGCAGGAACTCGGCGGCGGGCATGCCCAGGGGCGGCTGCGCACCGGCGTCGACTTCGATGGGCGCCGGGCCGGGTGCCGCGACCGGCGGCGGCTGGGCCCGGCCCGCGCCGCGCCCGCGCGCTGCGGGGGAAGCCGCCGGCTTGCGCGGGCTCATGGCGCGGCGCCCTCAGGCCTGCCGGGCGAGCCGCTCGGCCAGGCCCGTGTATCCGGCGGGGGTGAGCGCCAGCAGGCCGGCCTTCGCTTCCTCGGGCAGCTCGAGGCCTGCGATGAACGCGCGCATCGATGCTTCGCCGATGTCCTGGCCGCGGGTCAGCGCCTTGAGCCGCTCGTAGGGGTTGGGCAGGCCGTGGCGGCGCATCACCGTCTGCACCGCCTCGGCCAGCACCTCCCAGGCGGCCTCCAGGTCCGCGGCCAGCCGCTCGGGCGCGACCTCGAGCCTGGCCAGCCCCTTGGCCAGCGAGGCCAGCGCGACCTCGGTGTGGCCGAAGGCGGTGCCGAGCGCGCGCAACACAGTCGAATCGGTGAGGTCGCGCTGCCAGCGGCTGACCGGCAGCTTCTCGGAGAAATGCCCGAACAGGGCGTTGGCGATGCCCAGGTTGCCCTCGGCGTTCTCGAAGTCGATCGGGTTGACCTTGTGCGGCATGGTGCTGGAGCCGACCTCGCCTTCCTCGAGCTTCTGCCGGAAGTAGCCGAGCGAGACGTAGCCCCACAGGTCGCGGCACAGGTCGACCAGCACGGTGTTCGCGCGCCGCACCGCGTCGCCGAGTTCGGCGATGCAGTCGTGCGGCTCGATCTGGGTGGTCCAGGGGTTGAACGCCAGCCCGAGCCGGGTGACGAAACGCTCGGCGAACGCCGGCCAGTCGACCTCGGGGTAGGCGACGACGTGGGCGTTGTAGTTGCCGACCGCGCCGTTGATCTTGCCGGTCAGCTCCACCGCCGCCAGCTGCGCGCGCTGGCGGCGCAGCCTGGCGACCACGTTCGCCAGTTCCTTGCCCAGGGTGGTGGGCGAGGCGGTCTGGCCGTGGGTGCGCGAGAGCATCGGCTGCGCGGCGTGGTCGCGGGCCATGCCGCGCAGGCGCTCGATCACGCCGTCCAGGGAGGCCAGCAGCCGGACGCGGCCCTCGCGCAGCATCAGCCCGTAGGCGAGGTTGTTGATGTCCTCGCTGGTGCAGGCGAAGTGCACGAACTCCAGCGCCGGGGCCAGCGCGGCGTCGTCGCGCAGCCGCTGCTTGATGAAGTACTCGACCGCCTTGACGTCGTGGTTGGTGCTGCGTTCGATCTCCTTGACCCGGGCGGCGTCGGCCGGGGAGAAGTCGGCGGCGATCGCGCGCAGGCGGGCGGCGGCGTCGTCGGGCAGGGCCGCCAGCTCGCCGATGCCGGGCTCGGCAGCCAGCGCCAGCAGCCATTCGACTTCCACCTTCACCCGCGCCCGGATCAGCCCGTATTCGGAGAACACCGGCCGCAGCGCCTCGACCCGGCCGGCATAGCGGCCGTCGAGCGGGGACAGGGCGAGCAGCTGGGCGTCGGACATGGCGTTGCCGGAGTGGCGGACGGGGAACCATCTATTCTACGTCCCGCCTGTGCCGACGTGCCCGCGGCGTGCGGTTGCCGCGGCTGCGGACGCATCGCGGGCAAGGCCCGCTCCTACGAAGCTGCGGTTCGGTCGCCGTATCGCGGTACGGGTTCCCCGGTCGCCGTATCGCGGTAGGGGTTCCCCGGATCCGTAGGAGCGCCCCTTGGGCGCGATGACGGACGGGTGGGGGTATGCTCGCGATGGCAGCGAACGGAGGAGTACATGGCCACGGGCTACCGGACCGAACGCGACAGCATGGGGGAGCTGCAGGTGCCCGCCGACGCGCTGTGGGGTGCGCAGACCCAGCGCGCGGTGCAGAACTTCCCGGTCTCGGGACGGCCGATGCCGCCCGGCTTCGTGCACGCGCTGGGCCTGGTCAAGGCGGCCGCCGCGCAGGTCAACGCCGACCTGGGGCTGTTGCCGAAGACCCGCGCCGCGGCGATCCGCAGGGCCGCGCTGGCAGTGGCGGCCGGCGAACACGACGCGCAGTTCCCGGTCGACGTGTTCCAGACCGGCTCGGGCACCTCCAGCAACATGAACGCTAATGAGGTGATCGCCACCCTGGCCACGCGCGCGCTCGGCCGCGGCCGGCCGGTGCATCCCAACGACGAGGTCAACCTCGGCCAGAGCTCCAACGACGTGGTACCGACCGCGATCCGGGTCGCGGCGATGCGCGCGCTCGACGCGCAGCTGCTGCCGGCGCTGGCGCAGCTGCGCCGCAGCATCGACCGCAAGGCGCGCGGGCTGGGCAAGGTCGCCAAGACCGGCCGCACCCACCTGATGGACGCGATGCCGCTGACCTTCGCCCAGGAACTGGGGACCTGGTCGGCGCAGCTGGCGTCCGCCCGCGGCCGGATCGTGGACGCGATGGACCGCCTGCGCCGGCTGCCGATCGGCGGCACCGCGATCGGCACCGGCATCAACGCCGACCCGCGCTTCGGCAGGGCGATGGCGCGCGGGCTGTCGAAGCTGGCGCGGGTCCGCCTGGTCGCCGCGGACAACCGCTTCGAGGGCATCGCCGCCCAGGACGACGCGGTCGAACTGTCGGGCCAGCTCAACGCGCTGGCGGTGGCGCTGATGAAGATCGGCAACGACCTGCGCTGGATGAACTCCGGGCCGCTGGCCGGCCTGGGCGAGATCGAGCTGCCGGCGCTGCAGCCGGGCAGCTCGATCATGCCCGGCAAGGTCAACCCGGTGCTGCCGGAGGCGACCTGCATGGTCTGCGCCCAGGCGATGGGCCACCACACTGCGATCACCGTGGCCGGCGCCAGCGGCAATTTCCAGCTCAACGTCATGCTGCCGCTGATCGCGGCCAACCTGCTCGATTCGATTGGACTGCTGGCCAATGCGATGCGGCTGCTCGCCGAAGGCGCCATCGACGGGCTGCGGGTGCGCCGCGGGCGGGTGGCCGAGGCGCTGGAGCGCAACCCGATCCTGGTCACCGCGCTCAATCCGGTGATCGGCTACGAGAAGGCCGCCGCGATCGCCAAGCGCGCCTACGCCGAGGGCCGGCCGGTGCTGGAGGTGGCGGTCGAGGACACCGGCATGCCCGAGGCCGAACTGCGCCGGCTGCTAGATCCGTGGGCGCTTACCCACGGTGGCATTGCGGGCGACTGAGCCTGGAGGGGCGTCCGCGGCCTGTCGGGCCCGATCATGCTGTCGTTCCGAACGCAGTGAGGAACCTGCTTGAAAGCAGATCCCTCGCCGCGCTCGGGATGACAGGGTGCCGGGGTCAGAGGCCGTTCTCGGCCGCGGCGTCCGCGGCCGCCGCGGGATCCTCGGATTCCCGGGCGTCGGCCGCGTCCGTGGCGCCGCGCGTGGCCAGGCCCGCGGACTGGACGGCCTGCCGGATCGAACTGCGGATGCCGGTGCGGACCTCCTCGCGCACTTGCTGGCGGTCGACGTGCTGTCCGTCCCGGCAGTCCTCGAGGTCGTCCGCGGTCATGGTCGCGTAGGGCGCGAATTCGGGCAGGGCGGCGGCGAGCGCCTGCTGCGACCGGTACAGCGCGGGCAGGCGCTCGCACAGTGCCGTCGCGGCGGACTTGATGCCCTCGGCTTCGGCTTCGACGCGGCGTTCGATCTCCTGTTCGGACCTGCCGGAGAACACGCCCTTGAGGGCCTCGGTCGCCGCCCTGGCGGCCAGGTCGGCGCCCTGGATGCCGATCTCCATGCCGGCCTCGGCGATCTCGATGATCCGGGCGCGGTGCTCGAGCAGCAGCGCGCGCTGCGCGGGCGTGACCGCCACCGCCCGGCCGTCGATGAGGAAGTCGCCCTCGGGCGTGATCTCGCCCTTCGGCCGGTCGGGCTCGGGCGTGTCGCCGCGGCGGACGCCGGCGTGGATCTGGCCGACGGTGATGTTCTTCGTGGCCAGCTCCTCGCGCGCCTTGGCGATGCCGGCCGCGGCGGCCTTGCCCAGCGCCGACTGCGGTGCGGCTTGCCGGGTGTCTTCGGCCGGGGCCGGGTCGCCCGCGCCGCAGGCGGCGAGGGCGGGCAGGGTGGCGAGCAGGGCGATGACGAGGAGGCTGCGCGGAGTGGTCATGGGTGTGCCCTCGGGGGACGACGGTGCGGTGGTGGTTGCTGTCCGTGGCGTGGTGGTGGGGATTTGGATCGTCCGGCCCGGCGTTCGTGGTGATTCGGCGCGTGCTGCTGCGGAATTGGAATGGCGTTGATGTTTGACGCGGTTGCCATCCATGGCGCGATGGTGTGGGCTTCGGGTCGTCCGGCCCGGCCATCCGTGGCCGGGCGTTCGGCAGACCATGCGGCAGTGCCGCCGCATCGATCGATGCTGTGCCTGCCATCCATGGCGCGACATCAGCGGCTCGGATCGTCCGGCCCGGCCATCCGTGGCCGGGCGTTCGGCGCCGCATGCGCTGCCGATAGGGCAGCGCATGAGCGCGGCGCCTCACCCCTCATCCCGCCATCTGCGCAGGCGGATTGCGGCGAAGAGGAAGGCGGCGCCGACCGCCGCGCCGATCCACAGCTCCGGCATCGCGTAGTTCTCCATGGCGTGCACCGGCGTGAGCAGCTGGGCGATGTCGTCGTTGCCCGCGAGCTGGCCGATGTCGTCGCGGTAGGGCAGGTGCGCGCCGGGCACGGTGCCCAGCAGCAGCCGGCCGACCACGTTGGCCCAGAACCAGTTGGCGCCCAGGTCGAAACCGCGCATCAGGTCGAACCAGCTGACGAAGATGCCGGCGAACAGCGGGATCATGATTGCCCACAGGAAGGGCTTGCTCTTCGCCCAGGCCGAACACAGCAGCAGCCAGCCGACGGTCGGCAGCGCCCAGAGCGCGTAGACCGGGACCGCGAGCAGCATGCTGCCGGCGACCGCGAACGGGCTGGCCGGGCCCCAGAGCAGTTCCACCGGGTTGCCGCCGTGGGCGAGCGCCACCAGGCTGATCAGCGCCAGGAAGCCGAGCATCGTCGCCAGCCCCGCGGCCACCGCCAGCACCGGCGCGACCACCAGCGCGCTGGCCGCCTTGGACAGCACCGTGTCGCGGTCGGAGACCGGAAGCGACTTCCAGAACAGCACGCTGCGGTCGCGGCGCTCGTCGTAGAGCGCGCCCAGGCAGTAGAAGAACACCACGAACGCCAGCACGATCAGCGGCCAGCTCGAGGCCATGAACAGGCTGATGTCCAGGCCCTTGCCCAGCTCGGCCAGGTCCTGCGCATCCAGGCGCTGGGTGAGCATGCCCAGGTCCAGGCCATTGATCATGACCTCGCCGTCGATCTGCATCTCGCCCTCGGCGATCGCCTTGCGGGCGAAGAACAATGCCGTGACGATTCCCATGGCTGCCAGCGCAAGGAAGATCGCGCCGGCGACCAGCGGCGCCCACAGGAAGCCGCCCTTGTGCTCCCAGAACTCGCGCCGCAGCAGCAGCTTGAGCTTGTGGGTGGGGTGAGGCGGCGCCACCGGCGTGCGCGGGGTGGCGACGGCGGTTTCGATGGACGCGTTCATGCGTAGGTTCCCTTCATGGTGGCGACGAACAGGTCGGCCAGGCCCGGGATCCGGGTCTCGCCGAACTCGGACAGGCGCGCGCGCGGCACGCCGTCGAACAGCATCACGGTCTTGCCGAACGGCAGGGTGCGCTCGTCGATCGGCCGCAGCGCGCGCGCGGCGTCGGCGCGCTCGGCGCCGACCAGCACCTCGACGTAGCGCTCGCCGACCTCGTCCATCGGCGCCGACAGCACGATCCTGCCGTCGCGGATGAACATCACGTCGGTGAGGATGTGCTCGATCTCCTCGACCTGGTGGGTGGTGACCAGGATGGTCTTGTGCTCGTCGAAGTAGTCCTCCAGCAGGCGCTGGTAGAACTGCTTGCGGTAGAGGATGTCCAGGCCCAGGGTCGGCTCGTCGAGCACCAGCAGGCGCGCGTCGATCGCCATCACCAGCGCCAGGTGCAGCTGCACGATCATGCCCTTGGACAGTTCGCGCACCTTCATCTGCGGCTTGAGCTGGGTGCCGGCCAGGAAGCGGTCGCAGCGGGCCCGGTCGAAGCGCGGGTGGACCCCGGCGACGAACTCGATCGCCTCGGCGACCCGCATCCAGCGCGGCAGCACCGCGACGTCGGCGATGAAGCACACATCGTTCATCAGCTCGTCGCGCTGGGTGCGCGGGTCCTTGCCGAGCACCTCGAGGCTGCCCTCGAACGGGATCAGGCCGAGGATCGCCTTGAGCGCGGTGGTCTTGCCGGCGCCGTTGGGGCCGATCAGGCCGACGATGCGGCCCGGTTCGATCCGGAAATCGGCGCTGTCGAGTGCCAGCTTGTTCCGGTATGCCTTGCGCAGGCCGCGGGCGTCGACCACGTACTCGCGCATGCTGTCGATGGCGGCGTTCACTTGGCACCTCCGCGGCGCAGCAGCTGTTCGGCGGACAGGCCAAGGCGCGCGATGCGCTCCAGGACCGCCGGCCATTCTTCGTTGAGGAAACGCTCGCGCTCGCTGGCGAGCAGCTTTTCCGGTGCCCCTTCGGTGACGAACATGCCAAGTCCCCTTCGTTTTTCGACGAGTGCCTCGTCCGCCAGCTCCTGGTAGGCGCGCGAGACGGTGATCGGATTGAGCTGGTATTCGGCCGCGACCTGCCGGACCGAGGGCAGGGCATCGCCGGGGCCGAGCTCGCCGTCGAGCATCATCGCGACGACGCGTTCCTTGAGCTGGCGGTAGATCGGAGCGCCGTCGCTCCATTCGATGTTGGTCATGGCTCAGCCCCTGCGCGCGAAGGAGAAGTAGGGCATCACCACCGACTGCCGGGAACGGGCCTGGGCCCGGCGCGGCGCGCGCGCGGTCTCGGGCTCGGCCGCGTCGGCGACCGGGCCGGGTGCGCTGTCCGCGGCGGCCGGCCCGGGCCGTGCACCCGCGATCCCGGGGTCGGCGACGGGGGCGGGCGCCCCCACGGCCAGCAGCACCGCCAGCATCGCGCCGCTCGCGGCCAGGGCCAGGAAGGTGTTGTGGAGCCTGCGGTTCATGGCGAACGTCCTGCTCTGGGTGATCGGTGTTGTATTCAACTATAACACCAAAACAGGGCCCGTCAAGCCCCCTCGTACCCAACCGATGGCAGGGGGGGGCGTCCCGGCCGGCAGTGGGGCGCCGGGGCCGGTAAGATGCGGGAATCACGACCGAGGCCTGCCGCTATGCGTCCAACCCGCAACCCCCGCCGCGCCGCCCTGGCCGGCCTGCTCGGCCTGGCCCTGGCCGCAGCCGCCGCCTGGGCCGCGGATCCTTCGGGCCCGGGCCTGCTCGACCGCAGCTACCGCCCGCTGGCCGGCAAGGCGCCCGTGCACCTGGGCAAGACCTATGGCGGCGACGTGCTGCTGGTGGTCAACACCGCCAGCAAGTGCGGCTTCACCCCGCAGTTCGAGGGCCTGGAGGCCATGCACGCGCGCTACCGCGACCGCGGCTTCGCGGTGCTGGGCTTCCCGTCCGGGGACTTCAAGGAGCAGGAGTTCGAGGACGAGGCGCAGATCCGGGAGTTCTGCACCCTGACCTACGGGGTGAAGTTCCCGATGTTCGAGAAGGTCCACGTGATCGGACCGCAGGCGACCCCGCTGTACCGGGCGCTGGCGCAGGCCAGCGGCGAGGCGCCGAAATGGAACTTCCACAAGTACCTGGTCGGCCGCGACGGCCGGGTGCTGGCCAGCTTTGGCAGCCGCACCGCGCCGGAGGATCCGGAACTGGTGGCGGCGGTGGAGCGCGCGCTGGCGGCGCCGCGGCGCGGCGGCGACTGAACGGCGCCGCACCGGCGCGTTGCCGGCGCGGGGCGGGGCCGCGACAATGCGGCCGATGACGATGCGCGGCCCCCGCCTGCGGGGTGCCGCCGGACCGGATACGAGGAGCCTTCCCTTGGTCAATTGCCTGTCGCGCGGCGTCGCCGCGCTGTTGATCGCCGCGACCGCGGCCCTGGCCGCCCAGCCCGCCGGGGCCCAGGCGCCGGCGCCCGCATCGCCCCAGCCGCTGTCCGACGAGCGCGCCCGGGCCAGCTACATGGTCGGCCTGGACGTGGCCGGGTCGATCGCCCCGGTCGGGCCGGACCTGGACCTGGCCGCCTTCGAGCGCGGCATCCGCAACGCCTTCGCCGGCGGCGAGCCGCTGCTGGCCGAGGACGAGGTGCAGCCGCTGGCGCGGGCGTTGATGCAGCGCATCGCGGTCCGCAGCGGCCAGGCGCCCGCGGACGGCGCGCTGCCGCAGGTCGACCGCGCCAAGGTCGGGCTGCTGGTCGGCAGCGACGTCGGCCGCTCGCTGGCCCCGATCCAGGAAGAGCTGGACCTGGCGGTGCTGCTGCGCGCGGTGCGCACGGTGCTGTCCGGCGGCACCCCGCAGATGGACGAGGCCGAGGCCACCGCCGTGCGCGAAGCCTTCTCGCAGCGGGTCCAGGCCAAGCTGGAAGCCGAGGCCGCGGCGGCAGCCCGCGCCAACCTGGCCGAGGGCGAGGCCTTCCTGGCCCGCAACCGGGCGGTCAAGGGCATCACCACCACGTCCTCGGGCCTGCAGTACATGGTCCTGCGCCAGGGCGCCGGCCCCCGCCCGGGCCGGGGCGACCGGGTCCGGGTCAACTACCGCGGCAGCCTGCTGGACGGCACCGTCTTCGACAGTTCCTACGACCGCGGCGAGCCGGCGGAATTTCCCCTGGGCCAGGTCATTCCCGGCTGGACCGAGGGCCTGGCGCTGATGCCGGTGGGCGCCAAGTACCGGTTCTGGATTCCCGCCCGGCTGGCCTACGGCGAGCGCGGAACCCCGGGCGGCCCGATCGGTCCCAATGCGACCCTGGTGTTCGACGTCGAACTGCTCGGGATCCTCTGAACCTGCGCGTCCGACGCGGCTGGCGGCCGCGCCGGACCGCTTCCCCTACCGAATCCAACAGGAGTTGCCGATGAGCCGTTTCCTCCCGCGCACCGCGCCGATCCTCGCCGTGGCGATTGCGCTGTCCCTCGCCGCCTGCCAGAAGGCCGGCGACGCCGACACCGCCAAAGCCGACGCCGCCGCCTCCGGGGAGACCGCCGGCGGGCTGGACATCCCCGGCCTGAAGGGGGAGAAGGCGCAGGCCAGCTACATGGTCGGCCTGGACCTGGCCGAATCGCTCGGGTCGATCAAGGACAAGATCGACGTCGACGTAGTGGTCGAGGCCATGCGCACCGGCCTGTCCGGCGGCGAGCCCAAGCTCGACGAGGAACAGCGCAAGCAGATCCGCGAACGCTTCTCGCAGGCCCTGCAGGCCGAACGCCAGGCAGAGCGCGAAGCGCAGGCGCAGGCGAACCTGCAGGCCGGCGAGGCCTTCCTGGCAGGGAATGCGAAAAAGGAGGGCGTGCAGGTCACCGACTCGGGGCTGCAGTACCAGGTGCTGGAGGCGGGCCAGGGCCCGAAGCCGGGCGCCGACGCCATCGTCCGCGTGCACTACAAGGGCGAGCTGCTGGACGGCACCGTCTTCGACAGCTCCTACGACCGCGGCGAGCCGGCGACCATCCCGCTGGCGCAGGTGGTCCCGGGCTGGCAGGAGGGCATCGCGCTGATGCCGGTCGGCAGCAAGTACAAGCTGTGGATCCCCAGCAAGCTGGCCTACGGCGAGACCGGCACCCCGGGCGGCCCGATCGGGCCCAACGCCACCCTGGCCTTCGAGGTCGAGCTGCTGGAGATCGTCGAGCCGGAGACGCGCTGACTGCGCGCGGTGGCGGCTGTCACCTGCGGCCGCTAGGCTCGCCGGCGACCTCGTCCTCCCCGCGGAGCCGTACCCATGCGCATCAGCATCTTCGGAGCCGGCTACGTCGGCCTGGCGACCGCTGCCTGTTTCGCCGAGGCCGGGCACAGCGTGCTGTGCCTGGACATCGATGCCGAGCGCATCGCCGGGCTCAGCGCGGGTCGGCTGCCGATCTTCGAACCCGGGCTGGCCCCGCTGGTGGCTTCCGGCCTGGCGACCGGCCGCCTGCGCTTCAGCGCGCAGGCCGAGGAGGGGGTCGCCCACGGCGAGGTGCTGTTCATCGCGGTGGGCACGCCGCCGGGCGAGGACGGCTCGGCCGACGTCTCGCGCGTGCTCGAGGTGGCCGAGGCGGTCGGCCGCCACATGCAGGCTCCGACCATCCTGGTGGCCAAGTCGACGGTGCCGGTGGGCACCAGCGCCCGTCTGCGCGAAACGGTGCGGCGGGCGCAGGCGGCGCGCGGCGTGGAGATTCCGTTCGAGGTCGTCTCCAACCCGGAATTCCTGAAGCAGGGCGCGGCGGTGCAGGACTGCATGCGTCCGGACCGGGTGGTGGTCGGCGCCGACAGCCCGGAGGCGGTCGAGGCCATGCGCCAGGTCTATGCGCCGTTCCTGCGCAACCACGACCGGATGGTGGTGATGGATCCGCGCTCGGCGGAGCTGGCCAAGTACGCGGCCAATGCCATGCTCGCGACCAAGATCAGCTTCATGAACGAGATCGCGAACATCGCCGAGCGGGTCGGCGCCGACGTCGAGATGGTGCGCCAGGGCATCGGCTCGGATCCGCGGATCGGCTGGCATTTCATCTACCCGGGCGCCGGATACGGCGGATCCTGTTTTCCCAAGGACGTGCAGGCGCTGGTGCGGGCGGCCGTCGACCACGGCGTCGAACCGCGGCTGCTGCGCGCGGTGGAAGGGGTGAACCAGTCCCAGAAGGGCCACCTGTTCGCCCTGATGCTGCGCCATTACGGCGGCGACGCGGCGCTGGCCGGGGCCACGGTCGCGGTCTGGGGCCTGGCCTTCAAGCCGGGCACCGACGACCTGCGCCAGGCGCCGAGCCGGCGCCTGCTGGAGCAGCTGTGGGAGGCCGGCGCGCGGGTGCGCGCCTTCGATCCGAAGGCGGCGGACGCGGCCCGGCGCCTGTACGGCGCGCGCGAGGGGCTGGTGCTGTGCGAGGACGAGTACGATGCGCTGGAGGGCGCCGATGCGCTGGCGATCGTGACCGAGTGGAAGCAGTTCCGCAGCCCGGACTTCGCGCGCATGCGCGGCGCGCTGCGGCATGCGGTGGTGTTCGACGGACGCAACCTGTTCGAGCCGCGCCTGGTCGAGGCGGCGGGACTGGCCTATTACGGCATCGGCCGCGGCCGCTCGGTCGCCGCGGCCGGAGGGCAGGCATGAGCGACGAAGGGGAGCTGCGGGCGCGGCTGGCGGAACTGGAGAGCAGGCTGGCCTTCCAGGAGCACGCCCTGGGCGAGTTGAGCGATGCGCTGGCGGCCGCGCGCGCCGAGGAAGCGCGCAACGCGCTGACCCTGCTGCGGGTGCTGCAGGAGCTGCGGCAGATGCGCGCCGCGCTGGCCGGCGATCCGCTGACCGGCGATTCCGCGCAGGAACCGCCGCCGCCGCACTACTGAGCGGCCGGGCGGGGCTGCACCCGCGCCCGCGATCCGGCATCCTTCCGCATCCGGCCACGGCGACGACAGGCGACATGAGCGATTCCCTCCGCGACCAGCTGCTGGGCCTGGGTTTCCGGCCCGCCAAGCCCGCGCCGCGCAACAAGCCCGGCGGACGCCCGGGCGCGCAGGTGGGCGGCGGGGCCGGCAACGAGGACAAGCGCGGCAGCGGCGCCGGCGATGCGGCGGCGGCGCGGCGCGGCCGCTCCGCGGGATCCGCCCGCCGCGGCGCGCCGCAATCGGGCGCCGAGATCGATCTCGGCAAGGCCTATGCCCTGCGCGCCCAGCGCGAGAAGCAGGAACGGCTCGAGGCCGAACGCGCGCGCCAGGAACAGGCCCGGCAGCGGCGCGAGGCGCGCGCCCGGCTGGCGGCGCTGCTGCAGGGGCGTGCCTGCAACGATCCGGACGCGGACATCGCCCGGCATTTCGAATACGGCGGCAAGATCAAGCGCATCCACGTCACCGCCGCGCAGCTGCGCGCGCTCAATGCCGGGGAGCTGGGCGTGGTGCAGCTCGACGGCCGCTACCTGCTGGTCGACGCGGCGACCCTGGACGAGGCCGAACGGGTGTTCGCGCCGGCGGTCGCGCTGCGCGTGGATCCGCAGGCGCCCGCCGCGGACGACCCCTACGCCGACCCCCGCTACCAGGTGCCCGACGACCTGGTGTGGTAGCGGCAAGCGCCGGCGCCCCCGGGCGCCTGTCGCCGCCGCGTACGAGCGGGCCTTGCCCGCGATCGGCGCCTTCGTAGGAGCGGGCCTTGCCCGCGATCGGGGCGGGGGTTTCCGGAGCCTGCGTGGGGATCGCGCCCAAGGGGCGCTCCTACGGGTCCGGGCGCCGGTTCGCGTGTGCACCGCACCGTTCGGCCCGCGCCGCTTCGCAGGAGCGGGCCTTGCCCGCGATCGGGGCGGGGGCTTCCGGAGCCTGCGTGGGGATCGCGCCCAAGGGGCGCTCCTACGGGTCCGGGCGCCGGTTCGCGTGTGCACCGCATCGTTCGGCCCGCGCCGCTTCGTAGGAGCGGGCCTTGCCCGCGATCGCGCGGCGCCTTGCGAAGCCGGTTACTCCGGGTCGTAGTCCAGGTTCGGCGCCAGCCAGCGTTCGGCCTGGCGCAACTCGACGCCCTTGCGGCGGGCGTAGTCCTCGACCTGGCTGCGGGTCAGGCGCCCGACCACGAAGTAGCGGCTGTCCGGATGGCTGAAGTAGTAGCCGCTGACCGCCGCCGTCGGGGTCATGGCGTAGCTCTCGGTCAGCTCGATGCCGGCATTGCCGGGCGCGTCCAGCAGGCGGAACAGGGTCGCCTTCTCGCTGTGCTCGGGGCAGGCCGGATAACCCGGCGCCGGACGGATGCCGCGGTAGGCCTCGGCGATCAGCGCCTCGTTGTCCAGCGACTCGTCCGGCGCGTAGCCCCAGTAGCGGGTGCGCACGCGCTGGTGCAGGCATTCGGCCAGCGCCTCGGCCAGGCGGTCGGCCAGCGCCTTGAGCAGGATCGCGCGGTAGTCGTCGTGCGCGGCCTCGAACCGGGCCAGGTGCGGTTCGATGCCGATCCCGGCGGTCACCGCGAAGGCGCCGATCCAGTCCTCGCGCCCGGAGCCTTCCGGCGCGATGAAGTCGGCCAGGCACAGGTTCGGCCGGTCGGCGGGCTTGTCGGCCTGCTGGCGCAGGAAGTGCAGGGTGGTCGGCGCGCCGCCGGCCTCGACCACCACGTCGTCGCCGACCGCGCGCGCCGGCCACAGGCCCAGCACTGCGCGCGCGGTCAGCCAGCGCTCGTCCACGATCCGCCGCAGCATCGCCCGCGCGTCGTCGAACAGTTCGCGCGCCTGGGCGCCGACCACCGCGTCGTCGAGGATCGCGGGGTAGCGGCCGGCGAGTTCCCAGGTGGAGAAGAAGGGGGTCCAGTCGATCAGCGGCACCAGCTCGGCCAGCGGCCAGTCGTCGAACACGTGCAGGCCGGGTTGCTGCGGCCGGGGCGGCCGGTAGCGGTTCCATCCGCCGTCGAAGCGGCGCGCGCGCGCCTGCTCCAGCGATACCAGCCGCTTGCCTTCGCCGCGGTTGCGGTGGCGGGCGCGGATGTCGGCGTAGTCGGCGTCGTTGGCGGCGACGAAGGCGGCGCGGCGCTCGGGCGAGACCAGCGCCTGCACCACGTTGACCGCGCGCGAGGCGTCCTTGACCCACACCGTGGGCGCGGAATAGTGCGGATCGATCCGCAGCGCGGTGTGCGCGCGCGAGGTGGTGGCGCCGCCGATCAGCAGCGGCATCTCCAGGCCCTGGCGCTGCATCTCGCGGGCGACGTGGCTCATCTCCTCCAGCGAGGGGGTGATCAGGCCGGACAGGCCGACCAGGTCGGCCTTGTGCTCGCGCGCGGCGTCGAGGATGGTCTGGGCGGCGACCATCACCCCCAGGTCCACCACCTCGAAGTTGTTGCAGGCCAGGACCACGCCGACGATGTTCTTGCCGATGTCGTGCACGTCGCCCTTGACCGTGGCCATGACGATCGTGCCCTTGGGTTTGCCGGCGTCGCCGCTGCGCAGCTTCTCGGCCTCGATGTAGGGCAGCAGGTGGGCGACCGCCTTCTTCATCACCCGCGCGGACTTCACCACCTGCGGCAGGAACATCCTGCCGGCGCCGAACAGGTCGCCGACGATGTTCATGCCGTCCATCAGCGGGCCCTCGATCACGTCCAGCGGGCGCGCGGCGGCGGCGCGCGCTTCTTCGGTGTCTTCCACCACGTACTGGTCGATGCCGTGCACCAGCGCGTGCGCCAGCCGCTCGTGCACGGGCCGCTCGCGCCAGGCCAGGTCCTCGCTGCGCTGCTCGCCCTTGCGGCCGCGATAGCGTTCGGCGGTTTCCAGCAGCCGTTCGGTGGCGTCGGCACGCCGGTTCAGGACCACGTCCTCGACCCGCTCGCGCAGCTCGGGGTCGAGATCGTCGACCAGCGGCAGGGCGCCGGCGTTGACGATGCCCATGTCCATGCCGGCGGCGATCGCGTGCTGCAGGAACACCGCGTGGATCGCCTGGCGCACCGGCTCGTTGCCGCGGAACGAGAAGCTGACGTTGGACACGCCGCCGGACACGTGGCTGTACGGGAAGCGCCGCTTGAGCTGGCGCACGGCCTCGATGAAGGCGACCGCATAGCCGTCGTGCTCGGGGATGCCGGTGGCGATCGCGAACACGTTGGGGTCGAAGACGATGTCCTCGGGCGGGAAGCCGATCCGGGTCGTCAGCAGTTCGTAGGCGCGCGCGCAGATTTCGACCTTGCGCTCGACCGTGTCGGCCTGGCCCTGTTCGTCGAACGCCATCACCACCACCGCCGCGCCGTAGCGGCGCACCAGCCGCGCCTGGCGCAGGAACTCGGCCTCGCCCTCCTTCAGCGAGATCGAGTTGACGATGCCCTTGCCCTGCAGGCACTTGAGCCCGGCCTCGATCACCTCCCACTTCGAGGAATCGACCATCACCGGGATCCGCGCGATGTCCGGTTCGGCCGCGATCAGCTGCAGGAAATCGACCATCGCCCGCTTCGAGTCGAGCAGGCCCTCGTCCATGTTCACGTCCAGCACCTGGGCGCCGGACTCGACCTGCTGGCGCGCGACCGCGACCGCCTCGTCCAGCCGGCCTTCCTTGATCAGCTTGCGGAAGCGGGCGCTGCCGGTGACGTTGGTGCGCTCGCCGATGTTGACGAAGTTCGACCGCGGGGTGATCTCCAGCGGTTCCAGGCCGGACAGCCGGGTGTGGCGGGGCAGGGTGGCGGTCATGCGACGCGAACCGGCGAAGCTGGCGAACGCGCGCCCCGTTCGCCCTGAGTGCAGGCGCGCAGTGCCGGAGTCGAAGGGCTGCCATCCATCGAGGTGCTGATACTCGGGAACACCGCGCTCCCTTCGACTCCGGCCGCTGCGCGGCCTACGCTCAGGGCGAACGGAGGGATGGCGGGAGGCGGGCGCATCACGCCGCCGCTTCCAGGGCCGGGAGCCTGCGCGGCGCCACGCCGTGCACGGCAGCGGCGATCGCGGCGATGTGCTCCGGGGCGGTGCCGCAGCAGCCGCCGACCAGGTTGAGCAGGCCGGCCTCGGCGAATTCGCGCAGCATGGCGGCCATGTCCTCCGGGGTTTCGTCGTAGCCGCCGAAGGCGTTGGGCAGGCCGGCGTTGGGATGGCAGCTCAGATGGGCGTCGGCGACCTGCGACAGGGCGTCCACGTGCGGGCGCAGGTCGCGGGCGCCGAGCGCGCAGTTCAGCCCGATCGCCAGCGGCGCGGCATGGCGCAGCGAATACCAGAAGGCCTCGGCGGTCTGCCCGGACAGGGTGCGGCCGGAGGCGTCGGTGATCGTGCCCGAGACCATCACCGGCAGGCGCGCGCCGGCCGCGGCGAAGGCGTCGTCGATCGCGAACAGCGCCGCCTTGGCGTTGAGCGTGTCGAACACGGTCTCGACCATGAGCAGGTCGGCGCCGCCCTCGATCAGCCCGGCGGCGGCGTCGCGGTAGGCCGCGGCCAGCGCGTCGAAGTCGACCGCGCGGAAACCCGGGCGGTTGACGTCGGGACTGATCGAGGCGGTGCGGTTGGTCGGGCCGAGCACGCCGATGACGAACCGGGGGCGCGACGGTTCGGCGGCCTCGGCCGCGTCGCAGGCCGCGCGCGCCAGCCGCGCGCCCTCGCGGTTGAGTTCGCGGGCCAGGTGCGACAGGCCGTAGTCGGCCAGCGCGATGGCGGTGGAATTGAAGGTGTTGGTCTCGACCAGGTCGGCGCCTGCCGCCAGGTATTCGGCGTGGATGGCGCCGATCAGGTCGGGCCGGGTCAGGCTCAGCAGGTCGTTGTTGCCGCGCTGGTCGTGCGCTGCGCCGCCGTGGGTGCGGTCGAAGCCGTCGGCGAAGCGTTCCCCGCGGTAGTCGGCCTCGGTCAGCGCATGGCGCTGGATCATGGTGCCCATGGCGCCGTCGATCACCAGGATCCGCGCGGCCAGCGCCTGGTGCAGACGGGCGACGCGCGCCGGGTCGCGCCAGGGCAGGGCTTCGGGGAACGGCGCGGCGGCGTTCATGGCCGGACCCCGATCAGCGAGACGACCTCGAAATGCGGCGGCCGCTTCTCGCGGGTGACGGTTTCGCTGGAGGCGACCCGCAGGCCGGCGCGCTCGATGAAGCGGCGCAGGTCCTTCTCGGCGAAACCCAGGTTGACGTGCCCGTAGGCCTCGACCACGGCGCGGTGTTCGTGCCGGGCCAGGCTCGACAGCAGCAGACGGCCGCCGGGGCGCAGCACCCGCGCGGCCTCGGCCACCGCCTGCGCCGGCCGGGCGGCATAGGTCAGGGCGTGCATCAGCACCACCAGGTCGAAGCTGGCGTCGGGCAGCGGCAGGGCGTGCATGTCGCCTTCCAGGACCTCGACGTTGTCGAAGCGGCGCAGGCGCTCGCTGGCCGCCGCCACCACCCGCGGACTGGCGTCCACGCAGACGTAGCGGCGCGCATGCGGCGCCAGCAGTTCGGCCAGCACGCCGTCGCCCGAGGCGATGTCGAGCAGGTCGCCAGGCTCCAGCAGCGGCAGCGCCGAGCGCGCCAGCGCCTCCCAGGTGCGCCCCGGGGAGTAGTGCCGTTCCATGTCGCCGGCCACCGAATCGGCCCAGTTCTGGTCGGCGGCGCGGGTGGCCAGCACCGCCGGTACGCGCTCGGCGTCCTGGCGCAGCAGCGGGTCGTCGCTGCCGGCGCCGATCGACCGCCACAGCGCGCGCTGCGCCGGGTCGAGCGCCGCCTCGTCGAAGCGGTAGTAGGCCGAGACGCCGGCGCGGCGGTCGCGCACCAGCCCCGCCTCCTTGAGCCGGGCCAGGTGGGTCGACACCCGCGGCTGCGCCAGCCGGGTGATCGCCGACAGCTCGGCCACGGTCAGCTCCTCGCGCTCGAGCAGCGCCAGCAGCCGCACCCGGGTGGCATCGGCGAACACCTTCAGGCGGCTCGACCAGCCTTCGAGGTCCATAAATATCTTTCCATCGCGATGACGCGATAAGTGTCCGCCGATGGCCCGGGCCGGTCAAGCCGGCCGGCCGCGCGGGTGCGGGCGCAGGACCGCGGCGGCTACAATTCCCGCCTTCTGGTCCGTTCCGGGGTGCGCGACGTGGATTTTGGCTTCAGCGAAGAGCAACTGATGATCCAGGACGTGGCCCGGCGCATCGCGCAGGAGAAGATCGCGCCCTCGGCCGAGGGTTTCGACCGCTCCGGCGAGTTCCCGGTCGACAACATCCGGCTGCTCGGCGAGAACGGGCTGATGGGCATCGAGGTGCCGGCCGAGTACGGCGGCGCCGGGATGGACCCGATCGCCTACGTGCTGGCCATGATCGAGATCGCCGCCGCCGACGCCGCCCACAGCACCATCATGTCGGTCAACAACTCGCTGTTCTGCAACGGCATCCTGGTCCACGGCACGGAGGAGCAGAAGCAGAAATACGTGCGCCCGATCGCCGAAGGCCGCGAGATCGGCGCCTTCGCCCTGACCGAGCCGCAGTCCGGCTCCGACGCCACCGCCATGCGCTGCCGCGCGGTGCGGCGCGACGACGGCAGCTACGTGATCAACGGCAAGAAGAGCTGGATCACCTCCGGCCCGGTGGCGAAGTATTTCGTTCTGTTCGCGATGACCGACCCGGACAAGGGCGCGCGCGGCATCACCGCCTTCGTGGTCGACGGCGAGCGCCAGGGCCTGCTGCGCGGCAAGACCGAGCCGAAGCTGGGCATCCGCGCCTCGGCCACCTGCGAGATCGAGTTCGAGGACTACGTCGCCGCCCCCGACGAGGTCCTGGGCGAGGAGGGGCACGGCTTCAAGATCGCCATGGGTGTGCTCGACGCCGGCCGCATCGGCATCGCCAGCCAGGCGATCGGCATCGCCCGCGCCGCCTACGAGGCCACCCTGGACTACGTGCGCGAGCGCAAGGCCTTCGGCCATCCGATCGGCGCGTTCCAGATGACCCAGGCCAAGATCGCCGACATGAAGTGCAGGCTCGACGCCTCGCTGCTGCTGACCCTGCGCGCGGCCTGGCTCAAGGGCCAGGGCCGCAGGTTCACCACCGAGGCCTCGGTCGCCAAGCTCACCGCCTCGGAGGCCTGCATGTGGATCGCCCACCAGGCGGTGCAGATCCACGCCGGCATGGGCTACTCGAAGGAGATGCCGATCGAGCGCTACTTCCGCGACGCCAAGATCACCGAGATCTACGAGGGCACCAGCGAGATCCAGCGGCTGGTGATCGCCCGCCACGAGACCGGCCTGCGCTGAGCCGCGGCCCCGGAGTCCGATCCCGCCGCCCGCGCCAACCGGCCGGGCGGCGCCCCCACGATCCACGAAAGACCACGCCATGACCAGCGCCAAGCCGACCGTCGCGCGCACCGACAGCGTTTCCCTGGAACCGATCTTCGCGGCGCTGCGCAAGCGGTTGCCGAAGGCGCGCCACGAGGAGGCGATCGCCTTCGCCGCCGCCTTCTACGAGCGCATGACCGAGGGCGAGTACGCGCTGCACCCGCCCGAGGGCTGGGCGGCGCTGGCCGCCGACTTCCTCGACTTCGCGGGCAGGCGCAAGCCCGGCACGGCCAACGTGCGCATGTTCAACACCGGGCCGAAGCACGGCTGGGAATCGCCGCACACGGTGCTGCAGGTGGTCAACGAGGACATGCCGTTCCTGGTCGACTCGGTGACCATGGCCCTGTCCGAGCGCGGGATCGGCGTGCACGTGCTCGGCCACCCGGTGGTGCCGATGGTGCGCGACCGCGCCGGAAAGCTGCTGCGGGTGGGCGAGGGCGACGGCGAGTCGCTGATGCACCTGGAGATCGACCGCCAGAGCCCGGAGGCGATGCCGCAGATCGAGGCGCGGATCCAGGAGGTGCTGGCCGACGTGCGCGCGATCGTGCGCGACTGGGCGGCGATGCGCGAGAAGATGCTGGAGATCGCCGACGAGCTGGCCGAGCGCAGGATGCCGGTCTCCGAGGCCGGGCGCCGCGAGGCCCAGGAGTTCCTGCACTGGGCCGCCGCCGACCACTTCACCTTCCTCGGCTACCGCGAGTACCGGGTCGTGCGGCGGCGCGGGGAGGAGGTGCTGGAGGCGGACACCGACACCGGCCTGGGCCTGCTGCGCGGGCAGGATTCCGGGCGCCCGCGCCCGCTGAAGTCGCTGGCGGCGCACTACATGGAGCACTCCGGTTCGGTCGACGCGCTGATCCTGACCAAGACCAATGCCCGCGCCACCGTGCACCGGCCCGGCTACATGGATTACATCGGCATCCTGCGCTTCGACGAGCGCGGCAAGCCGGTGGCCGAGCAGCGCTTCCTCGGCCTGTATACCTCCAGCGCCTACAACCGCAGGCCCTGGGACATCCCGCTGGTGCGCGACCGCTTCGAGTACGTGATGCGCCAGTCCGGGCTGGCGCCGGTCGGCCACAGCGGCAAGGCCCTGCGCCACATCCTCGAGACCCTGCCCCGCGACGAGCTGTTCCAGTCCAACGAGGAGGAGCTGTACCGCACCGCCATGGGCATCCTCGGGCTGCAGGAGCGGGTGCGCAGTAGGCTGTTCCTGCGCCGCGACCGCTACGGCCGCTTCTTCTCGGTGCTGGCCTACATCCCCCGCGACCGCTTCAACACCGACGTGCGCCGCCGGATCGAGGCGATGCTGATGCGCGCCCTGCACGGCGAGCACATCGACACCACGGTCCAGGTCGGCGAGTCGCCGCTGGCGCAGCTGCACCTGATCGTGCGGCCCACGCCCGGCACGGTGGTCGAGGTCGACGACCAGGCGCTGGAGGCCGAGCTCGCCCAGATCGTCCGCAACTGGCAGGACGACCTGCGCGAGGCCCTGGTCGAGCGCTACGGCGAACAGCGCGGCCTGGAACTGGCGACCCGCTACGGGCGCGCCCTGCCGGCCGGCTACATCGAGGCGGCGAGCCCGGCCAGCGCCGCGGCCGACGTCGCCCACCTGGACGCGCTCGAGGGCCCGGCCGACCTGCGCATCGCCTTCGCCGCCGCGCCGGCGGCCGCCGACGGCACCACCCGCTACCAGGTCAAGCTGTACCGGCAGCGGCACAGCCTGCCGCTGTCGGACGTGCTGCCGATGATGGAGAACATGGGCCTGCGGGTGGTGACCGAGTACCCGCACCGGGTCGAGGGCGCCCACGGCACCGCCTTCATCCAGGACTTCCGGGTCGAGTCCGCGGCCGGGGTGCCGCTGGACGTGCAGGCGAACGAGCCGCAGTTCGTCGAGGCCTTCGCCCGTATCTGGAACGGCGAGGCCGAGAGCGACGGCTTCAACCGGCTGATCCTGGCCGCCGGCCTGGGCTGGCGCCAGGTGGCGATGCTGCGCGGCTACAGCAAGTACCTGCAGCAGATCGGAGTGCCGTTCTCGCAGAGCTACGTCGAGGAGACCTTCGCCCGCTCGCCGCTGCTGGCGCGGCTGATGGTCGAGCTGTTCGAGGCGCGTTTCCACCCGGGCACCGGCCAGGAGACCCGGGCCCAGATCGCCGAAGGCCAGGCGCGGCTGCGCGCCCAGTTCGAGACCATCGCGGATGGCGACGAGGCCCTGCTGGCCGCGGTGGCGCCGGTGGTCGAGGCCCGCGGCGGCGCACGCGAGCGCCAGGTGGGCGTCACCCGGCAGGCGCTGCTCGGCCTGCTCGACCGCGTCTCGAGCCTGGACGAGGACCGCATCCTGCGCAGCTACATCGGCGTGATCGACGCCACCGTGCGCACCAACTACTACCAGGCCGACCGGGACGGCGCGCTGCGGCCCTACATCGCGTTCAAGTTCGATTCCGGGCAAGTGCCGGACCTGCCGCGGCCGCGGCCCTACCGCGAGATCTTCGTCTACGGCCCGCGCGTGGAGGGCGTGCACCTGCGCTTCGGGCCGGTGGCGCGCGGCGGCCTGCGCTGGTCGGACCGGCGCGAGGACTTCCGCACCGAGGTCCTGGGCCTGGTCAAGGCGCAGATGGTCAAGAACACGGTGATCGTGCCGGTCGGCGCCAAGGGCGGCTTCTTCGCCAAGCGCCTGCCGGCCGGCGACCGCGACGCGATCCTGGCCGAAGGCATCGCCTGCTACCGCACCTTCATCAACGCCCTGCTGGAGATCACCGACAACCTGGTCGACGGCGAGGTGGTGCCGCCGCGCGACGTGGTCCGCCACGACGGCGACGACCCCTACCTGGTGGTCGCCGCCGACAAGGGCACCGCGACCTTCTCCGACATCGCCAACGAGATCGCCGCCGAACACGGTTTCTGGATGGGCGACGCCTTCGCCTCCGGCGGCTCGGTCGGCTACGACCACAAGGGCATGGGCATCACCGCCAAGGGCGCCTGGGAGTCGGTCAAGCGCCACTTCCGCGCGATGGGGCGCGACTGCCAGAAGCAGGACTTCACCGTCGTCGGGATCGGCGACATGTCCGGCGACGTGTTCGGCAACGGCATGCTGCTGTCCAGGCACATCCGGCTCATCGCCGCCTTCGACCACCGCCACATCTTCCTCGACCCGGACCCGGACGCGGCGCGCTCGTTCAAGGAACGCCAGCGCATGTTCAAGCTGCCGCGGTCGAGCTGGGAGGACTACGACAAGGCGCTGATCAGCAAGGGTGGCGGGGTGTTCCCGCGCTCGGCCAAGTCGATCGCGCTCAATACCGAGATCCGCACCGCGCTGGGGCTGGAGGAGACGGTGAGCGCGCTGAGCCCGGCCGAGCTGATGAAGGCGATCCTCAAGGCGCCGGTCGACCTGCTCTGGAACGGCGGCATCGGCACCTACGTCAAGTGCAGCCTGGAGAGCCACGACGACGTCGGCGACCGCGCCAACAACGCCCTGCGCGTCGACGGCCGCGAGCTGCGCTGCAAGGTGGTGGGCGAGGGCGGCAACCTCGGCCTGACCCAGCTCGGCCGGATCGAGGCCGCGCAGCACGGGGTGCTGCTCAACACCGACTTCATCGACAACTCGGCCGGCGTGGACACCTCCGACCATGAGGTCAACATCAAGATCCTGCTCAACGCCCAGGTGCAGCAGAAGAAGCTGACGCTGGCGGCGCGCAACAGGCTGCTGGCGGAGATGACCGACGAGGTCGAGTCGCTGGTCCTCAACGACAACTACCGCCAGAACCAGGCGATCAGCCTGATGGAGCGGATGAGCGTGGCCCGGCTCGGTTCCAAGCAGCACTTCATCCGCACGCTCGAGTCGCAGGGCCTGCTCGACCGCCAGCTGGAGTTCCTGCCCTCCGACGCCGAGCTCGCCGAGCGCAAGGCCCGCGGCCAGGGCCTGACCCGCCCGGAACTGGCGGTCCTGCTGTCCTATGCCAAGCTGGTGCTGTACCAGCAGCTGCTCGAGTCGCACGTGCCCGAGGACCCTTACCTGTCCAAGGAACTGGTGCGCTACTTCCCCGCACCGCTGCAGAAGAAATACGCCAAGGCCGCCGAGCAGCACCGCCTCAAGCGCGAGATCATCGCCAGCGCGGTGACCAATTCGATGGTCAACCGCATGGGCGCGACCTTCACCCTGCGCATGAGCGAGGACACCGGGCGCAGCGCGGCCGAGATCGCCGAGGCCTACACCATCGCCCGCGAGGCGCTGGACGCGCGCGCGCTGTGGGCGCAGATCGACGCCCTGGACGGCAAGCTGCCCGAGGAGGTGCAGATCGACGCCCTGCAGACGGTCTGGGTGCTGCTGCGCGCGATGTCGCGTTGGCTGCTGTCGCGGCCCGGGGCCATGCCCGAGATCGCGCCGGCGGTCGCGCGCTACGCGCCTGGGCTGAGCGCGATCCGCGAGGCCCTGCCGGGCGTGCTGTCCGGCAACCACCGCGCGGCCTACGAACGGCGGCTGCGCGGCTGGCGCGAGCGCGGGGTGCCGTCGGCGCTGGCCGCGCAGCTGGCCGGGCTGCCGATGCTGGACGCCGGCTGCGACATCGTCGAGGTCGGCATCGCGCGCAAGCTCAAGCCGGACGAGGTGGCGCAGGTGTACTACGCCTTCGGCGACGCGATGCACGTGCCCTGGCTGCTCGAGCAGATCGACGCGCTGCCGGTCGAAGGCCGCTGGCACGCCCATGCCCGCGGCGTGCTGCGCGACGAACTGCGGGCGCAGCAGTGCGCGCTGGTCGGCCAGGTGCTGGCCGCCTGCCCGAAGACGCCGCCGGCCCGGCGCGTGCCGGAATGGCTGGAGCGCGACGACCCCGCGCTGCGCTTCACCCAGGCCATGCTCGCCGACCTGCGCAGCCAGAAGTCGCTGGACTACCCCACCGTCTCGGTGGCGGTGCGGCGCCTGGCGCAGATGGCCGCCGCCGGCCAGGAGTAGGCCGGCTCCGCACGCGCGCGCTATCCTGCGGCCACGCACCCGGAGCCGGACGATGCAAGCCTCGCCGCGGATCGCCTTCCTCGCCAGCCCCGCCGACGGCGCGCGCGCGTCGCTGCGGGCGCTGGCGGCGCGCCACGGCCAGCACGCGCCGGAGGAGGCCGACGTGCTGGTCGCGCTCGGCGGCGACGGCTTCATGCTGCAGACCCTGCATCGCCACGGCGCGCTCGGCAAGCCGGTGTACGGGATGAAGCACGGCGGCGTCGGCTTCCTGATGAACCAGCACGACGAGGATGCGCTGGTCGAGCGCCTGCACGCTGCAGAGCCCGCGGTGCTGCGGCCGCTGGAGATGCTGGTGGTGAGCGAATCCGGCACCAGCACCGGGTCGCTGGCCTACAACGAGGTCTCGCTGCTGCGCCAGACCCGCCAGGCCGCGCACCTGGCGATCGAGCTCAACGGCAAGCCGCGGCTGGACGAGCTGATCGCCGACGGCGTGCTGGTGTCCACGCCCGCCGGCAGCACTGCCTACAACTATTCGGCGCACGGGCCGATCCTGCCGCTGGGCTCGAGCGTGATCGCGCTGACCCCGATCGCGCCGTTCCGGCCGCGGCGCTGGCGCGGGGCGCTGCTCAAGGCCGACACCGAAGTCCGGTTCCGCGTGCTCGACCCCTACAAGCGCCCGGTCAGCGCCACCGCCGATTCGCACGAGGTCCGCGACGTGGTCGAGGTCACCATCCGCGAGTCGCGCGAGCGCACCGTGACCCTGCTGTTCGATCCCGAGCACAATCTCGAGGAGCGGATCCTGAGCGAGCAGTTCGTGACCTGATCCCCGACATCCGGTTCCGGTCGAGTTCCTGTAGGAGCGCCCCTTGGGCGCGATCGCGGACATTCCGGTGCGGCGCCAATCGCGGGCAAGGCCCGCTCCTACGAAGCAGCAGCGCTGCGCGCCGCCCGTACCCCGTAGGAGCGCCCCTTGGGCGCGATGCCGGCGATGGAGAGCACCGGCAGCGCATCGCGGCAGGCCCCGCCACTGCGGGGCGCATCTCGACCGGCGAGACGCGCTGGGACGATACTGGCGGCATGCAGACGCCAGGAGCCTCCGCCCGATCCGCCGAAACGGTCGACCCGCTGGTCGTCGCGATCTCCTCGCGGGCGCTGTTCGACCTGGAGGACAGCCACGCCCTGTTCGAGCGCGAGGGCCTTGCGGCCTACGCCGACTTCCAGCGGGCCCACGAGGACGACCTGCTCGCCCCCGGCGTCGCCTTCCCGCTGGTGCGCAAGCTGCTGGCGCTCAACGAGGGCTGCCCGACCGGTCCGGACGGCCAGCCCGCACCGCGGGTCGAGGTGATCCTGATCTCGCGCAATTCGGCCGACACCGGCCTGCGAATCTTCAACTCGATCGCCCACCACGGCCTGGGGATCCGCCGCGCGGCCTTCTCCAACGGCGCGGCGCCGTATCCCTACATCCGGCCGTTCGGCGCCGACCTGTTCCTGTCCACCCACGCCGAGGACGTCGGCAAGGCGCTGGCCGCGGGGGTCGCGGCCGCCACGATCCTGCCGGCCAAGGCGCCGCAGTCGCGCCACGATCAGCTGCGGATCGCCTTCGACGGCGACGCGGTGCTGTTCGGCGACGAATCCGAACGGGTGTCGCGCCTGCAGGGGCTTGAGGCCTTCGCCCGCAACGAGCGCGAACGCGCCCGCGAGCCGCTATCCGGCGGCCCGTTCCGCGGTTTCCTCGACGCGCTGCAGCGGCTGCAGGCGGCGTTCCCGCCCGGCGAGGGCTCGCCGATCCGGACCGCCCTGGTCACCGCGCGCTCGGCGCCGGCGCACGAGCGCGTGATCCGCACCCTGCGCGAGTGGAACGTGCGCCTGGACGAGGCCCTGTTCCTGGGCGGCGCGCCCAAGGGCCCGTTCCTGGAGGCGTTCGGCGCCGACATCTTCTTCGACGATTCCGAGCACAACATCGCCTCGGCCCGCGACCACGTGGCCGCCGGCCACGTCCCCCACGGCATCGCCAACGGCTGAGCCGGGCGGCGGCGCGAACGAAAGCGCCGGTCCTCGCGGACCGGCGCCGGTGCATGCGGCTCAATGGTGCCGGATGGGAATGCGGCGTGCGCGCGAACGCGCGTTCTCGGCCTTGGGCATCGCGACCGTGAGCAGGCCGTTCCTGTACTGCGCGTCGATCTTGTCGGCCTGCACTTCCACCGGAAGCGCGATGTGGCGCTCGAAGCGGCCGTAGTAGCGCTCGCTGAACTGGCGGTTGGCGTCCTCGCGTTCGCTGCGGCGCTCGCCGCGCAGCACCAGCACGTCATTCTCGAGCATCACCTCGATGTCCTTCTCGTCCATGCCGGGCAGCTCGGCCACGACGGTCAGCTGCTTGTCGTCCTCCTGCAGCTCGATGCTCGGCCAGCCGAGCGGTTCGCGGCCATGGCGCGTGGAAGCCAGGTCCAGACCGCGCCAGGTGTCGTCGAAGACGCGGTTGATCTCGCGCTGCAGGTTGAAGAACGGATCCGGGGTCGCGCGCTGCAGTTCGCTGCCGCGGCCGCGGGTCCAGGGAATCAGATCGGTCATCAGGCTCATCGTCGTCACCTCGGATGGATCGTTCCTGCGTTGCCAGGGCTACCTGGTCGCGTCGGTCCGGGATCGGCGTGGCGGGCCTGCGGCGCCCGGCGGGCGTCCGCGCGGCGCGGGCGCCGGGGCGATGCCCGGTCCGCGCGCTGCGCCGGCACCTCGGGTGCCGGCCCGGAGCGCGACGGCCCCGGTAGCCGACCGCCATATGCCGACGTGGCGGCGGATTTCAAGGCCGCAGCCCGCGCCCCGTTCAGGAGCCGTTTCCATTCCCGTCGGCGGTGGGGCGCAGCGGCAGGCGCACGTCGCTCAGGCGCCAGCGCAGGCCCTGGCGGGTGAGCACGAACACCAGCGGCCGGCCCTGTTCGTCGGGCACGGTGGCGGTCACCCGCGACAGCGATTCGATCCGGTATTCCGGCCCGGCCAGGGGCTCGGTCGCCGGCCGCGGCGGGGCGCCGACGCCTTCGCGGAGCACGTTGTTCCAGACCTTGCGGCCTTCCATCAGCGCGCCCAGGCCCAGCGGCGTGACCATGGTCTCGACCGCCGCGTCGACCAGCCCCCCGGCGACCCGCAGCATCAGGGCGCCGAACAGGCCCGACTGCGCGTCGATGCCGGCCTGACGCACCAGCTGGTCGTTGAGCTGGGCCTTGAGGCTGGCGCGCAACGCCGGGAAGTCCACGTGCCGCGACAGGGCGCGCGCGTCCTGCGCCACCACCGCCTCGCGGATCCCATGCACGGTGCGCCAGGGGCCGCTGGCCACCCAGGCGCCGAGCGCGAGCAGTACGGCGAGCGAGAGCGCGATCCAGCCGCGCGGGGACAGGCGCATGTCAGAACTCCAGGTCGAGGGCGGCGCACAGGTAATCGACGAACGGGGCCAGCGCGGCGAGGTCGCGTTCCAGGACCTGACGCAGCCGCGGGCCGGCGAACAGCGCATCCTCGAGGCCGCGGCTGGCGACGAAGTTGCGGTGCCGCAGGTCGTCGGCGAAGGCGAAGTCGGCGGGAAGGCCGCGCGGCGGCCGCACCAGCATGTCCGAAGCCTCACGCCGGTAGCGGCGCCGGAACGCCGGCGCATGCGCCGCCGCCTTCCAGCCGGCGGGATTGTCGACGATGAACTGGCGGACCCGGCGTTGCGTCGCCGTGTCCGGACGCCACAGCCCGGCGCCGACGAAGCAATGGCCCGGCTGCAGGTGGATGTAGAACGAGGGCGAGGGCCGTTCGCGCCGGCGCGCGTGGAACAGCCGGGCGCCCTGCCAGGGCTTGTACGGCGCCTTGTCGCCGGCGAAGCGGACGTCGCGCTGGATCCGGAACAGCGAGCCGCCGAGCGGTTTCGGATCGGCCCGGTACTGCGGGCTGATCGCGGCCAGGGCCGGCTGCAGGTCGGCCAGCAGCCGCTGGAACGGCGCGCGCACCTGCGCCTCGTAGTCGGCCTTGTGGGCCAGGAACCAGGCGCGCTCGTTGTGGCGGGCCAGGCCGCGCAGGAACGCGAATGCGCCTTCGGAGAAATACGTCGTCATCGCGATGGACGTGGGGTGCCGATGCAGCGGACCGGTACGACGCTACCGGCCGGATGCGGGGCTGGCAAGCCGCACACCGGAAGGCCGGCCGCGGAGCGCGCTGCGCATGCGCGTGGCGGAACGGTGCATGCCGGGCATCGCGCCCAAGGGAGCTCCTGCGGGGCGGCCTGCCTCCGCGTAGGAGCGGGCCTTGTCCGCGATGGCGTTCCCGGCGATCCACAGGGCGCGGGCATCGCGCCCAAGGGACGCTCCTACGGGTCACGGCGTTGCGTATCGCGCTCAAGGGGCGCGCCTGCGGATCCGGGTTTGTGTAGGAGCGGGCCTTGCCCGCGATGCTCAGGCCAGGCCGGCGCGCAGGTCGCGGCCCCAGGCCTCGAGCTGGTCCAGCAGCGCCAGTCGCGCGCCGTCGCCGGCATGCGCCTGGCGCAGCGCCGCCAGTTCCGCCTCGTAGCGTGAGAAGCCGTATTCGGCCAGCTCGCGGTCGTCGCCTTCCAGCCGGCGCCGGCGGTAGTCGTCCCAGCGGGCGCGCTCGTCCGCGCGCAGCGAATCGGGCCAGTTGCGGGCCCGGTAGCGCAGCAGCAGTTCGGGCAGGCGCGGGTCGGCGAAGCCGAAGTCGCGGGCGCCGAGCAGCTGCGGCGGGGTCGCCCGCACCTGCGCCAGCCGGCGCCTGTCGGCGTCGCCGAGGAAGCCGGCGTACAGCGAGCCGTCCACGTCGCCGGGATCCCGCGGCGCTTCGGCGGCGAACACCCGGCGCACCTTCTCGGCCAGCGCGGGCCCCGCGGCGCGCAGGCGCGCGACCCGGCGTTCGACCGCGGCCGGATCGATGCCGAGCCGCTGGAAGTCCTCGTCGCGCAGGTGCTGCCAGGGCACGATCGCCGGGCAGCGGTTCAGGTGCACCTCCTTCAGCGGTACCCGCGACTCACCCTCGGGCAGGTCGGCGGCACGCACGTACAGGCGGTCGGCGATGTCCTGCGCGTCCAGGTCCAGCAGCGCGTCCGGTTCGGCGTCCAGGTCGAGCACGATCACCCGGCTGTCGATCCTCGGGTGCCGTGCCAGCGGCACCACCGGCGCGGCGCACCGGCGCGCGGCCGGGTAGCGGTGCGAGACGTGCAGCACCGGCGCCATGCCGGCGACGTCCAGGAGCCCGCCGCAATGGCGCTTGTCGCGCAGCTGCAGGGCGTAGTCCCAGAGCCTGGGCTGCGCGCTGCGGAACAGGCGGGCCAGGCCGATCAGCGCGCGCACGTCGGACAATGCCTCGTGCGCGGCGCCGTGGCGCACTCCGTTGGCCTCGGCCAGGTGCTCGAGCCGGAAGCTGGTGCCGCCGCCGTCCGCGCGCTGCGGCCATGCGATGCCCTCCGGCCGCAGCGCGTGCATCAGCCGCAGCGCGTCGAGCAGGTCCCAGCGGCAGTTGCCGCCGCGCCATTCGCGCTCGTAGGGCTCGAAGAAGTTGCGGAACAGGCCGTGGCGGACGAACTCGTCGTCGAAGCGCAGCGAGTTGTAACCGAGGCTGCAGGTCCCGGGCCGGGACATCGCCTCGTGGATCCGGGCGAAGGCCTCGGCCTCGTGGACGCCCTCGCGCAGGGCCCGCTGCGGGGTGATGCCGGTCACCAGGGTGGCGGCGGGGGAGGGCAGCAGGTCGTCGGCCGGGCGCACCAGGAAGTCGATCGGAGCCTCGGTCTCGCGCAGGCGCTCGTCGGTCCGGATCGCGGCGAACTGCGCGATCCGGCTGGTGCGCGGATCGGTGCCGAAGGTCTCCAGATCGTAGAACAGGAAGCTGGCGGACATGGCCTGGTCCATGGGTTGTCGTCCCGAGCGCAGCGAGGGACCTGCTTGTGGCACTCCGGGAAACAGCAGGTTGCTCGCTGCGCTCGGGACGACAGGGTAGTACGGTCAGATGGAAGGCAGCGGCTCGAGCCGGCGCACGACCTCCGCATCCAGCCGGGCGCGGTCGATGTCGTCCAGCGAGTCGCGGCCGCGGGTCGCTTCCTCCAGCAGTTCGCGCTGGATGCGGCCGCGCGCGTAGGCGGTGGCGTAGGGGATGCGGCGGAACGTGACCATCGCGTAGCGCGGCACGAAGCGGTCGGGGTGGCGTTCGGCCAGTGCCCGCTCCAGCGCGCGCTGCAGCAGGTAGTCGGCGTCGTCGACCCGGTCGCGCATCTCCACGTAGTTCTCCAGCGCCATCGCCTGGATCGCCAGCGCATTGGGCAGGCGCTCGGCCTCGAATGCGGCGAAGGCGGCGGCCGGGTCCGGCGCCGCGGCCAGGTGCCGGGCCAGCGCGGTGCAGTCCTCGAACGCGCAGTTCATGCCCTGGCCGTGGAACGGCACCATCGCGTGCGCGGCGTCGCCGAGCAGCACGGCGTCGCCGCCCAGGTGCCAGCGGTCCAGGTACAGGGTGCCGAGCGCGCCGACAGGGTTGCGCTCGAAGTCCGCCTCCAGGTCCGGGATCAGCGGCAGCGCGTCGGGGAAGTCGCGCGCGAACAGGGCGCGCGCGTCGGCGCCGTCGCGCACCCGGTCGAAGCCGGGCGTGCCGGTGGCGGGGTCGCCGGTGTTGGGCAGGAACAGGGTGACGGTGAAGGTGCGCTCGTCGTTGGGCAGGGCGATGCACATGTAGCCGCCGCGCGGCCAGATGTGCAGGGCGTTGGGCTCGATCCGGAAGCCGCCGTCGGCCGCCGGCGGGATCTCCAGTTCCTTGTAGCCGTGGCCGAGCGGCGCCTGGCGCTCGCCGAGGTCGGCCCGCGACGCCATCGCCGCGCGCAGCGCCGAGCCGGCGCCGTCGGCGCCGAGCAGGGCGGCGAAGCCGTGCGCGTGCACGTCGCCGTCGCGGTCGTCGACGAAGCGCGCGGTACGCGCGTCGAAGTCCACCGCGTCCAGCCGCCGGTCGAAGTGCAGGCGCGCGCCGGCCGCCTCGGCGGCATCGAGCAGGACGATGTTGAGCTCGGCGCGGCTGACCGACCAGATCACCTCGCTGTCGTCGCGGCCGTAGCGCTGCAGCTGCTGGCTGCCGTCGGCGAAGTGCACCATGCGCCCGCGCATCATCACCGCCTGGCGCAGCACCGCCTCGGCCGCGCCGGCCTCGCGCAGCGCGTGCAG
>JBKHXI010000021.1:0-7508 GCA_046566095.1 Gammaproteobacteria bacterium | reverse complement strand
AGCGGACGACCCGATCACGCGCACGCTGGTATCCAGACTGCGCGCACGCTGAAGCGCAAGGTCAGTCGGCATCGACACTTTCGATGCGTGCCGTGCGCCCGCAGGCTTCTGGCTGACGGCGCTTGGGATCCGGATCGGCGGCATTGGGGGCTCCGGATCGACGGCGTCCGGCGGGCAGGGGATTGCTCCGCCCGCGGTATCACCATCCATGGCGTTCAGGCGGGCGCGAACATCCGTGTTCGCTGCTCCGCAATCCCCTGCCCACCGGACGCCGCAGCCGACTTCAAGATCGGCTCTTCGGATGGTCGAGCGAAGCGGTCTTACCTACCGCACCCGCGAGCTGCGGCCTGGTGGCCGGTGTTCGCGACAAGCTGGCCATGGATGGCCAGCGCCCGAGTCAGGGCACGATGCCCTGACCGAGGGAAAAGCGAATTCCGGCCACCAGGCCGCAGCGACGGTCCGCAAGCCCGCGAATCCACCAGCGGCAAGCGGATTCCTTACTGCGTTCGGAATGACAGCGGCGGTGGAGGGGGGCGCAGCGCGGCGGAGGCTGCTGCAGGCGCGCAGGCGTCTTCCGAAGATTCGCGGCCGCGGCTCAGGAAATCCCATGGCGGGCGAGAGCCCAGGCCACGTGCTCGCGGATCATGTCGTCCGGATGGCTGGCGCGCGATCGCAGCGCGGCAACGACCTCTGGCGTGGTGGGCGCGTTGCCCAGCGCCACCGCGATGTTGCGCAGCCAGCGGCGATGCCCGCTGCGGCGGATCGCCGAGCCCTCGGTGCGGCGCAGGAACTCGTCCTCCTCCCAGGCGAACAGCTCGGCCAGGCCGGCGCGGTCCAGGCCGTTGCGGGCGCGGAAGTCCGGCTCGTCCGTGCGGCGCGCGAACTTGTTCCAGGGGCAGACCAGCTGGCAGTCGTCGCAGCCGAAGATCCGGTTGCCGATCGGCGCGCGCAGCTCCTCCGGGATCGGACCCTCGTGCTCGATGGTGAGGTAGGAAATGCAGCGGCGCGCATCGAGCCGGTAGGGCGCCACGATCGCCGCGGTCGGGCAGATGTCGATGCAGCGCCTGCAGCTGCCGCAGTGCGCGCTGGCCGGCGCGTCCACCGGCAGCGGCAGGTCCAGGTAGATCTCGCCGAGAAAGAACCAGGAGCCGCCGTCCTTGTCGATCAGGCAGGTGTGCTTGCCGATCCAGCCCAGCCCCGCGTTGCGCGCCAGCGCGCGCTCGAGCACCGGCGCCGAATCCACGAACACCCGGTGCCCGAACGGACCGACCTCGGCGGCGATGCGGTCGGCCAGCCTCTGCAGCCGCGCCCGCATCAGCTTGTGGTAGTCGCGGCCCAGCGCGTAGCGGGCGACGTAGGCGCGCTCGCCGTCGGCCAGGTTGGCCCAGGCCGCGTCCGCATCCTGGCCGTAGTCCAGCCCGACCGACACCACCCGCAGCGTGCCGGGCACCAGCTGCGCCGGCCGCGCGCGCCTGTCGCCGTGGCGCGCCATCCAGTCCATCGAGCCGTACAGCCCGCGCGCCAGCCAGTCGCGCAGGTGCGCCTCGTCCTCGCCCAGCTCGATCCCGGCGATGCCGCAGCGCTGGAAGCCCAGCTCGCCGGCCAGCGCCTTGACCCGCAGGGCCAGCGCCGCCGGGTCGGGCGCGACGGCGCGGTCGGAATCGTGACCCGGCGCGCGGGCGCCGCGTCGGGGCGCGGGGGCGGTCATGGCGCGAGTATAGAATCGCCGCATGTCCGCCTTTTCCGCGCCCGCCGGGCAAGCCGCCGCGGCACCGGCGATGTCGTCGCGACCCCTGCGGACGGCGCCGGCGCTGTACGACGTCGCCGGCCTGCGCGCGATCGAGGCGCGCGCGGTCGAAGCCCTGGGCGGCGACGGCTTCGAACTGATGCGCCGGGCCGGCCGCGCCGCCTGGCGCCAGGCCCTGCGCCACTGGCCGCAGGCGCAGCGCATCGTGGTGGTCTGCGGGCCGGGCAACAACGGTGGCGACGGCTACGTGCTGGCGCGCTACGCCCTGGATTCCGGGCGCGACGTGCGCCTGCTGCACCTGCCCGGGCAGGCCCCGCGCAGCGCACTGGCGCAGCGCGCCGCCGCCGACTGCGCCGCCCGCGGCGTGCGCCCGGCGCAGTTCGCCGGCGCGCTGCCGGCCGCCGACCTGGTGGTGGACGCGCTGTTCGGCATCGGCCTGGACCGGGCGCCGGAAGCGGACGCGGCCGGATTGATCGCCGCGATCGACGCCCATCCCGCGCCGGTGCTGGCGCTGGACGTGCCCAGCGGGCTCGACGCCGAGCGCGGCAGCGCGCCGGGCGCGGCGGTGCGGGCCGCGCGCACGGTCGAGTTCATCGCCGCCAAGGCGGGCCTGCGCACCGGACCGGCGCTGGACCTGGCCGGCGTGCTCGAACTGGCGCCGCTGGACGTCGACGAGGCCGCCTACGGGGCCGCGTCGCCGGTGGCCGAGCTGCTGGCCGCGCCCTCGCTGCTGCAGGCGTTGCCGCCGCGCCCGCGCGACGTCCACAAGGGCCTGTTCGGCCGGGTGCTGTGCATCGGCGGGGACCTCGGCCATGGCGGCGCCATCGCCTTGTGCGCGGAGGCGGCGCTGCGCTGCGGGGCCGGGCTGGTCGAGGTCGCCACCCGCGAGGCCCACGTCGGCATGCTGCTGGTGCGCCGGCCCGAGGCGATGGCGCTCGCGGTCGAGCGCGCCGCCGACATCCATGCGCCGCTCGAACGCGCCGACGTGGTGGCGCTCGGCCCCGGCCTCGGCCTGCAGCCGTGGGGGCGGGTGCTGTTCGCGGCCGCGCTGGCATCGGGTAAGCCGCTGGTGCTCGACGCCGACGCGCTCAGCCTGCTGGCGCGCGGCCCGCGTGCGCTGGCGCCGGGTTCGATCCTCACCCCGCACCCGGGCGAGGCCGCGCGCCTGCTGGACTGCGACACCGCAGCCGTGCAGGCCGACCGCTTCGGCGCGGCGCGCGCCCTGTGCGAGCGCTATGGCGCGATCGTCGTGCTCAAGGGCGCCGGCACCCTGGTCTTCGCCCCGGGAGAGCGCGGCCGCGTGGTGGACGCGGGCAACCCGGGCATGGCCTCCGGCGGCATGGGCGACCTGCTGACCGGGGTGGTGGCCGGCCTGCGCGGCCAGGGCCTGCCCGGCTACGCGGCGGCCAGCGCCGGCGCCCTGCTGCACGCTCTCGCCGGCGACCGCGCCGCGGCCGAGGCCGGCGGGCGCGGCCTGCTGGCTTCGGACCTGCTGCCCTGGCTGCGGCGCCTGGCCAATCCCGGGCAGTCGTGAACATGCCGGCAGCCCCGTTCGACGCCTTGGCGCTGCGGCTGGCCGACCCGGCCGCCACCGAAGCCCTCGGCGCCCTGCTCGCGGCGACCGCGCCGGCGCCGGCGGTCGTCCACCTGCAGGGCGGTCTGGGCGCCGGGAAATCCACCCTGGCCCGGGCCTGGTTGCGGGCGAAGGGGGTGACCGGCGCGATCCGCAGCCCGACCTACACCCTGGTCGAGCGTTACCCGCTGCCGCAGGGCGAGGCCCTGCACCTGGACCTGTACCGCATCGGCGATGCCGCCGAGCTGGAATTCCTCGCCCTGGACGAGGCGGGGGTGGTGCTGTGGCTGGTGGAGTGGCCCGAGCGGGGCGGGCGCGGGCTGCCCGGCGCCGACCTGCGGATCGCGCTCGCCCTGGACGGCGACGGCCGCCGGGCCGCGCTGTCGGCCGCATCCCCGGCCGGGCGCGACTGGCTGGCGCGCCTCGTTCAGGAACCCGACTTGCGGGCACTTTCTCCATCGCAGTGACAGGAAGTGCCTACAGGCCCCGGATTCGCAAGGAAAAAGCGCTTGTAATTCCCGGGTGATGGTGCTTGAATCGGGCGCATGCGAGTGAGCGCGACCCTCCTGCAGCGCCTCCTGCTCGGCATCGCGCTGCCGGTCGCGATCTGCTGCCAGCTGGTGCAGGCCTCCGAAATCAAGGGCTTGCGGCTGGATACCGGCGCCACGGGCACCCGCGCCGAACTCCTGCTCGACGCCCCGGCGGGCTACAGCCTGCTCTCGCTCAGCTCACCGGACCGGCTGGTGGTGGACCTGCCCGGCGTCGCTCTTTCGCGCGCTGCCGTGCTGCCCGCGGGCAAGGGCATCGTGCGCGCGGTGCGCAGCGGCCAGCCGGTGCCGGGCACCACCCGGATCGTGTTCGACCTGGCCGCCCCGGTGGCGGCGCTCGCACCGCGCCTGGAACCCGCGCCCGAGGGCGCGCGCCTGGTGCTGGAGTGGCCGGGGGACGGCGATCCGCTGGCCGCCGCCGGTACCCGGGCCGCCGCTGCCGCTGCGCCCGCCGTATCCGGCGTGCCGGCCACGGGCGACGAAACCGCGCGGGCCCGCGCCATCCTCGCCGGCCTGCCGGATGCGGACGCCGCGGCGGCGCAGGCGGGCGGCGCCGATCCGGCCGCGTCCTCGGCGGACGCGACCTCGCGCCTGATCGCCAGCCTGCCCGCATTGCGGACGGCCCCGCAGCCCCCGGGCCCGGCCCGGGCCGCGCTGCAGCCGCGGCCCATGGCGCCCGCCGCCGCTCCGGCGGATCCGCCGGTTGCCGCTGCCGCCGCCGCGCCGCCGCCGGCTGCGCCCGCGCGCAGCCTGCAGGATCTGCGCGGGCCGATGCGGCCGCTGCTGATCGCCATCGACGCCGGCCACGGCGGCCAGGATCCGGGCGCCATCGGCCTGGGCGGCCACCGCGAGAAGGACGTCAACCTCGCGATCGCCCGCGAACTGGCGCGCCAGGTCGACGCGACCCCGGGCCTGAAGGCCTACCTGGTCCGCGACCGCGACGTCTTCATCCCGCTGCACGAGCGTTCGCGGATGGCGCGCCGGGCCGGCGCCGACATGTTCATCTCGATCCACGCCGACGGCGCCGAGAACCGCAACGCCAAGGGCTCCTCGGTGTACGTGCTCTCGCTCAAGGGCGCCTCATCGCAGCGCGCCCGCTGGCTGGCGGAAAAGGAGAACGCGGCCGACCTGATCGGCGGCGCGCGCCTGCCGGCCGCCGACCATACCCTGACCTCGGTGCTGCTCGACCTGACCCAGAGCGGCAACATGAAGGCCTCCGAGGACGCCGCCGCGCAGGTGCTGGCCGGCCTGCATCGCGTCGGCAACGTGCACAAGCGCCAGGTCGAGCGCGCCAACTTCGCGGTGCTGCGCACCTCGGACATGCCGGCGATGCTGGTGGAGACCGCCTTCATCTCCAATCCGGAAGAGGAACGCCGGCTGGCCGACCCGGCGTTCCAGCGCATGATCGCCGGGGCCGTGCTCGATGGCGTGACCGGCTACTTCACCCGGCAGCCGCCGCCGGGCACGCTGTTCGCCGCGCGCGCGGCGGCGGCCGAGGGCGGTGCGAGCGCGGGCGGCAGCCCCTGAGCGAAGCGCGACGCCGGCGGCGGCGACCGCCTAAGATGGGGTCCGTTCCCGAAGACTCGAGCGCGCGGCAAGCGCCGGCCCTCCGTGCCCATCCAGCAGCTGCCCGAAATCCTGGTCAACCAGATCGCCGCCGGCGAGGTCGTGGAGCGCCCGGCCTCGGTGGTCAAGGAACTGGTGGAGAACGCGCTGGACGCCGGCGCGCGCCGGATCGACATCGACCTGGAGGAGGGCGGCATCCGCCTGGTCCGGGTGCGCGACGACGGCGCCGGGATCGCCGCCGCGGAACTGCCGCTGGCGGTCGCGCGCCACGCCACCAGCAAGATCGCCTCGCTCGAGGACCTGGAGGGCGTGGCCACGCTGGGCTTCCGCGGCGAGGCGCTGCCGTCGATCGCCTCGGTGAGCCGGTTCACGCTCGGTTCGCGCCGCGAAGGCGAGCGCCACGGCGCCACGCTCGCGGTCGAGGGCGGGCGCGTGGGCGAGGTGCTGCCCGGCGCGCACCCGCGCGGCACCACGGTCGAGGTGCGCGAGCTGTTCTTCAACGTGCCGGCGCGGCGCAAGTTCCTGCGCGCCGAGCGCACCGAGCTGGGCCACGTCGAGGAATGGCTGCGCTCGCTGGCGCTGGCGCGCCCGGACGTGGAGCTGCGGGTTTCGCACAACGGCCGTCCGCTGCGACGCTGGCAGGCGCGGGACGCCGACCTCGCCGACGCGGCCGGGGCCCTGCCGCTGCGACGGCTGGAGGAGGCGCTCGGCGGCGGGTTCGCGGAAAACGCGCTGCGCGTGGACCATGCCGGCGCCGGCCTGCGCCTGCACGGATGGATCGCGCGCCCGGCCTACAGCCGCGCCGGCGCCGACCAGCAGTACCTGTACGCCAACGGCCGCAGCGTGCGCGACCGCAGTGTCGCGCACGCGGTCCGGCAGGCCTACGCGGACGTGCTGTTCCACGGCCGCCACCCGGCCTACGTGCTGTTCCTGGAACTGGATCCACGCCGGGTGGACGTCAACGTGCACCCGGCCAAGCACGAGGTGCGCTTCCGCGATGCGAGGCTGGTGCACGACTTCGTCTACCGCACCCTGCAGCAGGCGCTGGCGGAAACCCGGGCCGGCATGCAGCCTGCACGCGCCGCCGCGGCTGCGCCGGCGGATGCGGGACGCGCGGCGGGCTTCTCCCCGCAGTCGCCGCTCGGGCTGCAGCCGGCGCCGGGGCGCGGCGCGGTGGCCGAGGCGCTGGCCGGTTACGCCGCGCTCTACGGCGGCCGCGACACGGCCGACGACGGCGGTCCGGCGCCGCTCCCGGCGCTGCCCGAAACCGGGGAGGCGACCCTGCCGCCGCTCGGCCACGCGCTGGCCCAGCTGCACGGCATCTACATCCTGGCCGAAAGCGCGGAAGGGCTGGTGGTGGTCGACATGCACGCCGCGCACGAGCGCATCGGCTACGAGAAGCTCAAGGCCGCCCACGACGGCGAGGGCCTGCGCCGGCAGCCGCTGCTGGTGCCGGCCACGGTCGCGGTCTCCGAGCGCGAGGCGGAGGTCGCCGAGCGCGAGGCGCAGACCCTGGTCGAACTCGGCTTCGAGGTCGACCGCGCCGGGCCGCAGTCGCTGCTGCTGCGCGCGGTGCCGGCGCTGCTGGCCCAGGGCGACGTCGAGGGCCTGCTGCGCGACGTGCTCGCCGACCTGCGCGAACACGGCGCCTCGCGGCGGGTGGCGCAGGCGCGCGACGAACTGCTGGCGACCATGGCCTGCCACGGCGCGGTGCGCGCCAACCGGCGCCTGAGCCTGCCGGAAATGGACGCATTGCTGCGCGAGATGGAAGCGACCGAACGCTCCGGGCAGTGCAACCACGGCCGCCCGACCTGGGCGCGTTTTCCGCTGGCGGAGATCGACAAATGGTTCCTGAGGGGACGCTGAGCGTGGACCCGGCGCGCGGCTGCGGAGCGCCGCGTAGCGGTTTTCCGGGCCGGCATCCGAACACGGCGCTGCTCATGGCGCTGGCGCTGATGTACGCTGGGCCGATGGCCTGCCAGCGCACTCCCGATGCCGGCGACGAGGCCGCCGCCGCGCGAGAGGCGGCGGCCCAGGCGGCGTTCGAATCCGGCCAGCGGGCCTGGCGCGCGCA
>JBKHXI010000020.1:0-3855 GCA_046566095.1 Gammaproteobacteria bacterium | reverse complement strand
GGCGCGCTTGCGAGCCACCGGCTCGCGCGCCGAAGAGCGCCCGGAGGCTACGCCGGAGGGCCGGACAGTGCCCGAAGAGCCTGCCCCGGACTTGATCCGGGGGCGATGGGGGTGCGTCAGATGGCGGCGCAGCTTCCGCGCGCCTGCGGCGACGTCACCACGAGTAGCCCGCCTTCACGTACACGAAGGCGCCGTTGAAGCCGAACGGTGCCGCACTGCTGGCGTACGGGAACTGGCCGCCGGTGGAGTTGGCGAAGATGTTCTCGTCCGGATATTCGTCGAACACGTTGTCGCCGCCGAGGGTGAAGCGCCAGCCGCCGAGGCGGTAGGACGCGGCCAGGTCCACCGTCCACTTCGGTTCGAAGGTCTGGTCCTGCGCCGGGTTGGCGTTGCGGATGGTGATCTCGCCGTAGCGGGTGGCGTTGGCGCTGAATTCCCAGGCGCCCGAGGTCCACACCCCGCCCAGCAGGAACTTGTCGCGCGGCGCCCCGACCTCGAAGCGGCCGATTTCGACCCGCCCGAAGCGCACGGCATTGGGGTCGATCGCGGCGAGCGTGGGCGGGTTGGGCGCGACCCGGTCGATGGCGGTCCTGGTGTAGTTGTAGCCGGCCGTCAGGTCCAGTGTGCCGGATCCGAGCTTCCAGCCGTAGCTGCCGACCAGGTCGATGCCGTCGCTGGTGGTGTCGATGGCATTGGTGAAATAGCGCCCGCCGCCGATACCGGGGAAGCCGTTGTTGTTGAGGAAGGTGCGCACCGCCGCGCTGACCAGGTTCTCCGACAGGGTGATGCGGTCGTCGATTTCGATCCGGTAGGCGTCGATGGTGATGTACAGCTGGTCGAGCGGCTGCAGCACCAGGCCGAGGCTGAAGTTGGTCGATTCCTCCGGGCGCAGCGGTTCGGCGCCCAGGGCGATGCCTGCCGGGTCGGTGACCCGGAAGGTGACGATGTCGAACGGAACGCCGCCGATGAAGTTGGTCGCCGTCGAGGAGAAGAACTGCTGCTGCAGGGACGGCGCACGGAACCCCGTGGAGACGGTTCCACGCAGCGCCACCTTGTCGGTGAAGGCGTAGCGGGCCGAAACCTTGCCGGAAAGGGTGGTGCCGAAATCGCTGTAGTTCTCGTAGCGTGCCGCGACGCCGGCGGAGAAGCGATCGCCGAGATCGCCCTCGAGACCGGCGTAGAGGGAGAAGTTGTGGCGGTCGAATTCGCCGCTGTTCTGCGGCTTGAAGCCGGCGAACACCTGCGAGCCGGGGATGTTGGCGAACGGCCCGAGCGCGAACGACGCCGGTTCGCCCGGCGACTGCTCGAACACGTCTCCGCGCCACTCCGCGCCCCAGGACAGGGTCAGCGGATAGGGCAGGCCCCACTCGACCAGCTTGTTGAGGTCCAGGTTGAGCACGTGCTGCCGGACTTCGAGCGCGCCGGCGTAGAACTCGGTCGGCGAGGTCGGCCCGAGGCTGCGGTTCAGGCTGTTGAGCACATCGAAGGTCAGTTCGCTCGAGCCGTAGGTATAGCTGAAGTCGATGTTGGTGCCGCCGGTGGTATACGTGCGCAGGCCGCCCGAGAAGCCGTAGTCGCGCGAGACGTTGTTGATCTGCGGCAGGAAGCCGTCGGGGTAGATCGACGGGATGTTGCGCGCGTCCCCGGCAGGGCGGAAGAAGCCGTTCGAGAGCGTGTCGCGCTTGGTGTGGATGCCGTAGGAATAGAACGTCACCACGTCGTCGACCGGGAACTGCGCGTTGTAGCTGGCCGAATAGCTGTCGACCTCCGGATCGCCCTGGCGCTGCACCACCCGTCCCAGCGGCGGGGAAGTCGCGGTGGGGGTGCCGATGAACGGCCGCGCGCGGTTGGTCTGGTCCTGGTGGCCGGCCTGGGCGGCGAGGTGGACGAAGCCGTCGCTGCCGAGCTTGAAGCCGCCGTCGGCGAGCACGTCGTACTGCTGGCCGTCGCCGGCGCTGTACTGGCCGTAGCGCGCGCTCAGGTTGCCGCCGCGGTCCGCGCCCTTGAGCACGATGTTGATCACGCCGGCGATGGCGTCGGAGCCGTACTGGGCCGAGGCGCCGTCGCGCAGCACTTCGATGCGCGCGATCGCGGCGATCGGGATCGTGTTGAGGTCGACGGGCGACGAACTGCGGCCCTGGGTGCCGTTGACGTTGACCAGTGCGCCGGTGTGGTAACGCTTGCCGTTGACCAGCACCAGCGTGTGGTCGGGCGACAGTCCGCGCAGCTGCGCCGGACGGACCGCATCGGAGCCGTCGGCGATCGCCAGGCGCGGGAAGTTCAGCGACGGCAGGACGCGCGACAGCGCGGTGGCCAGTTCGGTCGTGCCCGTGGACTGCAGCAGTTCCGGAGTGATGACGTCGATCGGCGACTGCGATTCGGCCACCGTGCGGTCGGCGACCCGGGTGCCGGTCACGACCACGGTGTCGAGGGTACGGGCATCGCTGCGTTGCCCGGAATCTTCCGGCGGCGGGGTCTGGGCGAGGGCGGTCTGGCCCGCAAGAACGGCCAGCACGGCGAACACGAGGGGATTGCGGCGCATGGTGGGTCCAATAGGCGAGCGTCGGGGGTAAGGCTCCATTAACATATTCATAACAAAATCGTCAAGTATCTTGAACAATCGAAGCCCAAGCGGTTCGCACCTCATGGCGCGTCCGCGAGGTTCTCGAGATGCGGATGATCCGCCGATGGCGCCCTGGTGGCCGGCCCGTTCGGGGCGCCGTTGCTAGAATCCGCGCCTCATGATCTCTTTCCGAAATTTCGCCCTGCGCCGGGGCGAACGGCTGCTGCTGTCCGACGTCGACCTGGCCCTGCACGCCGGCTGGCGGGTAGGCGTGGTCGGGCGCAACGGCACCGGCAAGTCGAGCCTGTTCGCGGCGCTGATGGGCGAACTGGAGCCCGACCGCGGCGACCTCGATCTTCCCGGCAAGGCGCGGATCGCCTGGGTGGCCCAGGAAACGCCGTCGCTGCCGGATTCGGCGCTGGACTTCGTGCTGTCGGGCGACAAGGCCGTGCACGACGCGGTCCGCGCCGAGGCCGCCGCGGTGGAAGCCGAGGATTGGGAGGCGGTGGCCGAGGCTCACCACCGGCTGGAGGAGGTCGGTGGCTACGACGCCGAAGCGCGCGCCGGCAAGCTGCTGCACGGGCTCGGCTTCCCCGCCGAAACCCACGGGAAACCGGTTTCCGGGTTCTCCGGCGGCTGGCGGGTGCGACTGAACGTCGCCCGTGCGCTGATGACGCCCAGCGACCTGCTGCTGCTCGACGAGCCCACCAACCACCTGGACCTCGATGCGGTGGTCTGGCTGGAGGACTGGCTGCGCCGCTACGACGGCACCGCGCTGGTGATCAGCCACGACCGGGAGTTCCTCGACAACATCGCCACCCACACCCTGCACCTGCACGAGGGCCGGGCGAAGCTGTACACGGGCGACTACACCGCGTTCGAGCGCCAGCGCGCCGAGCACCTGCACCAGCAGCAGGCCATGTTCGAGAAGGAACAGGCCGAGCGCGCCCACCTGCAAAGCTTCATCGACCGCTTCAGGGCCCAGGCCAACAAGGCGCGCCAGGCGCAGTCCCGCATCAAGCGCCTGGCCAAGCTCGCCGGCACCGAGGCGGTGCGCGCGGAGCGATCGTTGCGGATCGAGTTCCCCGCGCCGGCGAAGATCCCCAACTCCCTGCTGCAGCTGCGCGAGGCCGACTGTGGTTACCGCACCCCCGTAGGAGCGGGCCTTGCCCGCGATGGATCGATGCCGGAATCGGGCGGCGCGGCATCGCGCCCAAGGGGCGCTCCTACGGAAGCCGCGCAGGCGGCCCGGATCCTCCACGACGTCGACTTCCACCTGGAAGCCGGCGACC
>JBKHXI010000019.1:0-3547 GCA_046566095.1 Gammaproteobacteria bacterium | reverse complement strand
TCTTGCCGCAGCCGGGCGGCCCCCAGAGGATCATCGAATGGACGTTGCCGGACTCGATCGCGCGGCGCAGCGCCGAGCCCGGCGCCAGCAGCCGGCGCTGGCCGACCATCTCCTCGAGCGTGCGCGGACGCATGCGTTCGGCGAGCGGGCGCAGGGCCTGCTGCACCGCGGCGTCGGCCGCGAGCAGGTCCGCAGGGGTTCGGCTGATGTCGGGAGCGCGTCGCGGCACGGGGCAGGCAGGCCGGGGGACGGACTCGCATCATAGCGGCGGCGGGACGACCGCGGCCGCTTCGCTGCTGCGCGCTCAGCGCAGGGCGACGTAGTCCGCGGCGCCGCGCTCGAAGGACTCGCCGTCCATCCGGTAGTCGACCCGCACCCAGGCCTGCTGCTGGCGGTCGTACACGGCCTGCAGCCGGACCGGGGCCTCGCCTTCGCCCGCGAAGCTGGCCACGCCGCCGCCCTCGACCAGCGCGTAGCGCGCGTCGCCGCCGGTGACGCGGGCGGCGGCGAGGTCGAACTCCACTTGCTGCGAATCGAATTCCGCGGCCAGCAGCCGGGTCACCGCCGCGTCCAGCGAGCCGGCCGGCAGCTGCGCATCCTGCACCGCCGCGGCGCTGCCGCGGTCCAGGCTGACCGCCGGGCTGAGCACGGTGGCGGTGGCGGTGTCGTACAGCGCCTGGAAGCGCACCGGCAGCCAGGCCTGCGAACCTTCGATCCGGATCCGGCCCTGGCCGTCGAGCTGCATGTCGCGCAGGCTGACCTCCTCGCCGTGCAACGCGTCGATGCGCAGCTCGATGTCGCGCTGCCGGAACTGGGCGCGCAGCGCGGCGATCACCGCCGCGGCGGCCGCGTCCTGCACCTGGACCGCGAGCGCATCGGCCGCGGGCGTGGCGGCGTCCGCCCTCGCCTGCGCCTGCACGCCTGCCCCGGAACGGCTCGCCGCCTGCTGCGCGGCGATCGCGCTGGCGCCCAGCGCGCAGGCCAGGACGAGTGCGGTGGCGAGGCTGGTACGGCGCATGGCGTGGTCACTCCGGGGGTGCGGCGGGGCATCGCCGCGTCGAGGTCCACTATCGATGCGCACGGGTCGACGAGGCGTGACACGCACCCCGCGGAACTGAACGCGGCGCGAACGCCGGAACGGAAAACGGCGGGCCTGCGCCCGCCGTCCGGCTGGCCTCCGGTTCCGTGCCCGTCACTGGCCGATCACGTCGGTCCCGGGCGGCGGGGTGAAGCGGAACGTGGCGGCGGCGAACCGCGGATTGCGCTTCCAGCCGCTGAAGGCGATGTCGGTGCGCTGGCCGAGCGCGTCGGTGACCTGCATGCGCTGCAGGCTGCCGGCCTTGAAGCCCAGGCGCGCAGTCTTGAAGCTGGCGTCGTCTTCATTGCGCGGAGTCAACAGCAGCCACTGCAGCCCGTCGGCGGAACCGGCCTCGGCGATGACGAAGCGCTTCTCGCGCTGGCCGGGGTCGAGCAGCGCCGCGAGCGGGCTGTTGTTCTCCTCGGCGCCCTGCCTGCGCACGGTCACCTGCTCCAGGTCGGGATCGTGGACCCAGACCTTGGCGCCGTCGGCGATCACCAGCTGCGGATACGGCCTGGTGTACTCCCAGCGGAAGCGGTCCGGGCGCGACAGCGCCACCCGTCCGGACGAGGTTTCCTTGAGCTTGCCGCGCTCGTCGAAGACTTTCTGGGTGAAGCGCCCGTCCAGCCCCTGCAGGCCGCGGCTGAAGGCGTCGAGGTCGGCGCGGGCCTGGGCCCAGGCGCCGCCGGCGAACAGTGCCGCGGCCAGGCCGAACGTCGTGAGGATCGCACGCATTGGATGCAGACTCCTAGTCGATGGTCTGCGGGAAGTGTGGCCCGCAGACGCTGAATAGGGGCTCACGTGCCCTGCCCCGTCCCCGCGGCGGTTCAGGCTGCACGGGGCGGCCGGATCGCAACCGATGGGCGCCGCGGGGCGCGGCCTCAGCGCGGCGGCGGCGCCAGTACCGTGCGGTCGCCGTTGTGCTCGGGCGGGCTGACCACGCCGGCCGCTTCCATCGCCTCGATCAGGCGCGCGGCCCGGTTGTAGCCGATCTTCAGCCGGCGCTGGACGCCGGAGATCGAGGCGCGCCGGGTTTCGGTGACGATCTTGACCGCCTCGTCGTACAGCGGGTCGGACTCGTCCCCTGCCCCGCCGCTTTCCGGCAGGCCGGTGGCGCCGACCACCACGCCCTCGCCCATGGTCTGCACCTCGTCGAGCACGCCCTCGATGTAGTCCGGTCCATCGCCCGAGTGCTTGAGGTGCTCCACCACCCGGTGCACTTCCTCGTCGGAGACGAAGGCGCCGTGCACGCGTTCGGGCATCGCGGTGCCCGGCGGCAGGTACAGCATGTCGCCGTGGCCGAGCAGGGTCTCGGCGCCGCTCTGGTCCAGGATCACCCGCGAATCCATCTTGCTGGAGACCTGGAACGCGATCCGGGTCGGGATGTTGGCCTTGATCAGGCCGGTGATGACGTCGACCGAGGGGCGCTGGGTGGCCAGGATCAGGTGGATGCCGGCGGCGCGCGACTTCTGCGCCAGGCGCGCGATCAGTTCCTCGACCTTCTTGCCGACGATCATCATCATGTCGGCGAACTCGTCGACGAAGATGACGATGAACGGCAGCGGCTGCAGCGGCGGCGCCGCCTCGCCGCTGCCGGGCTCGGGCTTGAACAGCGGGTCCAGCAGCGGCTGGCCGGCCTCGGCGGCGTCGCGGACCTTCTTGTTGAAGCCGGCCAGGTTGCGCACCCCGACCGCGCTCATCAGCTTGTAGCGCCGCTCCATCTCCGCCACGCACCAGCGCAGCGCGTTGGCCGCCTCCTTCATGTCGGTGACCACCGGCGCCAGCAGGTGCGGGATGCCTTCGTAGACGCTCAGCTCGAGCATCTTCGGGTCGATCATCAGCATCCGCACGTCGCGCGCCGAGGCCTTGTACAGCAGGCTCAGGACCATGGCGTTGACCGCGACCGACTTGCCCGAGCCGGTGGTGCCGGCGACCAGCAAGTGCGGCATGCGCGCCAGGTCGGCCACCGTCGGGCGCCCGGCGATGTCCTTGCCCAGGGCCAGGGTCAAGGGGCTCGCGGCCTTGTCGTATTCGCGCGAGCGCAGCAGTTCGCTGAGCCAGATCATCTCGCGGTGGGTGTTGGGGATCTCCAGCCCCACCACCGACTTGCCGGGGATCACGTCCACCACCCGCACCGCCTTGACCGACAGCCCGCGGGCGATGTCCTTGTCCAGCGAGCTGATCTGGCTGACCTTGACGCCCGGCGCCGGCTCGATCTCGAACCGGGTGATCACCGGCCCCGGGTAGGCGCCGACCACCTCGGCCTCGATCCGGAAGTCTTTGAGCTTGAACTCGATCTGCCGCGACAGGGTTTCCAGCGTCTCCTCGCTGTAGCCCTTGGACTGCGGCTTGGGATCGTCCAGCAGCGCCAGCGGCGGGATGCCGCTGCCGTCGCCGACGTGGAACAGCGGGATCTGCTGCTCGCGCCGGGCGCGGTCGCTCTTTTCCACGACCGGGACGGTGGGCGGC
>JBKHXI010000018.1:0-4866 GCA_046566095.1 Gammaproteobacteria bacterium | reverse complement strand
GCAGGTCGAAGTTCAGCGCCGCGCCGCTGACGGCGATGCCGCCGGGCGCGATGGCCGAGGCGGCGCCGAGCACGAACAGCAGGTTGAACAGGTTGCTGCCGACGATGTTGCCGACCGCCAGGTCGCGTTCGCCGCGGATCGCCGCCAGCAGGCTGGTGGCGATTTCCGGAAGCGAGGTGCCGACCGCGACCACGGTCAGGCCGATCACCAGCTCGCTCAGGCCCATCAGCTGGGCGATGCCGACGGCGCCTTCCACCAGCCACCGCGCCCCGGCCACCAGCAGCACCAGGCCGCCGGCGACCAGCAGCGCGTGGCGCCACCACGGCGCTTTCCGCGCGGTGGCGGCATCGGGCACGTCGGCCTCGGCCGCGGCGGCGAGGTCGTCGTCGCCGCGCTTGGCCAGCCGTAGCAGCGCCACCAGGTAGACCACCCCGGCGGCGACCAGCAGCAGCCCGTCGAACCGGCCGATCGACCCGTCCAGCGCCATCGCCAGCACCGCGAGCGAGACCGCCAGCATCACCGGCACGTCCAGCCGCACCAGCTGCCGCTGCACCACCAGCGGCGTGACCAGCGCCGACAGCCCGAGGATCAGCAGCACGTTGGCGATGTTGCTGCCGACCACGTTGCCCAGGGCGATGTCCGGCTCGCCGCGCCAGGCCGCGCCGACGCCGATCGCAAGCTCCGGCGCGCTGGTGCCGAAGGCCACCACGGTCAGGCCGATCACCAGCGGCGTCATGCCCAGCCGCAGCGCCAGGCGCGAGGCGCCGCGCACCAGCAGTTCGGCGCCGCCCAGCAGCAGCGCCAGCCCGGCGAACAGCTTCAGCGTGGTAACCAGATCCATGCGCGGGCTAGTGGCGGAAGTGGCGGATGCCGGTGAACACCATGGCGATGCCGTGCTCGTCGGCGGCGGCGATCACCTCGGCGTCGCGCATCGAGCCGCCGGGCTGGATCACCGCGCGGATGCCGGCGGCGGCGGCGGCGTCGATGCCGTCGCGGAACGGGAAGAAGGCGTCGCTGGCCATCACCGCGCCGGCCACCTGCAGCCCGGCCTCCTCGGCCTTGAGCCCGGCGATCTTCGCGGAGACCACGCGGCTCATCTGCCCGGCGCCGATGCCGAGCGTGCGCAGGCCCTTCGCGTACACGATCGCGTTGGACTTGACGAACTTGGCGACGCGCCAGGCGAACAGCAGGTCGTCCAGCTGCTCGGGCGTGGGCGCCTGCGTGGTCACGACCTTCAGTTCGTCGCGCGCGACCTCGCGGTTGTCGCTGGTCTGCAGCAGCAGGCCCGAGCCGACGCGCTTGGCGTCGAAGTTGTTGCGGCCCTCGCCGTGCGGGATCCGCAGCACGCGGACGTTGGCTTTCCTGCGCGCGGCCTCGAGCGCGCCTTCGGCGTAGTCCGGCGCGATCAGCACCTCGACGAACTGCCGTTCCAGGATCGTCCTGGCGGTGTCCGCGTCGAGGGCGGTGTTGAAGGCGATGATCCCGCCGAAGGCCGAGGTCGGATCGGTCGCGTAGGCGGCCTCGTAGGCGGCGCCGACGCCGTCGGCCTGGGCCACGCCGCAGGGATTGGCGTGCTTGACGATCGCGCAGGCCGGGGCGTCGAACCGGCGCACGCATTCCCAGGCCGCGTCGGCGTCGGCGAGGTTGTTGAACGACAGTTCCTTGCCCTGCAGCTGCTCGAACGTGGCCAGGGTTCCCGGCACCGGCCACAGGTCGCGGTAGAACGCCGCCTGCTGGTGCGGGTTCTCGCCGTAGCGCAGATCCATGACCTTGACGAAGTTGCTGTTCTGCTGCGCCGGGAACAGGGCGCGGGTTCCGTCGTCCTGCAGCGAGGAGAGCACGTCGCTGATGCAGGCGTCGTACTGCGCCACGCGGTTGAACGCGGCCACCGCCAGCGCGAAGCGGGTCCTGGCCGACAGCGCGCCGCCGCCGGCGTCGAGTTCGGCGACCAGCCCGGGGTACTGCGCCGGGTCGGTGGCCACCGCCACCCGCGCGAAGTTCTTGGCCGCCGAGCGCAGCATCGCCGGGCCGCCGATGTCGATGTTCTCGATGAGCGCGTCGAGCGGCGCGTCCGGGTCGGCCGACACGCGTTCGAACGGGTACAGGTTGAGCACCAGCAGGTCGATCGCGCCGATGCCGTGTTCGGCCATCACCGCCTCGTCGACGCCGGCGCGGCCGAGCAGGCCGCCGTGCACCGCCGGGTGCAGGGTCTTGACCCGGCCGTCCATCATCTCGGGGAACCCGGTCAGCTCGCCGACGTCGCGCACCGCCAGGCCCGCCTCGCGCAGCGCGCGCGCGGTGCCGCCGGTGGAGACCAGCTCGACGCCGTGGCGGTGCAGGGCGCGGGCCAGCTCGACCAGGCCGGACTTGTCGGAGACCGAGAGCAGGGCGCGGCGCAGCCGCACCGGCGCGCCGGAGGCGGGGGTCTGGGACATGCGGGAATGCGTCTTCGGACGGCCCGAAAGTATAGCGGCCCGTGCGCCGCTGGCCGCCGTTTGTAGGAGCTGCGTAAGCTGCGACCCCGCAGCCTGATGGCGTTTGCGGGCGGGTCGCAGCTTACGCAGCTCCTACAGCGGGGGCGGGGTTGCGGGGGGCTCAGCCCATGCCGTATTCGCGCAGCTTCTTGCGCAGGGTGGCGCGGTGGATGCCGAGCATCTGCGCGGCGCGGCTCTGGTTGCCGTCGCAGTGGTTGAGCACCTCGGCGAACAGCGGGATCTCCAGTTCGCGCAGGGCGATGCTGTACAGCTCGCTGGTGTCGCAGCCGTCCAGGTCGCGCAGGTAGCGGCGCACCGAGTTGGCGACGTGGTCGCGCAGCGGCGGGCGCGCGCCGGCGCGCGGGACGGGTTCGTTGCGTTCTGCAGCGGCGTTCAAGCGCATCCCCCATGCGGTGCGTCCCGCGCAGCGGCGGCCGGGAGCCGTGGCGGGGTCGGCCAGTCTAGCGCGCCGGCCGCGGGCGCGCCAACGCGGGCGACTGCCGATCAGCGGAAATCGAAGGTGAATGCGACGATGCCCGGCGCCGGTTCGACCACGTCGAGCGTGACCGTGGCCACCTGCCCGGGCGCGAGCAGGCGCCCGCGTTCGGCCACTTCCAGGTAGTCGTCCGGAACGAAGGCGCGCGCGCCGGCGACGCGCCCGTCCAGGTCCGACAGGGTCAGCAGCAGCACCGGCCAGGGCTGCGGCCAGGCCGCGTCGTTGCGGAAGCTGGCCGACACGCGCAGGGTGCCGGGCCGTTGCGGATGCGCGCGCACGTCGCGGCTGAGCATGGTGAAGGCCTGCGGTTCGCGCCACGGCGGCAGCGTGCAGCCGAACGCGCCGCACAGGCGCGCCAGGACGGGCCGCCAGTCCGGGTCCAGCGCCAGCCGGGCGCGGTCGGCCAGCAGCAGCTGCAGCGCCAGGGCGAGCGCCAGCAGGCCGATCGCGGTCCAGAGGACGGCGGGCGCGCGGCCTCGGGCGCGCCGCGCCGGGTTGCGTGCCTGCAGGAAGCTGGGCAGGCGGCGTCCGCGCGCGCGCGCCGGTGCCGGCGGCGGCGCGGCCTCGGCTGTGTCGGCGCTGTCCACGGGTGTGGCAGGCGCGGGCGCGTCGGCGTGTTCGCTGTGGTCGGCCTGGCCTGCCCGGCCGATGCCGGGCCCGGTGTCGGGCTCGATGCCGGACTCGGGGGCGGCATCGGCGGTGGAAACGGCGGTGGAATTGGCGGTGGAATCGGCGGCCGCGGCCGGGGGGCGGTCGATGCCGTGGACGGATTCGTCGGCGGCGCCCGGTGCCGTCGTGCGGGCGCCCGCCGCGCCGGGACTGCCCCGGACGGCGGCAGGCGGTGGCGATGCTGGCGCTGCGGACGCGGCCGGCGGCACCTGCGGCGGCGGCGCGGCATCGGCAGCCGCAGCCGCAGCTGCAGCCGCATCCTCGCCGCGGCGCCGGCGCGGCCGCCGTGCATGCTGCGCCGGTGCCTGCGCCTGCGCTTCCCCGGCCGGGTCCGCGCCGGTTGGCGCGCTGGCGGCGGTCGGCGTCGGCGCGGGCACGGGCGGCGGATCCTCGTCGACGATGCCGCCGCCACAGTTGGGGCAGTCCGCGGGCAGGCGGCCGCTGCGCGGGTCGCGGGCGAGCAGGAACTGGCAGTGGGGGCACAGCGAGAACATGCCGCGAGTGTACGGCGCGGCCGCAGGCGGTCCAGTGACCGGCGCGCGCGGGCGCGGCCGCAGTGCGGGTCGCGCTCACCGCGGCGCCCACCGCGGCGGGCGCTACGCGCCGCGCTGCGGCCCGAAGCGCCGTCCGGATCGCGCCCGGATCGCGGCCCGGACCGCGGTTGCGGTCGATTCCGATCGCGGCGCGACGCAGGCCGGGCGCGCGGCTGCGCGCAGCGCCCGGCGCTCAGTGCCGGCGCACCCCGTCGATGCGCACCCAGCCGTCCTCCGCGGCGACCGACAGGCCATCGAACCAGGCGCCGTAGCGTTCCAGCAGCGCTTCCTCCTGCCCGGCGAGGATGCCCGACAGCGCGATCCGTCCGCCCGGCGCGACCCGCGCGGCGAGGGTGGCGGCCAGCGCATCGAGCGCGGCGGCGAGGATGTTGGCGACCACGATCCGGTAGCTGCGCGCCGGCGCCTGTTCCGGCAGCCAGGCCGCGAGCCGGTCGCCGACCTGGTTGCGGGCGGCATTGTCGCGGGTCGCGTCCAGGGCCTGCGGATCGTTGTCGACCGCATCGGCGTGGGCGGCGCCGAGCTTGAGCGCGGCCACGGCGAGGATGCCGCTGCCGCTGCCGTAGTCGAGCACCCGGGCGCCCTCCAGCAGGCCTTCGCCGGCGAGCGCGTCGAGCCAGCGCAGGCACAGCGCGGTGGTCGGGTGGGTGCCCGAGCCGAAGGCCAGGCCCGGGTC
>JBKHXI010000017.1:0-3657 GCA_046566095.1 Gammaproteobacteria bacterium | reverse complement strand
CCGCCGATGGCGCCGTAGTTCACGGCCGGGTCCGCGTCCGGGTCGAAGAACGGCGGCTGCAGGATCGCGGCCGGGAACACGATCTCGTTCTTGACCGAGTTGTAGTAGGCGTTGACGGTCTGCGGGGTCATGCCCCATTCGCCCTTGTCGACCTCCTTGCCGATGCGGGCGCGGCGGTAGTCCCACTCGAACCGCATCGCGCGCTGGGCGTTGCCGAAGGCGTCGCCGGCGACGACCTGCAGCCCGCTGTAGTCGCGCCACTTCTCCGGGTGGCCGATCTTCAGGCCGAAGCCCTCGAGCTTGGCCATCGCCTCGGCCTTGGTCTCCGGGCCCATCCAGTCGAGCTGCTGCAGGCGCGCGCCCATCGCCGCCTTCACGTTGGCGACCAGCTCGTCCATCTTGGCCTTGGCGTCCGGCGGGTAGTACAGCTGCACGTAGTCGCGCCCGATCGCCTCGCCCATGGCCCGCTCCGCGAACTCGATGCCGCGCTTCCAGCGTGGGCGCTGCTCGGGCTGGCCGGACAGGAACTTGCTGCGGAACTCGAACTCGGCGTCGACGAAGGCACTGCTGAGTAGCGGCGCGGCGTTGTCGGCGGTGCGGAACGCCTGCCAGGCCTTGAGCGTGTCCAGGTCGGTTTCGGCGAAGATCTGCGCCAGCTTCGGGAACGCGGTGTCCTGGCGCATCACCGCCTTGTCCGCGTGGTCCACGCCCGCGGCGGCGAAGTACCTCGCCCACGGGAAGCCCGGCGCCTTGGCCTGGAGCCCGTCCAGCGCGATCGGGTTGTAGGTCTTGTCGCGGTCGCGGCTCTCGGCCCGGGTCCAGTGCGCCCTGGCGATTTCCGTCTCCATCGCCAGGATCTTCTTCGCGTTGCCCTGCGGATCGTCCCATCCGGCCAGCCCCAGCATCTGCGCGATGTAGGCCTGGTAGCGCTCGCGCTGCGGCGCGAACTTCGGATCCAGGTACATCTCGCGGTCGCCCAGGCCCAGGCCCGACTGGCTCAGGTACAGGGTGTAGCGGTCCGGGTCGCGCTGGTCGTCGGAGACGAAAGCGCCGACGAAGCTGCTGTGGAAGCCGCCGCTGGCGCTGCCCATCAGCGCGGCCAGGTCCTCGCGGTCGTCGGCGGCGCGGATCCGGGCCAGCAGCGGCTGCAGCGGCTGCGCGCCCTGCGCCTCGATCGCAGCCTCGTCCATGAACCCGCGGTACAGCGCGGCGATCTTGGCCGCATCGCCGTCCGTGGCCGGATCGCCCTGCGGGTAGCTTTCGACCAGCCGGCGCAGGCGCGCCTCGGACAGCTCGCGCAGCACCGCGAAGGCGCCGTAGCTGGAGCGGTCGGAGGGGATCTGCGTGGTCTTCGCCCAGGTGCCGTTGACGTAGCCGAAGAAGTCCTCGCCCGGGCGCAGGCTGCGGTCCATGCCGGCGGTGTCGATGCCCCAGGCGCCGAAACGGGGGGCGGGGATGGCATCGTCGGCCATGACCGCATCGCCACCGGCGGCCGCTTCCTCCGCGGTGAACAGCATGCGCGATTCGCAGGCATCGTCCAGGCAGGGGTCGTGCTCGCCGGCGGCCAGCGGCGCGGCCATCGACAGGGCGACCGCGGTCGCCACGCTGATCAGGGTCTTGTTCAAGTCGCTGTCTCCGGAAAAATGCAACGGGCGGGCGCCGGCACGGGCGCCGGGATCGCCGGCGCTGGCGCGCGCAGGCCCAACGGCGCCCCTTGCGGGGCATCCGGCCATCTAACCCGGATGCGCGGCGCCCGGGCAGTGCCAATGGTTGGGGTGGCGGCGGCCGCGCCCGGGACAGACTGTCCCATGGCCCATGAGCGCGGCCTGAAACGCGACCGCGGTGCGCTGCGCGGCGCGCGTGCATGCGTAGAATCGGTTGCGCCCCCCGATCGCGACCGCAAGCGAGGTTCCCATGTCCCTGCCCCACCGTACGTCCGCATCGCCGCTGCGGCTGGCCGCCGCCCTGTCGCTGGTCCTGCTCGCCGGCTGCGCATCGGCGCCGACCGCCACGGCCCCCGCGGCTCCCCCGCAGGCCGGCACGCGCCAGGCCGCGCAGTCGATCGACGCGTTCTTCGAGGCCTTCACCGACCAGTGGATGGCGCGGCAGCCCAACGCCGCCACCGGCAGCCGCTACTTCGGCGGCGCCCGGCAGGCGGAGATGGACCGCCAGCTCACCCCGCTGACCGACGCATTCCGGAAGGAGACCATCGCCCTCGCCCGCCACGGCCTCGCCCAGCTGGCGACCTTCGACCGCGCGGCGATGAGCGACACCCAGCGCGTGTCCGCGGACCTGATGCGGTGGCAGCTGCAGGCCATCGTCGACGGCGAGCGCTACGCCGACTACGACTTCCCGCTGGAGCAGTTCCGCGGCGCCAACGTCAGCCTGCCGAACCTGATGACCGTGGTCCACCCGCTAAGCAGCGCCCAGGACGCCGACAACTACCTGGCGCGGCTGCGGCTGTTCGACCAGCGCATGGGCGAGGCCGCCGACCGCGCCCGCGCGCTCGACGCCCGCGGCATCCTGCCGCCGCGTTTCATCCTGCAGTCGACCATCGCCCAGATGCGGCAGTTCATCGCCCCGGCGCCGGCCGACAACCCGCTGGTGACCACGTTCAGCGAACGCCTGGCGGCCGCCGGCGCGGTCGATGCCGCGCGGCGCGAGGCGCTGGCGGCCGAGGCCGCGCGGATCGTCGCCGAGGGCGTGTACCCGGCCTGGCGCGAGGCGATCGCGCTGCTCGAATCGCAGCTGGACCGGGCGACCGACGACGCCGGCCTGTGGCGCTTCCCGGACGGCGCCCAGGCCTATGCCCAGGCCCTGCACCAGTACACCTCGACCGGCCTGGATGCCGAGGAGATCCACCGGATTGGCCTGCGCGAGGTGGCGCGGATCGAGGCCGAGATGGACGCGATCCTGCGCTCGATCGGCCGCAGCGAGGGCAGCGTCAAGGACCGCGTCGCGCAGCTGAAGATCGACCTGGCCTATCCGGAGACCGACGAGGGCCGCGCCCGGATCATGGCCGACATCGAGACCATGATCCGCGACGCCGAGCGCCGCGCCGACGTCCTGTTCGACATCCGCCCGAAGTCGCCGGTCATCGCCCAGCCCTACCCCGAGTTCCGCTGGGCCAACGCCGCGGCCAGCTATACCGCGCCGCCGCTGGACGGCTCGCGCCCGGGCATCTACCAGATGCCCCTGCGCAAGGACCGCCTGACGAAATTCGGCCTGCGCACGCTGGTCTACCACGAGACCGTGCCCGGACATCACTTCCAGGTCGCGCTGTCGGTCGAGAACAGCGCCCTGCCGAAGTTCCGGCAGGTGCGCGCGTTCGGCGGCATTTCCGCCTTCAGCGAGGGCTGGGCGCTGTACGCCGAGCGCCTTGCCGCCGAGGAAGGCTGGTACGAGGGCGACCCGGAAGGCCTGCTCGGCCAGCTCGACGCCGAGCTGTTCCGCGCCCGCCGGCTGGTGGTCGACACCGGCCTGCACGCCAAGCGCTGGACCCGGCAGCAGGCGATCGACTACGGCATCTCGCCCTCGGAGGTCGAACGCTACGTGGTGCTGCCCGGCCAGGCCACCTCCTACAAGATCGGCCAGCTGGAGATGATCCGGCTGCGCGACAAGGCCCGCGCCGCGCTCGGCGACCGCTTCGATCCGCGC
>JBKHXI010000016.1:0-4331 GCA_046566095.1 Gammaproteobacteria bacterium | reverse complement strand
CCCGGAGCTGCAGGCCGTGCGCCTGCTGCCGCAGCCCCGGCCCCTGCCCGACTTCGACCTGGCCCAGGCCGACGGCACCCGCCTGCTGCCCGGCGAGCTGCGCGGGCACTGGACCATCGTCTTCCTGGGCTTCACCCACTGCCCGGACGTGTGTCCGCTGACCCTGGCGCAGCTCGCCCAGTCGCAGCGGCAGTGGCAGGACCTGCCGGAACCGGTGCGGCCCAAGGTGCTGTTCGTCTCGGTGGACCCCGAGCGCGACAGCCCCGCGAAGATCGGCGAGTACGCGCACCACTTCCATCCCGCGACCCTGGCGGCGACCGGCCCGGTGCCGGCGCTGGAGGAGTTCGCCAGCGCGCTCGGCATGGTGTTCATGAAGGTGCCGCCGCCCGAAGGAGTCCCCGCGGACCAGTACAGCGTCGACCATTCGGCGACCCTTGCCGTGCTCGATCCCCAGGGGCGGATGGCCGGCCTGCTGCGTCCGCCGCTGGACCCGGCGGCGATCGCCGCCGACCTGCGCGCGCTGACCGGGGCCGGCCGTTGAGCCCGCTGACCGCGCTGACCTGGGTGCTGCCGCACCGGCTGCTGTCGTCGCTGGCGCGGCGCCTAGCGTATTCGCGGCGGCCCGCGCTCAAGCAGTGGCTGATCGATACCGTGGTGCGCCGCTTCGGGGTCGACCTGTCGGAAGCGGCCGAGCCCGATCCGACCGCCTATCCGAGCTTCAATGCCTTCTTCACCCGCGCCCTGCGGCCCGGCGCGCGCGCGCCGGACCCGGACCCGGACGCGATCCTGATGCCCGCCGACGGCCGGATCAGCGAATGCGGCGTCATCGGCCACGCCGACGAGGGCGTGCGGCACGCCGACGCCGGCCACATCTTCCAGGCCAAGGGCCGCGGGTTCACCACCGCGCAGCTGCTTGCCGATGCCGGTGCCGCGCGCGCGTTCGATGGCGGCCGCTTCGCGACGGTCTACCTCGCCCCGCGCGACTACCACCGCGTGCACATGCCCTGGACCGGCACGCTGCGCGAGACCGTGCACGTGCCCGGCAGGCTGTTCTCGGTGGGCCCGGACGCGGTCGGCGCGGTCTCGCGGCTGTTCGCCCGCAACGAGCGGCTGGTCTGCCACTTCGACTGCGACTTCGGGCCGATGGCGGTGGTCATGGTCGGCGCGCTGCTGGTCTCGGGCGTGGAGACGGTCTGGAGCGGCGTGGAGATCCCGCCCTACGGCAGCGGCGTGGTCCGCAAGGACTGGCGCGGGCGCGGGGTGCGGCTGGAGCGCTTCGCCGAGATGGCGCGTTTCAACTACGGCTCGACGGTGATCGTGCTGCTGCCGGCCGGCGTGGCCGAACTGGCGCCGGACCTGGCCGCGGAAGTGCCGGTCCGGCTCGGACAGCGGCTGGCGACGCGCATGGCCTGAGCGGACCGGCCGGGATAGCTGTCGCGGGCAAGGCCCGCTCCTACGGCGCACGCCACACCTTCGTAGGAGCGCCCCTTGGGGCGCGCGATCCCGCGACATCCGGCCGCGTGGGGAAAGCAGTCGCGGAAGGCCCGCTCCTACGATGCCGGGGGCCCGTAGGAGCGCCCCTTGGGCGCGATCCGCCGCGTGCGGCGGTGGCTCAGCCGCCGCAGCCCTCCAGCGACAGCTCCTGCCCGGCCCGCACCGCCGCGCGCGGGCCATCGAGGCCGTTGGCGCGGGCGAAGGCCGCCAAGTCGCAATCGAACTTGCGGGCGATGGTCTGCACGGTCTCGCCGCGCTGCACGCTGTAACGGCGCGGCGGCGGCGGCGCCGCCGGGATGGCGGCGGCGGCCGGGAACGGCGCGGCCGGCGGCAGCGGCGCGCTGTTGTGCACGATCGCCGCCTGCGGGTTGCTGCTCACCAGCTGCTGCGCCAGTTCCGCGCGCGCGCCGCGCACGCACCAGCGCTGGTAGAGCCGTGCGATGTCCTCGGTGGCCTGCAGGCTGGCGCCGGCCGGCAGGTAGGTATCGGCCTGGTGGCGCGGGTTGAGGTTGCGCAGCACGCGCATGTAGCCGTCGCGGCTGCCGGCGTTGCCCAGGCAGATGGTCAGCGAATAGATCGAGGCCGGCGCCTGCAGCCGCAGCGTGGCCGGGCGCGGATCGACCCGCGGGAAGGCGACGCCGTAGCGCCGCGGATCCTGGAAGATCGCCGCCGCGGCGATCACCATCGGCACGTAGTCCTGGGTCTCGGCGGGAAACTGGTTGTAGACCTGCGCGTCCCAGAAGCCGCGGCCGCCGCTGCCCTGGAACGCGCGTCGGGCGCGGCCCTCGCCGCCGTTGTAGCCGGCCAGCGCCAGCTCCACGCTGTTGTTGAGTTCGCGCAGGCGCTCGTTGAGGTAGGCCACGCTGGCCTCGGCCGAGGCACGCGGGTCGTAGCGGGTGTCGAAGCCGCTGCCGTCCGGGCCCAGCCCGAAACGCAGGCCGGTGGCGTACATGAACTGCATCGGCCCGGCCGCGCCGGCGCGCGAGGTCGAGTGCACGCGGCCGTTCGACTCCTTGGCCATGATCCCGAACAGCAGCGCCTCGGGCAGCCCGGCGCGCTCGTAGTATGGCCACATCAGGTGGCGCATGTACTGGTAGTTCTCGTAGCTGTTCATCAGCGCCGGGCGCATGTCGGTCAGCCAACGGCGGATGCCGGCGCGGACCGCCGGGTTGTCGCGCACCACCTGCGCGAAGCCGCGGCCGTCCGGGTCGAGCAGGTGCGCGGCGCGGGCCGCCTCGGGCACGTCGGCCACGAGCGCGCCGGCATCGTGGTCGGCGTCGAACGGATCCTGCACTCCCTCGGCCAGCGGCGCGCCGGCCGCATCGGCGCCCTCCTTCAGCAACCGCTTCCAGGCCGCCAGCATGTTGGCCGGGTGGCAGCCGCGGGTGCGGCCGCAGGCCACGATCACGTCCTCCATGTCCTCCAGCGCGGCATCGGCCTCGGCGGCGCCGGCCGGGTCGTTGTTGCCGATCCGCACCAGCGCCTGGCGGTAGCGTTGCTCCGCCGCCTGCATGCGCGCTTCCAGGGACTGGGCGGTGGCGCGCTGCTGCCTGGACTGCGCCAGGGCCTCGGGCAACAGGGCGGCGAGGACCAGCATGGCCACGCAGGCGACCAGGGCGGCCGAGCGGTTGGAAGGATGGGGTGCGTGCATGGCAGCCGGGGACGCGGGGATGTCCGCAGGGTAGAGGCCCTGTCGGGTGTGCGGCAACCGTTCTGCACGCGCCGTTCACGCTACGTGCGGCGAGTTCACGATCGCAGCGCCCGTTCATCCGCGGCGCGTGCCGGCGCCGGCGCGGCGGCCTGCTCGATTCGGCCTAGAATCCGGCGAGGCATCCGGGGGATGCATCCGGGGAAATGGGCATGGACCAGCGCGACGGCGGCATCCTGGTCGGCAAGGCGATCACCACCGCGGCCGGCGGCCCGGTGCGCCTGCTGCCGAAGTACGGCAACCGCCACGGCCTGGTCGCCGGCGCCACCGGCACCGGCAAGACCGTGACCCTCATGGTCCTCGCCGAGGGCTTCTCGCGGATCGGGGTGCCGGTGTTCCTGGCCGACGTGAAGGGCGACGTGGCCGGGCTGGCGGTGCCGGGCAGCGACAGCCCGAAACTGCGCGAGCGGCTGGATGCGATCGGCATCGACGACTGGACGCCGGCCGGCAACCCGGTGGTGTTCTGGGACCTGTTCGGCAAGCTCGGCCACCCGGTGCGGACCACGGTCAGCGAGATCGGCCCGACCCTGCTGTCGCGGATCCTCGAGCTCAACGACACCCAGTCCGGGGTCATGGACATCGTGTTCCGGCTGGCCGACGAACGCGGCCTGCTGCTGCTCGACCTCAAGGACCTGCGCGCGCTGCTGGCCCTGGTGGCCGAGGAGCGCCAGGCGGTCTCGGCCGAATACGGCCTGGTCAGCGCCGCCTCGATCGGCGCCATCCAGCGCGCCCTGCTGCGGCTGGAATCCGAGGGCGCCGAGGCGTTCTTCGGCGAACCGGCGCTGGACCTGCACGATCTGATGCGCACCACCCATGACGGCCGCGGCGTGGTCAACATCCTCGCCGCGGACCGGCTGGTGCTCCGGCCGCGGCTGTATTCGAGCTTCCTGCTGTGGCTGCTGTCGGAACTGTTCGAGCAGCTGCCCGAGGCCGGCGACCTGGACAGCCCGAAGCTGGTGTTCGTGTTCGACGAGGCCCACCTGCTGTTCGACGACGCGCCGCCGGCGCTGCGCCAGCGGGTGGAACAGGTGGTGCGGATCATCCGTTCCAAGGGCGTGGGCGTGTACTTCTGCTCGCAGTTCCCGGACGACGTGCCCGACGAGATCCTCGGCCAGCTCGGCAACCGCTT
>JBKHXI010000015.1:0-3777 GCA_046566095.1 Gammaproteobacteria bacterium | reverse complement strand
CAGGGGTCGTTGCGGCCGACCTTGGGCATGGCGCGGGCCGCCTGCTGGAAGCCGGGGCCGCCCGGGGAGGCGACCGCGGCGGCTTCCTCGTCGGCGCCGTAGCCGCCGGCGTCGGCGTGCTGGAACTGCATCTGGCGGGCGCGGGCCTCGGCCTGGGCGCGTTCGGCGGCCTCCATCTGCGCGATCTCCTCCTCGCTGCGGATCCGCACCCGCGCCAGCAGCGCCACCACCTGGCGCTTGACCTTCTCCAGCATGTCCGAGAACAGCTCGAAGGCCTCGCGCTTGTACTCCTGCTTGGGCTGCTTCTGCGCGTAGCCGCGCAGGTGGATGCCCTGGCGCAGGTAGTCCATCTGCGCCAGGTGTTCCTTCCAGGCCTGGTCGAGCACGTTGAGCATGATGTGCTTCTCGAGCAGGCGCATGGTGTCGGCGCCGAGCTGCGCCTCGCGCGCGGCGAAGTGGGCGTCGACCGCCTGCTGCACGTGCGCCAGGATGCCCTCGGCGTCGATTTCCGACTCGCCGGCGACCAGCCCGCGCAGGTCCAGCTCCAGGCCGAACTCGTCGCGCATGGCGGTTTCCAGGCCGGGCAGGTCCCACTGCTCGTCGATCGAGTCGGGCGGCACGAAGCCGCCGACGATGGCCGCGACCACGTCGGCGCGGATGCCGTCGATGTTGTCCTTGACGCTGTCGGCCTCCAGCAGTTCGTCGCGCTGCTGGTAGATCACCTTGCGCTGGTCGTTGTTGACGTTGTCGAAGTCCAGGAGGTTCTTGCGGATGTCGAAGTTGTGGGCCTCGACCTTGCGCTGCGCCTTCTCGATCTGGCGGGTGACCAGCCGGTCCTCGATGACGTCGTCCTCCTTCATGCCCATCATCCGCATCGCCTTCTGCACCCAGTCGGCGGCGAAGATGCGCATCAGGTTGTCTTCCAGCGACAGGAAGAAGCGGCTCGAGCCGGGGTCGCCCTGGCGGCCGGAGCGGCCGCGCAGCTGGTTGTCGATGCGCCGCGATTCGTGGCGCTCGGTACCGATGATGTGCAGGCCGCCGGCGGCCTTGACCGCCTCGTGGCGCTGCTGCCACTCGGCCTTCAGGCGCTCGCGCTCGGCCGGCCCGACCTCCTCGCCCAGCGCGGCGAGCTCGGCCTCCCAGGAGCCGCCGAGCACGATGTCGGTGCCGCGGCCGGCCATGTTGGTGGCGATGGTGACCGCGCCGGGGCGGCCGGCCTGGGCCACGATCTGCGCCTCGCGCTCGTGCTGCTTGGCGTTGAGCACCTCGTGGGCGATGCCGGCCTCGCGCAGGGCGTTGGACAGCAGCTCGGAGATCTCGATCGAGGTGGTGCCGACCAGCACCGGCTGCTGCCGGGCGTTGCACTCGCGGATGTCCTCGATCACCGCCTTGAACTTGGCCTCGCGGGTCAGGAACACCAGGTCCGGGTGGTCGACGCGGACCATCGGCCGGTGGGTGGGGATGACGATCACCTCCAGCCCGTAGATCGACTGGAACTCGAAGGCCTCGGTGTCGGCGGTGCCGGTCATGCCGGCGAGCTTGCCGTACATGCGGAACAGGTTCTGGAAGGTCACCGAGGCCAGGGTCTGGTTCTCGCGCTGGACCGGCACGCCCTCCTTGGCCTCGACCGCCTGGTGCAGGCCCTCGGACCAGCGCCGGCCCGGCAGGGTGCGGCCGGTGAACTCGTCGACGATCACCACCTCGCCGTCGCGGACGATGTAGTCCACGTCGCGCTGGTACAGCGCGTGCGCGCGCAGCGCGGCGTTGAGGTGGTGGACCACGTGGATGTTGTGGGTCTCGTAGAGGCTGTCCTCGGCGCCGAGGATGCCGGCGCCGCGCAGCAGGTCCTCGGCGTGCTCCATGCCGGCCTCGGACAGGTGCACCTGCTTGCCCTTCTCGTCGACCCAGTAGTCGCCCTCGCCCTCCTCCTCGGCCTGGCGCACCAGCGACGGCACCACCTTGTTGACCTTGATGTACAGGTCCGGCGACTCGTCGGCCGGGCCGGAGATGATCAGCGGGGTGCGCGCCTCGTCGATCAGGATCGAGTCGACCTCGTCGACGATGGCGTAGTTCAGGACCCGCTGCACCCGGTCGCCGGGCTCGTAGACCATGTTGTCGCGCAGGTAGTCGAAACCGTACTCGTTGTTCGTGCCGTACGTGATGTCGCTGCGGTAGGCGGCCTGCTTCAGCTCGCGCGGCATCTGCGGCAGGTTCACGCCGACCGACATCCCGAGAAAGTTGTAGAGCTTGCCCATCCACTGGGCGTCGCGGTTGGCCAGGTAGTCGTTGACGGTGACCACGTGGACGCCCTTGCCGGGCAGCGCGTTGAGGTAGACGGCCAGCGTGGCGGTCAGGGTCTTGCCCTCGCCGGTGCGCATCTCGGCCACCTTGCCGAAGTGCAGCGCCATGCCCCCCATCAGCTGCACGTCGAAGTGGCGCATCTTCATCACGCGCTTGGAGCCTTCGCGCACCACGGCGAACGCCTCGGGCAGCAGGGCGTCCAGCGTCTCGCCGCGCTCGAGGCGTTCGCGGAACTCCTGCGTCTTGGCGCGCAGCGCGGCGTCGTCCAGCTTTTCGAGCTCCGGCTCCATGGCGTTGATGCGGTCCACCGTCTTGCGGTACTGCTTGAGCAACCGGTCGTTGCGTGAACCGAAAATCTGGGTCAGGAAGTTCTTGGCCATGAACACGAGACTGCACGGCGGCTCCCGCTGGGAACCCGCGGCGCAGCGCAATCCTTTACGGGTTGTGCTGGAAAGGGAGGGCTGGCGCGTCCCGGCCGCATGCGCGGCCGCGCGACAGTGAAGCGGATGATTTTACCCACCGCCTGCGCTGGCGGCCTGTGCAGGGCCACCCGTCCTCGATAATCGGACGCCTGCCCGCCCTGCCCCGCCATGTCCACCGCATCCACCCGCCGCGCCTACCCTGTGTCCCTGCAGCAGGCCGCCGCGGAAGCGCCGACGCTGGCCGCATTGGCGGCCCTGGCGCGCGACTCGGCCGACCGGCTCAAGGCCATCGAGACGTTGATCCCTCCCGCCCTTCGCCAGGCGATCCAGCCTGGGCCCATCGACGGTGCGCACTGGTGCCTGCTCGTGACGGGCAATGCGGCTGCGGCCAAGCTGCGCCAGCTGCTTCCGGCCCTGCAGGCCCGCCTTCGCCAGCAGGGCTGGCAGGTGGACGCCATCCGCATCAAGGTGCTGGCCGGGGCTCGCTGACCCTGCTCGCGACAGGCATGCGTCGGCACGGGCGAGGCCCGGATTTCCCCGTCGTTTTCAGTGCGGCTTGATGGCAATCAAAACGCCGGCATGGCACCGGTCCACACTGCGTCTGCGGGTCGCGGGTGCGATCTACATTGACGAACCCAGGGAGATCGCCATGAAGAAGTTCCACCTGCTCTTTGTCCTGCTCGCCAGTGCCGGAATTGCCAGCGGGCTGGGCGCTCAGGTCCGGGGTGAGGTCGATCCGGCCCAGTCACGGGCCGCGCCGGTCGAGCGTGCCACTCCGGCCGAGAAGAAGGCCGCACGCGCGCAACGCAAGCAGGAGGGCGCCCAGGTCGCCAGGCGCCACCCGACGGGCGATGACCAGCCCATGACCACGGCCAAGGCGCCACGCGCCCCCAAGGACGTCCGCCTGACCGCACGTGAACAGCGGCGCGCCAACGTGGCGGGCGCCGTCAGGAGAGGAGAAATCCCCTCGGGTGAAAAGTGATGGGCGAGGTGAGGTGGTGCCGGTTATCTGACTCGAACAGATGACCTACCGCTTACAAGGCGGTTGCTCTAC
>JBKHXI010000014.1:0-4004 GCA_046566095.1 Gammaproteobacteria bacterium | reverse complement strand
TGAGGAGCACGGCTCAGGCCGCGCGGGTGCGGCGGTGGCGGGCGAGGTGGACCAGCAGCAGGGAGATCGCGGCGGGGGTCATGCCGGGGATGCGCTGGGCCTGGCCGACGGTCTGCGGGCGCACGCGTTCGAGCTTCTGCGCGGCCTCGGCGGACAGGCCGCGGACCTGGCCGTAGTCGAAGCCGTCGGGGATGGCGGTGTCCTCGTTGCGACGGGCGCGGGCGATCTCCTCGCGCTGGCGCTCCAGGTAGCCGGCGTACTTCGCGCCGGTCTCCACCTGTTCGGCCACGCCGGCATCGTCCACGCCGGGGCCGAGTCCGGGCACCTGCATCAGTGCGGCGTAGTCCAGTTCCGGGCGGCGCAGCAGGTCGAGCGCGCAGGTCTCGCGCGAGACCGCCACGCCCAGGGTGTCGGCCAGCGCGCGGCCGAGCGCGTTGCCCGGCGCGGCCCAGGTCGACCGCAGCCGCGCGGTCTCGCGCTCGATCGCCTCGCGCCGCGCCTCGCAGGCCGCGAACCGCGCATCGTCGACCAGCCCCAGTTCGCGGCCGATCGCGGTCAGGCGCAGGTCGGCGTTGTCCTCGCGCAGCTGCAGCCGGTATTCGGCGCGGCTGGTGAACATGCGGTAGGGCTCAACGGTGCCGTGGGTGGTGAGGTCGTCGACCAGCACCCCGAGGTAGGCCTGGTCGCGGCGCGGGCTCCAGCCGTCCTGCCCGCGCACGAAGCGCGCGGCGTTGACGCCGGCCAGCAGGCCCTGCGCCGCCGCCTCCTCGTAGCCGGTGGTGCCGTTGACCTGGCCGGCGAAGAACAGCCCGGCCACCGCCTTGGTCTCCAGCGTGGTCTTCAGGCCGCGCGGGTCGAAGTAGTCGTATTCGATGGCGTAGCCGGGGCGGGTGACGTGGGCGCGTTCGAAGCCGCGGATGCTGCGCACCAGCGCCAGCTGCACGTCGAACGGCAGGGAGGTGGAGATGCCGTTCGGGTATACCTCCACCACGTCCAGGCCTTCCGGCTCGACGAACACCTGGTGGCTGTCCTTCTCGGCGAAGCGCACCACCTTGTCCTCGATGCTCGGGCAGTAGCGCGGCCCGGCGCCCTCGATCTTCCCGGTGTACAGCGGGCTGCGGTCGAGCGCGCCGCGGATGACGTCGTGGGTGCGGGCGGTGGTGTGGGTGATCCAGCACGGCACCTGGCGCGGGTGGTCGTCGCGCGTGCCCAGGAACGAGAACACCGGGCGCGGGTCGTCGCCGGGCTGTTCGGCCATCGCCGAATAGTCGAGCGTGCGCCCGTCGATCCGCGGCGGGGTGCCGGTCTTGAGCCGGCCGACCGCGAACGGTCCTTCGCGCAGGCGCCGGGCCAGCGTGGTGGCCGGCGGCTCGCCGGCGCGGCCGGCGGCGTGGCTGGCGTCGCCGACGTGCACCTTGCCGGCCAGGAAGGTGCCGGCGGTCAGCACCACCGCCGGCGCGGCGAAGCGCAGGCCCTGCTGGGTGCGCACGCCGGTGACGCGGCCGCCCTCGAACTCGATGTCGTCCACCGCCGCCTGGAACAGGACCAGGTTCGGCTGGCGCTCCACCGCGCGCCGGACGAAGGCGCGATACAGGCCGCGGTCGGCCTGGCAGCGGGTGGCGCGCACCGCCGGGCCCTTGCTGGCGTTGAGCCTGCGCCACTGGATCCCGGCCGCGTCCGCCGCGCGCGCCATGATCCCGCCCAGCGCATCGATTTCCTTGACCAGGTGGCCCTTGCCGATGCCGCCGATCGCCGGGTTGCAGCTCATCGCGCCGATGGTCTCGATCGCGTGGGTCAGCAGCAGGGTGCGCGCGCCCGCCCGCGCCGCGGCCAGCGCGGCCTCGGTGCCGGCGTGGCCGCCGCCGACCACGATCACGTCGTACTGGTGGAATGCGTCGTTCATGCGTCCGCGATTCTAACGTCGCCGGGCGGCAGCGCCCGGGCGGCGGGCATTGGCACGATTCCTGCGTCGAACTTGCCTGCACCCGCCCGTGGCAAGCGCCGTGGCGCGGCGTCGGCCGGCATTGGAACAGGGGTCGGCCAGCGCATGGACGGGGATGCCGGGGGCCGGATGTCGGGGGACGTCCGGCCCCTTTTCTGTGCCTGCCTGCCAGCCGTTGCAGCATGCTGTCCCGAGACAGCTTTCACGAAGGAGTCGTCATCCTGAACGAAGCGAAGGATCTGCTTTCGCGCAGGTTCCTCACTACGTTCGGAATGACAACGGCAGTTTTTTTCCGCGCCTGCTGTATCTGAATACGACAACGGCCACCCGGAGGTGGCCGTCGCGCGATGCGGTGGAGCTGTCGACGCCCGGCGGGGGCGGAACAGGGGGGATCCGTGGGTCCCGCCGGACGTCGACATCGGGCCTGCCCGGGGCCGCGTCGCAATGCGACGCATTCGGTCAGTCGCGGCTAGCTTGCGGCCACTGCAGCCGCAAAAGCAAGGCCCCCTTGCGGGGGCCGGGCTGTGCGGGGCGGGTCGGGGTTGCCGGCTTCGGGCGTTCCTGCGTTCAGTCTTCCTGCTCCTGACCGATGCCCTGGGTATGGCGGGCCCGACCGATGTTCTCGCCCATGCGCGAGCGCGCGGGGCTGCGCATCGTCGGCTGCGGTGGCGGCGCGCTGCGGCCCACGTCCGCGCGCAGCGGCTCGCGTTCGATGTGCATCACCCCGCGCCGGTTGCGCTCCAGTTCGCGCAGACGGTCCAGGTCGCGCCAGGGCGGCGCCTCGCGGTTGCCGTCCCCGTCCGGGCGCGGGCGCACCACCACCGGCGGGCGGTGGTGGTAGGGATAGCCGTACCAGGGCCAGCCGTACCAGGGGTAGCCGTAACGCCCGCCGTAGCCGTAGCCGTAGCGGTAGTAGGGATGGCCGTAGTGGATGCCGAAGCTCCAGCCGCTGCGGCCGTAGCCGTAGGGATAGCCGTAGCCGTGGTGGTAGGGGCCGTAACCGCCGCGGTAGCGGTATTCGACCGAAGGCTGCCCGTAGTAGTAGTCGCCCTGGCCGGCGCGGTAGCCGTAGCCGGGCGCGGTGACGCAGCCGGCGACGGCGGCCGCGGCAAGCGCAGGCAGCGCCAGGCGAACGATGCGGCTTGTCTTCATGTCGGGTCCCCCCACTTCACTGCGGCCAGCATCGGCCGCGCGCATTGAATTGCGGCTTAACCCTCCCTGACACGCGTTCGGTTAGCTGAACGTGAAGCCGATCCAGGAAGCCGCGCCGAGCCTCCGGACGTCCCGGCTGCGTAGGTGACGCACGCGCCGGGAGCCCCTAGCATCGGCGGATGAATCCCGCCCCGGCCGGCACCCCCGGCTTTTCCGACATCCTCGCCGCGGCCGCGCGCATCGCCCCGCATGCGCGGGTCACCCCGGTCCTGCACTCGGCCGGCCTCGACGCGCTCGCCGGCTGCCGGCTGCTGTTCAAGGCCGAACCGCTGCAGCGCGCCGGCGCCTTCAAGTTCCGCGGCGCCTGCAACGCGGTCTGGTCGCTGGACGAGGCAACCGCCGCGCGTGGCGTGGTGACCCATTCGTCCGGCAACCACGGCGCGGCGCTGGCGCTGGCCGCGCGCACCCGCGGCATCGCCTGCCACGTGGTGGTGCCGGAAGGCGCGGTGGCGGCCAAGCTGGCGGCGATCGAGGCCGCGGGCGCGACCCTGCACCGCTGCGCGCCGACCATCGCCGCGCGCGAGCAGGCCTGCGCCCGGGTCCAGCACGAGACCGGCGCGGAACTGGTGCATCCGTATGCCGATCCGCGGGTGATCGCCGGCCAGGGCACCGCGACCCTGGAACTGCTGCAGCAGGCGGGCGAGCCGCTGGATGCGATCGTGCTGCCGGTCGGCGGCGGCGGGCTGGCTTCCGGCGCCTGCATCGCGGTCGCGGCGCTGGCGCCGGCCACCCGGGTGGTGCTGGCCGAGCCGGCGGGCGCGGCCGAGACCGCGGAGTCGCTGGAACGCGGGGTGCGCGTCACCGAGTTCGTGCCGGACACGATCTGCGACGGCCTGCGCGGAACCCTGGG
>JBKHXI010000013.1:0-15222 GCA_046566095.1 Gammaproteobacteria bacterium | reverse complement strand
AACCGGCTGCAGATGCTGCGCGACGAGCAGACCCACGAACTTCCGGTCGACGAACTGGATCGCGCGCGGATCGCGCACGGGCTGGGCTATGCCGACTGGACCGTGTTGCTGGGCGAGCTGGACCAGCACCGCCAGCGCGTGGCCGACGAATTCGAATCGCTGCTGGCGCCGCGCCGGCACGCGCACCCGGCGCAGGCGCCGGACGCGCTGGCCGGGTACTGGCGGGCCCTGCCGGAGGGCGGCGACGCGGCCGTGCTCGGCGCGGCCGGCTTCGAGGATCCGGCCGCTGCCGATGCGGTGCTGCGCGACCTGGCGCGCGCGCCCGGGGTGCGCGACCTGTCCGATGCCGCCCGTGCGCGCCTGGACCGGGTGCTGCCGGCCCTGCTCGGCGCGGCGGTGGCCTCGACCCGGCCGGACGTCGCCCTGCACCGGCTGCTGCCGCTGCTGCAGAACATCCTGCGCCGCGCCAGCTACCTGGCGCTGCTCGACGAGCAGCCCTCGGCGCTGCAGCGCGTGGTCGACACCTTCGCCCGCAGCGGCTTCCTCGGCGATCGGCTGGCGGCGCATCCGCTGCTGCTGGACGAGCTGCTGGACGTGCGCATCGGCGGGCCCCTGCCGGGGCGCGCCGGCCTGCGCGAGGCCTGCGAATCGGCCCTGCGCTTCGACGACACCGAGCCGGCCCTGCTCGCGCTCAACGAGAAGCGCCAGGCGCTGAGCTTCCGGATCGCGCTGGCCCTGCTGGACGGCCGGATCGAACCGCAGGCGGCCGCGCGGCAGCTGGCCTGGCTGGCCGACGCGGTGGTCGGCGTCGCCCTGGCGCTGGCGCGTCGCGAGATGGCGCATGCGCATGGCGAACTGGCCGAGGCGCGCTTCGCGGTGCTCGGCTACGGCAGCCTCGGCGGCGAGGAGCTGGGCTTCGGCTCGGACCTGGACCTGGTGTTCCTGCACGACGCGCCCGAGGGCGCGCAGTCCGACGGCCGCCGCCCGCTGGACGCGGGGCGCTGGGCGGTACGGCTGGCGCAGAAGCTCGTCGCGCTGCTGGGCACGGTGACCGGCGCCGGGCGCCTGTACGAGGTCGACGTGCGGCTGCGGCCGGACGGCGCCAAGGGCCTGCTGGTCTCGACCCTGGCCAGCTACGCCGACTACCAGTGCAGCCGCGCCTGGACGTGGGAGCACCAGGCCCTGGTGCGCGCGCGCGGCGTGGCCGGCGATGCATCGCTGCTGGCGGCGTTCGAGCAGGTGCGCGGCGACACCCTGGCGCGCACGCGCGATCCGGAGACCTTGCGCGACGACGTGCTGCGCATGCGCGCGCGGATGCGCCAGGAGCTGGACCGCTCCGGGCGCGGCGACGCCGGCTTCGACCTCAAGCAGGGCGCCGGCGGCCTGGTCGACCTGGAGTTCCTGCTGCAGTACCTGGTGCTGCGCGAGGCGGCGCAGGCGCCGGCGCTGCTGGCGCCGCGCGACACCGCCGGCCTGCTGGCGGCGGCCTGCGAGCAGGGGATCCTCCCCGCCGACGCCTGCACCGGCCTGTCGCAGGCGCATGCGGCCCTGCTCGACGCCGGCCTGCGCTGCACCCTGGACCGCCGCTCGCGCGTGGTCGCCGAAACGCCCCCCATCGCCGCGGCCCGCGAGGCGATCCGCAGCGCCTGCGCCGGGGCGGGCCTGGCCTTCGCATGAAGCTGCCCGTCACCGCTCCCGCCCTGCCAGGGCACCATCCGCGCCCGTAGGAGCGCCCCTTGGGCGCGATCCCCGCGCGATCGGATGCGTGGGGAACGCCATCGCGGGCAAGGCCCGCTCCTACGTTGGAAGGCGCTGCAGGCGCCGCCGCACTTCGTCGGCGATGCGCGCGGTTTCGCGCAGCGGTTCGACCGCGAACGGGGCCAGCGTATCGTCCAGGGGCCGCACCCGGCCGCGTTCGAGCAGCGCATCGAGGAAACGGCGCGGGCGCCCGTGCACGCGCTCGATGTCGGCGACGAACACCGGCGCGCGGGTGGCGCAGGCCTCCGACACCATGTTGACCGAATCGGGCGTGCACACGATCCGGTCGGCCCAGGCCAGCAGCCCGGGGTAGGGGTTGGCGCCGGCGTCGCCGCTGCCGCCGAGCCAGCAGATGCCCGGCGGCGTCGGCCGCTGCGCCTGCAGCGCCTGCTTCCACCCGTCCGGGGTGCGGCGCGAGGCGGTCGCCAGCAGGCTGCCGCCCTCGGCGGTGCAGACCGCCTCGACCCGCGCCAGGCTCGCCGCGAACGCCGCGGCATCCAGATCGGCATGCGGCGACGGCCCGCCGGCGAGCAGCGCGATCCGCGGCCGCGGCAGCTGCGCCAGCGCGCCGAAGTCCGCGCGCGCCTGCGCCAGCCAGTCGTCGTCCACCGGGTGCAGGCTGCCGAGCAGGGTCAGCACGTTGTCGCCCGCGAGGCCGTCGTGTTCCGGCGCGACCACCAGATCCCACAGCGCCGGATCCAGCCGCGGATCGAGGATCTGCACCACCGGCACCCCGCGTTCGCGCAGCAGCCGGGTGGCCAGGGCCGCCTGCCGGCCGCAGCCGATCGCCAGCCGCGGCGGCGCGGCCAGGGCCTGCGCGAATCCGCGGCCGAAGGCGCGGTGCGCCAGCGGCAGTCGCCGCGGCGCCGCCCAGCGCCAGGGCGCGCGCGGCACCAGGGTCCAGTTGCGGGCGCTGGCGAAGCCCAGCGCTCCCGCCAGCGCCGCGGCCTGGCGCAGGTTGCCGCTGCGGCCGTCGGTCAGCACCCAGGCCGTGCGGCCATCGGCGGTATCGGTGGCGCTGGATACGGGTTCAGGCGTCGGTCGTTGCATGGGTGCGACCAATCCGTTGCGGAAGCGGCGGCTGTTGCTTCACGGCGACACTCTACACTGGCGCTCCCGCGATGAATGCCCAGGAGATCCGATGCCCGCGCTGTCCGCCGACGCCTTCGACCAGCTGTTCCGCCAGGCCCGCACCTACAACGCCTTTTCCGGCGAGGTCGACGACGCCACCCTCGAGCGCCTGTACGAGCTGCTCAAGTGGGGCCCGACCACCGCCAACAGTTGCCCGGCGCGTTTCGTGTTCGTGAAGTCGGCCGAGGCCAAGGCGAAACTGGCGCCGGCCCTGGACGAGGGCAACCGCGCCAAGACCCTGGCCGCGCCCTGCGTGGTCATCGTCGCCTACGACCTGGACTTCTACGAGAAGCTGCCGGTGCTGTTCCCGCACACCGACGCCAAGAGCTGGTTCGAGGGCAAGCCCGACCGCGCGCTGGAGACCGTGTGCCTGCGCAACGGCAGCCTGCAGGGCGCCTACCTGATCCTGGCCGCGCGCGCGCTGGGCCTGGACTGCGGGCCGATGTCCGGCTTCGACAACGCCAAGGTGGACGCGGCGTTCTTCGCCGGCACCCGCTGGCGCTCCAACTTCCTGGTCAACCTGGGCAAGGGCGACCCGTCCAGCATCTTCGCGCGCTCGCCGCGGCTGTCGTTCGCCGAGGCCTGCCGGATCGAATGAGCGGCGGCCGCCGCGGCCGCCTCGCAGCAATCGCACCCACGCCGAGGACATCGCACCCATGCGCATTCCCATGCTTCGCATCGTTTCCCGCCCGGCCCTGGCCGCCGCGCTGGCGCTGTCCGCGGCAACGCTGGCCGCCGAGCCGGTGACCTACCGCCTCGACCCCAACCACACCATCGTGCTGGCGCGCTGGAACCACTTCGGCTTCTCCAACCCGGTGGCCCACTTCGGCCAGGTCCAGGGCACCCTGGTCTACGACGCGGACGATCCGGCCGCCTCGCGCGTGGAGGTCGTCCTGCCGCTGGCGGGGCTGACCGGCTTCGTGCCCAAGTTCGACGAACACCTGCGCAGCGCCGATTTCTTCGATGCCGACAACCACCCCGAGGCGCGCTTCCGCAGCACCGCGGTCGAGCCCGCGGGCGAGGGCCGGCTGAAGGTCGCCGGCGCGCTGACCATCAAGGGCATCACCCGGCCGGTGACGCTGGACGTGCGCATCAACAAGGTCGGCGAACTGCGCGGCCGGCCCGCCGCCGGCTTCGACGCCACCGCCACCCTGCGCCGCAGCGAGTTCGACCTCGGCCGCTTCGTGCCCAACGTCAGCGACGAGGTCGAGCTGTCGATCACCACCGAGGCGCTGGGCCCCCGCGCCGGGGAATAGGACGATGCTGATCCACCGCCCCGCCGCCGAACGCGGCCATGTGCGCCTGGGCTGGCTCGACAGCCGCCACAGCTTTTCCTTCGGCCACTACCACGACCCGGCCTGGATGGGCTTCGGGCCGCTGCGGGTGATCAACGAGGACCGGGTCGCGCCGGGCGCGGGCTTCCCCACCCACGGCCACGCCAACATGGAGATCCTCAGCTACGTGCTGGAGGGCGCGCTGGCGCACCGCGACAGCCAGGGCGGCGAGGGCGTGCTGCGGCCGGGCGAGCTGCAGTGGATGAGTGCCGGGCACGGCATCGAACACAGCGAATTCAACGCCTCCGACAGCGCGCCGGTGCACTTCCTGCAGATCTGGATCCAGCCCGACCGGGTCAACGCCGCCCCGGCCTACGCCCAGCGCGCCTTCGACCCGGCCGCGCGGCGCGGGCGCTGGCGGCCGCTGGCCTCGCCCGACGGCGCCGACGGCAGCCTGGCGATCCGCCAGCAGGCCTGGCTGCACGGCGTGGTGCTCGGCAGGGACGAGCCGGTCGAACGCGCGCTCGATGCCGGGCGCCGCTACTGGCTGCACCTGGCCCGCGGCGGGGCACGGTTCGCGCTGGGTGGGGAAGGGCATCGGCTGGCGGCGGGCGATGCGATCGCGATCGCGGGCGAACCCGGCATCCTGCGCCTGGAAGGCGCGGCGGACGGACCGCCGGCGGACGTGCTGCTGTTCGACCTGCCGCCGGAGCGCTGAGCGGGGCCGCGTTCGCGCCGTTGCGATGTCCTGCCGGCCCCGCCCGGAACGGGCCCACGCGGGCGCAGCCGCAAGTCGAGGATGCCGGCGCGCTAGAATTGCGCGATTCCCCACGACCTTGCCGCCATGTCCAGCCCCGCCCCGCCCGCACCGACCCAGGCCAACGCCCAGCAGCGTTACGAGGTCGGCCGCGACGCGCTGCCGCTGAGCTGCCCGCTGCCGTCGATGGCGCTGTGGAACTCGCATCCGCGCGTGTACCTGCCGATCGAGGCCACCGGCGAGGCCGACTGCCCCTACTGCAGCGCGCACTTCGTCCTGGTCGACTGATGGTGCGGTCGTCCCGAGCGCAGCGAGGGACCTGCTTGCGTCGTGTTGCCGGCCATCCACGCCGCGCGCCCGCGGCCGGGGCGGCATCGACCGCCATCGCCGCCGTCGCGCCCTGCGCCGCATGCGCCGGCTGACCGTCGCCCAGCTGCTGCCGGCGCTCGAATCCGGCGGCGTGGAGCGTTCCACCCTCGAGATCGCCGGGGCCCTGGCCGCCGCCGGCCACCGCGCCCTGGTGGTCTCCGCCGGCGGGCGCCTGCTGCCTGCGCTGGAAGCGACCGGCGCGCGGCACCTGGCGCTGGCCATCGGCCGCAAGTCGCCGCTGGTCCTGCGCCACGTGCAGCGGCTGCGGCGCTGGTTCGGCGACGAGGGGGTCGACATCGTCCATGCCCGTTCGCGGCTGCCGGCCTGGCTGGCCTGGCGGGCGCTGCGCGGGATGGAGCCGGCGCGGCGGCCGCGCTTCGTCACCACCGTGCACGGGCTCAATTCGCCCTCGCACTACAGCGCGATCATGGCCCGCGGCGAGCGCGTGGTCTGCGTCTCGGAAACGGTGCGCGCGCACCTGCTGCGCCACTACCCGGCGGCCGATCCGGCGCGGCTGCGGGTGATCGAACGCGGCATCGATCCGGCCGCCTTCCCGCGCGCCCCGCTGCCGGACCGCGATGCGCGCGCCGCGGTCGCCGCGCGCCACGGCGCGCTGGCCGGCGACGGCCCGCTGCTGCTGCTGCCCGGCCGCGGCACCCGGCTCAAGGGCCATGCCGACGCGATCGCGCTGCTGGCCGCGCTGCGCGCCGGCGGCCTGGATGCGCGGCTGTGGCTGTGCGGCGCGCGCGAGCCGGCGCGGGCGCGCTACGTGGCCGAACTGGAAGCGCAGGCCGCGCAAGGCGGCGTGGCCGACGCGCTGGCGCTGACCGCGCCCACCGACGCCATGGCCCGGGCCTATGCCGCCAGCGACCTGGTGCTGCAGCTCTCGCGCAAGCCGGAAGCCTTCGGCCGCACCGTGCTGGAGGCGCTGGCGGTGGGCCGGCCGGTGCTGGGCTGGGCCCACGGCGGCGTCGGCGAACTGCTGGCGCGCTGGCAGCCGCGCGGCGCGGTGGCGCCGTTCGACGCCGACGCGCTGGCGCAGGGTGCGCTGGCGTTGCTGGCGGACCCGCCGCCGCCGGTTACGATGCCCGACGGGCTGCGCGCGATGCAGCAGGCCACGCTCGCGCTCTACGCCGAACTTGCCGGGGAAGCCGATGACTGACGCCGCCGCCCCCTCGCCGCCGCCCGCCGCGCCCGACCGGGCCGTGGCCGGCTGGCGCTGGGCGCCGGCGTGGATCCTGGCCTTCGTCGCGCTGTGGCCGGCGCCGGGCTACGCGGAGGCGGTGCTGGTGCTGGGCGCGCTGGCGGCGCTGCTGCAGCTGGCGGCCTCGCGCTTCCGCGGCGGCATGCAGCTGCTCAGCCACCAGGCCTGGGCGTTGACCTCGGTGCTGTTCCTGGCCTACTGGCTGCCGGAACTGCTGTCGGCGGTCGATGCGGTCGATCCGGCGCGCGGCCTGCGCGAGGCCGCGGTCGACCTGCGCTATCTGCCGTTCCTGTGGCTGGCGGCCTCGGCGGTGGCCAACGAACGCGGGCGCCGGCTCACCTTCGGCGGGTTGGCGGTCATCGTCGGCATCTGGACGGCCGACGCGCTGCTGCAGGCGCTGACCGGCACCAGCCCGCTGTTCGCGGGGATCGACGCGGTCAAGCAGGGCCTGAGCGGCCGGCCCATGTGCAGCCTCGAGCAAACCGCGGCGGTCGACCGCCTCAGCGGCATCCTCGGGCCCTGCAACCTCAAGTTGGGACTGGTGCTGGCCAGCCTGTCGCCGTTCGCGCTGTACGCGGCCGGGCACCGCCTCGGCAGCGGCGGCTGGCTGGTGGCGGCGGCCGCGATCGGCATCGTGGTGCTGCTGGCCGGCGCGCGCGCGGCCTGGATCACCTTCGCCCTGGCCCTGCTGTTCTCGGGCTGGCGTCTGCTGGGCTGGAAGAAGCTGCTGGGCGTGTTCGCCTTCGGCGCGCTGGCGCTGGGCGTGCTCGCGACGACCTCGCCGCAGCTGCGCGAACGGGTGCTGCGCACCGCCCACGTGGCGGCCGCCGACCCGGAGGGGGTGGACCTGGCGCTGTCGGGCCGCGCCCGGATCTGGGGGGCGGCGCTGTGCATGGCCCGCGAGCACCCGGTCAACGGGGTCGGCGCGCGCGGCTTCCGCGAGGCCTTCGACGCCTGCGATCCGGAGCCGGGCGTGGCGCCGGCCTGGGGCGAGGGCCCGGCGCTGCATGCGCACCAGATCGTGCTGGAGATCCTGAGCGAGACCGGCGCCCTCGGCCTGCTGCTGTGGCTGGCCGGCGCCGCCCTGGCCTGGCGGGCCTGGCGCTACGCCGACCAGGCCGCGCGCCGGCAGGCGCGGCCGGCGATGCTGGCGCTGGCGGTGACCGTGTTCCCGCTCAACACCCACCTGGCCTTCTATTCCACCTTCTGGGGCGGGCTGACCCTGCTGCTGGCGGCGCTGTACGCGGGCAGCCTGCTGGCGCGGCCGCCGCCGGCCGCCGCTCAGTCGTAGACGCCGCGGCCGTCGGGCTGCCGCTTGAAGCGGCGGTGGATCCACAGGTACTGGTCCGGCGCCGCGCGCGCCATCGCCTCGATCGCGGCCATCACCCGGGCGGTATCCCCGACGGCGTCGTCCGACGGGAAGTCGGCGAATGCCGGATGCAGGCGCAGGTCGTAGCCGCCGTCTCCGCGACGGCGATGTTCGAAGGCCAGCACCGCCGCGCCCGACAGCCGCGCCAGCTGGTGGGTCGAGGTCAGGCTGTGCGCGGACCGGCCGAAGAACGGCACGAACACCGCATCGCCGCGGCTGGGGTCCTGGTCGGGCGCGTACCAGAGCAGCCCGCCGTCGCGCAGGTGCCGGACCGCGGCGCGCAGCTCGTCCTTGGCGAACATCGCCGCGGCGTAGCGCAGCCGGCCGCGCCTGACCGCCCATTCCATCGCCGGCTGCGCGTGGCGGCGGTACATGCCGGCCAGCGGCGCGTGGTCGCACATCAGCCGGCCGCAGACCTCCAGCGTGGTGAAGTGGCCGGAGACCACGATCACCCCGCGCCCGCCGGCGCGCGCGGCTTCCAGGTGGTGCAGCCCCTCGATCCGCAGGCCGCGCCGCAGCGGCGCGACCGAGCCCCACCAGGCGCGCGCGAATTCGAACACGCCGATGCCCAGCGACGCGAAGTGCGCGCGCAGCAGCCGTGCCCGCGCGGCCGCGTCGAGGTCGGGGAAGCACAGTTCGAGGTTGCGCGCGGCCACCGCGCGCCGTTCGCGCAGCAGCATCCGCAGCAGCGCGCCGAGCACGCGGCCGAGCGCACGCTGCAGCGGCCAGGGCAGGCGCGCCAGCAGCGCCATCGCGCCGATGCCCAGCCATGCCGGCCAGTGGCGGGGCGCGCGCGGCGGCGGGGCGGGGCGGTCGTCGGCCATCGCCCGAGTGTACGGCCTGGTCCGGCGGCACGGGCCGCGCATCCGGTCGCCCGATCCGGCCTGCGGCGCGTTGCGACGGCGCCGCCACCCTCGTGCGGCCCGCGCCGGCGCCGCGCGGCCGCGTGCCGGCGGCGTCCTCCCGTATCCTTGCGCGATGCGACGCGACCCGATCGAGCGCCTGCTGCGCGGCCTGTACTCGGCCGCGCTGTACCTGCTGTTGCCGGTCACCGTCTACCACCTGGTCTGGCGCGGGTTCCGCCATCCCGACTACCTGCTGCGCTGGAACGAGCGCTACGCCGCCTACGGCGACGCGCCGCACGTGCGGACGGTGTGGGTGCACGCGGTCTCGGTCGGCGAGGTCAATGCCGCAGCGCCGCTGGTGGACGCGCTGCGCCGGGCGCGCCCGGACCTCAAGCTGCTGGTGACCACCATCACCCCGACCGGCTCGGCACGGGTGCGGGCCCTGTGGGGCGGCGCGGTCGAGCACGTCTACCTGCCCTACGACCTGCCCGGCGCGATCGCGCGCTTCCTCGGCCACTACCGGCCCGCGGTGGCGCTGGTGATGGAGACCGAGCTGTGGCCGAACCTGCTGTTCGGCTGCCGCGACCACGGCGTTCCGGCCCACGTGATCAACGCGCGGCTGTCGGCGCGCTCGCTGCGCGGCTACCAGGCGCTGGCGCCGCTGATCGCGCGCGCGCTGCGCACGGTCGCGCAGGTGGCCGCGCAGTCGCATGCCGACGCGGTGCGCTTCGTGCGCCTGGGCGCGCCGCGCGAGCGGGTGTTCGAGGTCGGCAACCTCAAGTACGACCAGCAGGTGCCGGAGGCGGCGGACGCGCTCGTGCGCGAGTTCCGCGCGCGCGCCGGCGCGCGCCCGGCCTGGATCGCGGCCAGCACCCACGAGGACGAGGAGTCCGCGGTCGTCGCCCTGCACCGGCGGCTGCGCGAACGCCATCCCGGGCTGCTGCTGCTGTGGGCGCCGCGCCATCCCGAGCGCTTCCGCCCGGCCGCGCAGAAGGCGGTGGAGGCCGGCTGGCGGACCGCGACCCGCAAGCTCACCCACTGGCCGGACGCGGCCGACGAGGTGTTCGTGATCGACACCATGGGCGAACTCGCCGGCTTCTACGCCTGCGCGGACGTGGCCTTCGTCGGCGGCAGCCTGCAGCCGGTGGGCGGGCACAACCTGCTGGAGCCGGCAGCGGTCGGCACGCCGGTGGTGGCCGGGCCGCACCTGCACAATTTCGCCGAGATTGCGCGCCACATGCGCGAGTCCGGCGCGCTGCGCGTCGGCGCCGACGCCGACGCCGTGGGCGCGGCGCTGGAGGCCCTGCTGGCGGACCCGGCGGCGCGCCGGGCGATGGCCGATGCCGGCCGCGCCCTGGTCGAACAGGGCCGCGGCGCGCTGGCGCGCACCCTGCGCCTGATCGCTCCCTCGCTCCCCCCCGCCCCGCCATCCCCGTAGGCGCGGGCCTTGCCCGCGACGGCGTTCCCGGCAACCTCACAGGGTGCGGGCATCGCGCCCAAGGGGCGCTCCTACGTCGCGTAGGGGTGCCCCGCGATCGTCGCACCGCTCGGCTTCGCTGCGCCGTAGGAGCGGGCCTTGCCCGCGACGGCGTTCCCGGCAATCTCGCAGGGTGCGGGCATCGCGCCCAAGGGGCGCCCCGCGGTCAGGGGGCGGGCGGATTCGCCAGTTGGGCTTCGGCGTTGACCGTCAGCAGCCGGTTGATTTCCTGCAGGTCCTCGATGTCGAGGGTGCCGGCCTGCTGCTCGAGCAGCAGCCGGTTCTGCAGGAAGTTGTAGCGGGCCAGCGCGTACTGGCGCTGCGCGTCGAACAGCGTCTGCTGGTTGAGCAGCACGTCGATCACGGTGCGGGTGCCGACCTCGAAGCCGACCTGCGAGGCGTCGTACGCGCTCTGCGCGGCCACCAGCGCCAGCCGCCGCGCCTCGACCTCGCTCACGCCCGACACCAGCGCCTGGTAGGCGTTGCGGGTGTTGCGCTCGACCGCGCGGCGCTGCTGTTCGAGCCGGTCGGCGCTGGCGTCGCGCTGCGCGATGGCCTGGCGTACCTGCGACTGCACCGCGCCGCCGGAGAAGATCGGCACCGACAGGGTGATGCCCACGCTCGGGCCGCGGCTCTCGTTCTCGATCGGGTTGGTCACCGCCTGCGGCAGCCCGGAACTGCTGAACGTGCGCTCGCCGGTGGTGCGGCTGTCGCCGTAGCTGCCGCTCAGGTACACGGTCGGCAGGTGGCCGGCGCGCGCGGTGCGGATGTCGGCCTCGGAGGCGTTCACCTGCTCGGACAGCGCGCGGATGTTGGGATTGTTGGCCAGCGCGGTCCGTACCCACTGGTCGGCGTCGCCGGCGGCCGGCAGCTGCGGCTGGAAGTCCGGCGGCAGGCCGCGCAGGTTGCGCACAGGGGTGCCGGTGATCTCGGCCAGGGCCTGGTAGGCGTCGGCCAGCGCGGCCCGCGACAGCGCCACGTTGGCGCGCGCGCCCTCGAACTGGGCGCGGGCCTCGTGCACGTCGGTGATCGGCGCCAGGCCCACTTCCAGGCGCTTGTCGGCGAAGTCGAGCTGCTTGCGCAGCGCGGTTTCCTGGGCCTCGGCCGCGGCCAGGGTCTCGATCGCCACCAGCACGTTGAAGTAGGCCGCCGAGGTCCGGGTCATCAGATCGTCGCCGGCCGCATCGACGGTGAATTCCGCGGCGCGGGAACGGGCGCGCTGGGCCGCCAGGCGGGTGAAGTTGGCGCGGTCGTAGACCATCTGCCGCAGGTTCAGGCCGGCATCGCGCGCGGTGACCTCGCTCTCGATGTCGCCGGTGAACTGCACCGGCTGGCCGGTGGCCGGGTCGAACTGGTTCTGGGTGGCCGGGCCCTCGCTGCGCGAGCGGCGCACGCTGGCGTCGCCGCTGATCTGCGGCAGCAGCGCCGCGCGCGCCTGGACCGCGCCCTCGCGGGTAGCGCGGCTCTGCGATTCGATCTCGGAGAAACGCGGGTCGCCGCCACGCGCCAGCTCGTAGGTCTGCAGCAGGTCCTCGGCTGCGGCGGTGGCCGGCAGCAGGGCGAAGGCGAGGGCGATGGCGAGTCGGCGGGGGCTCATGCGGGATCCTTCGGCGTCGGCATGCCGCGCGGCGCGCGGGCGGTCAGAGCTTGAATTCGGGCACCGGCGCGGCGCCGGCGAGGTAGGGCAGTTCGGTCTCGAACAGCGATTCGGTGCGCATGCCGCCGCTGTGCGGGCGCAGCAGCACCGCTTCCATCGCCGGCGCGCGGCCGCGGACCACGAACAGGCGGCCGCCCGGACGCAGCCAGCCGAGGAAGCGCGGCGGCAGGGTGTCGACCGCGCCGGTGACGCAGACCGCGTCGAAGCGGCGCGCGTTCTGCCAGGCCAGGGCGTCGGCGGTCACGACCTCGATGTTGCCGCCCAGGCCCTGCGCGTCGAGCCGCGCGCGCGCCGCCGCGGCCAGGTCAGCGTGCAGTTCGACGCTGACCACCGCGCGCGCCAGCCGGCCCAGGCACGCGGCGATAAAGCCGCTGCCGGTGCCGATCTCCAGCGCCTCCTCGTCCGGCTGCAGGGCCAGCGCCTGCAGCATCCGCCCTTCGACCACCGGCTTCATCATCACTTCGCCGTGGCCGATCGGCAGCGCCAGGTCGGCGTAGGCGAGCGTGCGGTGCGCGTCGGCGACGAAGGCCTCGCGCGGCAGCGCCGACAGCACCTCGAGCACCCGCGCGTCGAGCACGTCCCAGGGGCGGACCTGCTGTTCCACCATCGTCTCGCGGGCCTTGGCGAAGTCGAGCGTCATGTCCTGGTCATCCGGCACGGGGAACCGCGCATTTTAGCCGGGCCGGGCCCGCGCGTGGCTGCAGGATGGCGGCCCCGGCGACCGCGACCGAGTGCCGGAAGTCACCGGGAAACACGGCACCGCGCTCGCGTCCGCGCTGTCCGGGCGCTGACCGCACGGCGTCCGCGCGTCCGTCACCGGCGCCTGCGCGCGCCGCCGGCGCCGCTGCCGCGCCTGCCCGGCGCCGCAGCGGCGGACGTCCGCCCGCCCGGCGCATAGGCGCGCAGGAACATGTCGACGCAGGCGGCCAGGTGTGCCTCGCGCGCCGCCGGGTCGTCCTCCGCCCGGCAGCAGCCGAACACCAGCTGTGCGTGCGGCTCGCCCTTGACCAGGGCGAAGAACTGGCCGGAGGCGCGCGCCGGATCCTCGATCTCCAGTTCCCCGGCGTCCGCGCGCCGGCGCAGCAGCGCGGCGAAGGCGTCGTGCACGCGCTGCGGGCCCGCCTCCCAGAACATCCGCGACAGCGGGGTGCCGGCCACCTGCGGGGTGCACAGCATGCGGTGCCCGGCCACCGCCTCGCTGCTGGAGATCATGGCGTAGAAGGCGCGGGCGATTTCCAGCAGGCGTTCGCGCAGCGGCGTTCCCGGCGCCGCCTCGAACAGCGCCGAGGGCAGGCCGGCCTCGCAATGCGCGCGCACCGCCTCGGCGAACAGCGACTCCTTGTCGCCGAAATGGCTGTAGACGGTGAGCTTGGAGACCCCGGCCGCGGCCGCGATCTGGTCCATGCTGCTGCCCTCGAACCCCTGCGCGACGAACAGCCGTTTGGCCGCCTCCAGGATCGCGGCGCGCTTGGCCAGGTCCTTGGGACGCCCCGGGCCGGCTGCGCGGGCGGCGGGCGTGCGGGCAGGGGCGGCGGCCTTGGGCATGCGGGGGACCGGAAGCGGGGACAAGTCGACTTTATACTATACCGGTAAGTACATTAATACCGGGTGAGCCCGGCCGCGCCGGCGGCGGTTTGGCCGCGGGCCGCAGCCGTGGTGCAATAGCGGCCGAAGCGGGGGTACCGCCTGTGCGCGGTTGAGACAGACCCTTCGAACCTGATCCGGTTGAGACCGGCGTAGGGAGCTTCGCCGGCGCCACCGCGCCCGGCCACCGCTTCGTCCCTGTAGGAGCGCCCCATGGGCGCGACGGCCAGCCTCCGGCACCGCGCCCATGGGGCGCTCCTACGTCTCAGCGAGGACGAATGCCCATGAATGCCGTGCCATCCCAGCTGGTCCGCGACGCCGAGCGTCTTTCCGCCGAGGTCGTCCGCCCGATCCCGGGCTCGCGCAAGATCCATGTCGCCGGCTCGCGCCCGGACCTGCGGGTGCCGATGCGCGAGATCGTGCTGTCCCGCACCCCGACCCTGTTCGGCGGCGAGGACAACCCGCCGGTCACTGTCTACGACACGTCCGGCCCGTACACCGATCCGGACGCGCGCATCGACCTGGCCGCCGGCCTGCCGCCGCTGCGCGCGCCGTGGATCGCCGGGCGCGGCGACAGCGAACCGCTGCCGGGCGTCAGCTCCGACTACGGCCGCGCCCGCGAGGCCGACCCCCGGCTCGACGCGGTGCGCTTTCCGGCGCGCGCGCGGCCGCGCCGCGCCGTGGCCGGCGCCAACGTCACCCAGATGCACTACGCGCGCCGCGGCATCGTCACCCCGGAGATGGAATTCGTCGCCATCCGCGAGAACCAGCGGCTGGAGGCGGTGCGCGACGCCGGCCTGCTGGCGCAGCACCCCGGCGAGAGTTTCGGCGCCAGCATCCCCAAGGCCATCACCCCGGAATTCGTGCGCGACGAGATCGCCCGCGGCCGCGCGATCCTGCCCAACAACCTCAACCACCCGGAAAGCGAGCCGATGGTCATCGGCCGCAACTTCCTGACCAAGATCAACGCCAACATCGGCAACTCGGCCGTGTCGTCGGGGATCGCGGAAGAAGTCGAAAAACTCGTCTGGGCGATCCGCTGGGGCGCGGACACGGTCATGGACCTGTCCACCGGCAAGCACATCCACGAGACCCGCGAGTGGATCATCCGCAACTCGCCGGTGCCGATCGGCACAGTCCCTATTTACCAGGCGCTGGAGAAGGTCGACGGCCGCGCCGAGGAACTGACCTGGGAGATCTTCCGCGACACCCTCATCGAGCAGGCCGAGCAGGGCGTGGACTACTTCACCATCCACGCCGGCGTGCTGCTGCGGTATATCCCCTGGACCGCCGAACGCGTCACCGGCATCGTCTCGCGCGGCGGTTCAATCATGGCCAAGTGGTGTCTCGCGCATCACCAGGAGAACTTCCTTTACACGCATTTCGAAGACATCTGCGAGATCATGAAGGCCTACGACGTCAGCTTCTCGCTGGGCGACGGCCTGCGCCCCGGTTCCATTGCGGATGCCAACGACGACGCGCAGATGGGCGAGCTGCACACGCTGGGCGAGCTGACCCAGATCGCCTGGCGGCACGACGTGCAGGTGATGATCGAAGGCCCTGGCCATGTGCCCATGCAGCTGATCAAGGAGAACATGGAAGAGGAGCTGAAGCACTGCTTCGAGGCGCCCTTCTACACGCTGGGCCCGCTGACCACCGACATCGCGCCGGGCTATGACCACATCACCAGCGGCATCGGCGCCGCGCAGATCGGCTGGTACGGCTGCGCCATGCTCTGCTACGTCACGCCCAAGGAGCACCTGGGCCTGCCGGACAAGAACGACGTGCGCGAGGGCA
>JBKHXI010000012.1:0-3414 GCA_046566095.1 Gammaproteobacteria bacterium | reverse complement strand
CGCCCCCGAAACGCTCCGCGCCCACCTTGGTCAGCGCCGCCGTCAGCGTCGTCTTGCCGTGGTCCACGTGACCGATCGTGCCCACGTTCACGTGGGGCTTGGTGCGCTCGAACTTGCCCTTTGCCATTGGTTGCCTCTCGCTGACGTTAGGTGCCGCTTACCGGTGGAAAGCCCGCGCCAGGTGCGGACTCTTGCGGGGGACCCGCATGCATGGTGCTCACGAATGGAATCGAACCATCGACCTCTTCCTTACCAAGGAAGTGCTCTACCGACTGAGCTACGTGAGCGTGTGATCGTCATCAGTTTGCAGCGGAGCACCGGGCTCCTGCCCGGCTTCCGCGTCGCGACCCCGGCCAGGCCGGGCCCGCCCCCGCGCGCCGCTTCCGCGTCGTGCGGCCGGCGCATCCTGCGCCGGCGTCGGCTGCGTGTCCGCCGAAGCCGCAATTCAATGGAGCGGGAGACGGGAATCGAACCCGCACCATCAGCTTGGAAGGCTGAGGTTCTACCATTGAACTACTCCCGCATTGCGGGAATCGGGAATGGAGAATCGGGAATCGTCCAAAGCGCAAGCGTTGTTGCTCCTACGATTGCCGATTCCCGATTGCCCATTCCCGGCTGATCTGGTGGAGGGAGGTGGATTCGAACCACCGAAGGCGTAAGCCAGCAGATTTACAGTCTGCCCCCGTTGGCCGCTTGGGTATCCCTCCGGTTCCTGTCGCCGCCGGCCCGCAACCCTGGTAGCCCGAGGTCTCGATCCGAGTGAAACAGCCCGCGATTTTGGCCTGCCCGGCCTTTGCTGTCAATGTCGCGCACGGCCCCGGCGGCGCGGACGGCGCCCGGAGGCCGGCCCGGCGACCGGACGTTCAGACGTTGAAGCGGAAATGCAGGACGTCGCCCTCCTGCACCCGGTACTCCTTGCCCTCCAGGCGCAGCCGCCCGGCGTCGCGGGCCCCGGCCTCGCCCCGGTAGCGGACGAAATCGTCGAAGGCGATGGTCTCGGCGCGGATGAAGCCCTTCTCGAAGTCGGTGTGGATCACCGCCGCGGCCTGGGGGGCGGTCGAACCGGCCTTCACGGTCCAGGCCCGGACCTCCTTCGGGCCGGCGGTGAAGTAGGTCTGCAGGCCCAGCAGCCGGTAGGCGGCGCGGATCACCCGGTTCAGGCCCGGCTCGTCCAGGCCCAGGTCGGCCAGGAAGGCGTCGCGGTCGGCGTCGTCCAGCTGCGCCAGCTCCTCCTCGATGGCCGCCGAGACCGGCACCACCTCGGCGCCCTCGGCCGCGGCCCGGGCGCGCACCGCCTCCAGGTGCGGATTGTCCCGGAAGCCGTCCTCGAGCACGTTGGCCACGTACATCACCGGCTTGAGGGTGAGCAGGAACAGGTCGCGCAGTTCGGCCCGGTCCTCGTCCGACAGCCCCAGCGCCCGCGCCGGACGGCCGGCGTCCAGGCCCGCGCGCACCCGCGCCAGCACCTCGGCCCGGGCCCTGGCCTCCTTGTCGCCGCTCTTGGCGGACCGCTCGGCGCGGGCCAGGGCCTTCTCGACCGATTCCAGGTCGGCCAGGGCCAGCTCGGTGTCGATGGTGTCGATGTCGGAGATCGGGTCGACCCGGCCGGCGACGTGGACGATGTCGCCGTGCTCGAAGCAGCGCACCACGTGGGCGATGGCGTCGACCTCGCGGATGTGCGCCAGGAACTTGTTGCCCAGGCCCTCGCCGCTGGCCGCCCCGGCCACCAGCCCGGCGATGTCGACGAACTCGACCGCGGTCGGGATCACCTTCTGCGGCTTGACGATCTCCGCCAGCCGGCCCAGCCGCGGATCGGGCACCGGCACCACCCCCACGTTCGGCTCGATCGTGCAGAACGGGAAGTTGGCCGCGGCGATGCCGGCCTTGGTCAGCGCGTTGAACAGGGTCGACTTGCCGACGTTCGGCAGGCCGACGATGCCGCATTTGATGCCCATGGCTACTCCGGGAATGGGGAATGGGGAGTCGGGAATGGGGAGCAGCGGGGGCGGTCGGGAACGCAAGTCCCATTCCCGATTCCCTATTCCCGATTCCCCGTGTGCAGCCGCTTCATCGCCTCGCCGAAGTCGCCGGCGACCGCCAGCGGCAGCACCGCCAGCGCGTCGTCGACGGCGCGCAGGATCGCGGCCTCGTCGTCCTTGCCGGGCCTGCCGAGCACCCAGGGCGTCACCCGGTCCTTGTGCCCCGGGTGGCCGATGCCGATCCGCAGCCGGTGGAAGCGGCCGTGGCCGAGCAGGCGCATGGTGTCGCGCAGCCCGTTCTGGCCGCCGTGGCCGCCGTCGAACTTGAGCCGGGCGGTGCCCGGGGGCAGGTCCAGCTCGTCGTGGGCCAGCAGCGCCTGCTCCGGTTCGATCTTGAAGTAGCGCAGCGCCGCGCACACCGACTTGCCCGACAGGTTCATGAAGGTCGCCGGCTTGAGCAGCCACAGCGGGCGGCCTGCGACCTCGACCTTGCAGGTCTCGCCGAACAGCTTCGAATCCAGCCCGAAGCGGCCGCCGCCGGCCTCGGCCAGGGCGTCGGCGAACCAGAACCCGGCGTTGTGCCGGGTCCTGGCGTGCTCGGGGCCGGGATTGCCCAGGCCGACCACCAGGCGCAGCCCTTCCATCAGGCACGCCCGGGCACTGCCCGGCCGGGCGCCCGGCCGCGCGGCGCCGTCGCCGCGCCCGGCGCCCGCTTGCGCCGACGCCGGGTCACTTCCCGTCGTCGTCCGCGGACTCGTCGGCCTCGTCCTGCGCGCCGGCCCGGTCGGTGTCGACCTTGGCCGCCGGCACCTCCGCCGCCACCTCGGCCCCGGCCTCGGCGTCCTCGGCCTCGACCCGGCCCTGCTTGGCGACCACGACCGCGACGTCGTGCTCCTTGCCCAGCTTCAGCTCCGGGATCTCGACGCCCGCCGGCAGCGCGATCTCCGACAGGTGGATGACGTCGCCGAGCTTGAAGTCGGCCAGGTCGATCTCGATGTACTCGGGCAGGTCCTTCGGCAGGCAGCTGACCTGGACCTCGTTGAGCTCGTGGGTGATGACCACGTCGGCGGCCTTGCCGGCCGGCGACCTGTCCTCGTTGAGGAAGTGCAGCGGCACCGCGGTGCGGATCGCCTGGTTGGCGTCCACCCGCTGGAAGTCCAGGTGCATGATCAGCTGCCGGTAGGGGTGGCGCTGCATGTCGCGCAGCAGGACCTGCTCGGCCTTGCCGTCGACCTCCAGGTTCAGGATCGAGGAGTAGAACCACTCGTTCTGGCTGGCCAGCCAGGTCTTCTCGTGCTCGAGCTGGATGCTGCGCGGCGCGGACTTGCCGCCGTAGACGACGGCCGGGATCTGGCCGGCGCGACGCAGGCGGCGGCTCGCACCCTTCCCCTCGTCGCTGCGGCCGGTGGCCTGGATGGTGTGTTCGGTTGCCATG
>JBKHXI010000011.1:0-2324 GCA_046566095.1 Gammaproteobacteria bacterium | reverse complement strand
CCTGGCCGTAGAGCTTGTTGACCCAATCGGCCATGTCGCGCACGCCGCCCGCGAGGATGCGGCCCATCGCTTCGTTGCCGCTGATGCCGACGGTGCCCAGCGAGCCGTTGCTGTTGGCGACCACGGCAACGCTGCCGTTGTCGGACTTGATGAGCGAGGCCGCGCCGGCGCCGGCTGCGGTGATGAGCGCCTGGCTTCCCAGGTACTGCTGGGCGTTGCTGCGCCGCTCGCCGCTGACGCAGGGGATGCCGTAGGGGTCGCTGATCCAGCCCAGGCCGCCTTGGATGCTGGCGCCGTTGTGACCCGAGTTGCCGCCGCTGCTACCGCCCTTGCTGCTGTCCTCCGGCACCGTGCGGATGGTGCCGTCCTGGAATACGAACGTGACCGAGCGGATTTGCCCGCGCACGCACGAGAGCGTCCAGTCGCCCGAGGCCGTGCCGCTGACCACGGCGCCGGCCACGTCGGGGATGTCGATGCCGTTGGCCGTGAGGTTGTCCGGGCCGATCAGCACCTTGAACGGATAGGGATCGTTGACGGTTCCATCGATTGGCACGCGCCCGATCAGCGCCGTCATGGCAATCGACCCCATGAGCGTCGAGTTCGACGGCACGGTGTAGACAGCCTTCGTGGATGCGCCCACGGCGCGGCTGCCGACGTCGGCGACGGATTCCACTGCGGCCGACAGGCTTTTCTGGGCCGGCCCGAAGCTCAGGGGAAAGCTCGGCTCCTTGCTGCCGTTCTTGGCGTCGACCTTGGCATCGTCGGGCTCGACCCACTGCGTGCCACCGGCGCCGCGGTCGAAGCGCTGGCCGTCACCCTCTTCGAGCCCCAGTCCGACGGGCAGGTCGGACGGGCCACCCTTGCCGGCAAGGCCGTCCAGTTGCCGCTGCAGATCCTGCAGCAGCCCCTGGGTCTGCTGCCTGTCGCTGGCCACCTGGTTGCGTTCCTGCTCCAGGCGGTTGCGTTCGCCTTCCAGCGCGCTCTGGATGCGCTGGTCGATCGCGCTTTCCCGCGCACGCAGGCGCTCGTTCTCGGCCTTGTGCTGCTTGTTGTCGCCGAGCGCGCTCTGCAGCTCCGTGCGCAACTGCTTCACCTGGGCTACCAGCGTGGCGACGGTATCGCGCGGCGTGTCGCCGGCGATGCCCAGAGCCTTCATCTCCTCGGGCGTGAGCGTACTGGCCGCGCCCTTGGGAGCGGGCTGGCCGCCGGGAGCGCCGGAGAATAGCTTGATGCCGACGAACACCAGCAGCAGCGCCATCGGGATCAGCAGCCACTTGAGCAGCGGATTACTCTTCATCGCGTGCTCCTCCGGTCGAGCCGGCCGCGGCGGCCGGCGGCAGGTTCACGGTGGCGTCGATCGGGCTCAGCGCCGGCAGCAGCGACTCGGCCAGGCCGTGGCCGCGCGTGACCAGGTAGAGCACCGTGGTGTCGGACGCGGTACCGGCCGGCCCCAGGTTCGGATGCTGGAAGGTCGCCGCCACGAAGTTCCCCTGCAGGGCGCGCGGGTCGAGGTCGAGCCAGCGCGCCGAGGTATTGGTGAGTCGCAAGGCCGTCACCCACTGGTCTTCCAGGCGCCACGCGGCCAGTGCCCGCGCGTGCACCGGCAGCGTCGGCAGCAAGGTGTCCAGCGCGAGGCCGCGGCGCAGGTTCACACGCCCGATGCCGGCGACCGGCTCGACGGTGCGCAGCGGCGCGTACAGGTTCTGTGCGGCATGGCGCGTCAGCACGACCGGAACCGGCGTTTCGCGCCGGGGAACAGATTTGTCCGCGGGCGCTTCGGCCTGCTCGTCCACGCCGCCTGCTGCACCGCCGCCGTAGCGTTTCGCGGGGGCTTCCGCTTCCACGATGCGCACTGGCTCCAGCGGCGCCTGGTCGTCCTTCGCCGGCTCGGCGGCGATGTCGAGCAGGATCAGCGCGCCGGATTCCACGTCCTGCAGTTGCAGCCGCGTGGGCGGAATCGGCTCGCTTGCCCGCAGGTAGATCGCACCGCCCGCACTCTGCACGCGCAGGTGGTCGCCGACGCTGGCCGGCACGCCGACGCGCACATTGCGGTCGATGAAGACCACGCGCTCCTGACCGACCACCAGCGGCACCGGCAGGGGCAGGCGCTCCCAGCGCAGGATTTCCACGGCCTGGCTGGCCGGCACGAAACCGAGGATCAGCAGGACGCCGGCCAGGGCCGACAAGGCAATGGGCTTCATGGGGAGTCTCCCTGCAGATGGCCGGAGGCGTTGGCGGGCGCGCCGGCCTGGGGCGGTGTCGGCGGCGGTTCGATGCGCTGGGGTGCGCCGGCGTAGCAGTCCAGCGCCAGGCCGAAGGGGTTG
>JBKHXI010000010.1:0-11093 GCA_046566095.1 Gammaproteobacteria bacterium | reverse complement strand
CTTCGCCGACCCCTCGTTCCGGCCGGACATGGCCCGGGTCGGCCTGCGCGCGGCGATCGCGCTGGGCCTGGGCAGCATCGCGCCGCCGGCGGCGCTGCTGGCGACCCTGGAACTGGGCCCGGGCGAGGACGCGGACTGCGGCGGGCGCTACGCCAAGTAGCCGCGCGCGGCGGCGCTCAGCTGGAGATGTAGCGCTGCAGCTGCGTGATCTCCAGCTGCTGGTCCTCGATCACCGCCTTGACCAGGTCGCCGATCGAGACCACGCCCAGCACCGCGTCGCCGTCGCGCACCGGCAGATGGCGGATCCGGCGCTCGGTCACGATCTGCATGCAGCGGGTGGTGGTGTCGTCCAGGCCCACGCAGACGACCTCCGGGGTCATGATCTCGCGCACCCGGGTCTGCGCCGAGGAGCGGCCCTGCAGCACCACCTTCCGGGCGTAGTCGCGCTCGGTGACGATGCCCGCCAGGCGGCCTTCCTCCATCACCAGCACCGCGCCGATGTGCTTTTCGGCCATCAGCTTGACCGCGTCGAGCACCGGCGCGTCCGGGCCGATGGCGTAGACCGCGGGCGGCTTGGCGTCGAGCAGCTGGCGGACGGTGCGCATGACCGGGATCCTCGTCGACCGGACCGACGCCCGCAGGATACTCCCGCGCCCGCGGCGCTGCATGCGGGCGGGGCGGCCGCCCGCCGCACAGGTGCGGCGTCCTAGCGTCCTGTCCCGCAAGTTCCCTGGACGACCGCACCCCGTCGTCATTCCGAACGTAGTGAGGAATCTGCTTGAAAAACAGATCCTTCCCCTCGCTTTCGCGAGGGCTGAAGGCTGCGCTCAGGATGACGACTTCTTGTGAACGATATTTGCGGGACAGGACACTAGCCGCCCGCGTGCGCGTTCCAGGCGGTCGCTGTGGTGGCGTCGGCGGACGGGTCGGCGACCCGGCCGGCCTGCGCCGCCGGCCGCCACTCGTCGACCAGGTACAGCGGCCGCTGCTTGGCCTCGACGTACAGCCGCCCCAGGTATTCGCCGATCAGGCCGAGCGCGACCAGCTGCACCCCGCCCAGGAACAGGATCACCGCCATCATCGTCGGCCAGCCGGCGACCGGGTCGCCCCACAGCAGGGCCTTGACCACGATCCAGCCGCCGTAGGCGAAGGCCAGCAGCGCGGTCGCCACGCCCAGGTAGGTGGCCACCCGCAGCGGCGCGGTCGAGAAGCTGGTGATGCCCTCGAGCGCGAAGTTCCACAGCCGCCAGAAATCGAACTTGCTGCGGCCGGCCGCGCGCGGGTCGCGCTGGTACTCGATCGCGGTGCGGTTGAAGCCGACCCAGCCGAACAGCCCCTTCATGAAGCGTTGGCGCTCGCGCAGCCGGCGCAGCGCCGCCAGCGCGCGCGGCGACAGCAGCCGGAAGTCGCCGGTGTCGCGCGGGATCGGGGTCTGCGACAGGCGCCCGATCACCCGATAGAAGGCGTGCGCAGTGGCACGCTTGAGCCAGCCCTCGCCCTCGCGCTCGAGCCGGGTGCCGTGGACGTCGTCGTAGCCTTCCCGCCACTTCGCCACGAAGTCCGGGATCAGTTCCGGCGGATCCTGGCCGTCGGCGTCCAGGATCAGCGCGGCGCCGGATTCGACGTGGTCCAGGCCCGCGGTCAGCGCCGCCTCCTTGCCGAAGTTGCGGCTCAGCCGCAGCAGCCCGACCCGCGGGTCGGCCGCGGCGAAGCTCTGCAGCAGCCGCCAGGTGCCGTCGCCGCTGCCGTCGTCGACGTACAGCACCCTGCCCTGCACGCCCCAATCCTGCGCGCAACGGTCCAGGGCCGCCAGCACCCGTGGGTGCACCCGCGGCAAGGCCTCGGCCTCGTCGAACGCGGCCACGACCACGGTCAGGCGCTCGTCGTCGGGGCGGGTTTCCGGTTCCATGCGGCGATGGTAGCCCCCGGGCCGGCGGTTGGCACCGCTGTCCGACGCGGACGCGGCCCCCGCCCGGCGACGCGCCGGGCCCGACGCGGGACCATCGGCCCGCGCTCAGTCCAGTTGCCGCAGGTAGGCCTCGCCGCCGATCTGCCGCATCTGCCGCTGGATCTGCGCGGTCCGGCGCTGCACGTACGGGCCCGGCTGCGCCGCGCTGTAGCGGCGCGGGCTCGGCAGCACCGCCGCCAGCCGGGCGGCCTGCGCCGGCTCCAGCTGCGAGGCGTCGCGCCCGAAGTAACGGCGCGCCGCCGCCTGGGCGCCGTACACGCCGTCGCCGAACTCGGCGATGTTGACGTACACCTCCAGGATCCGGGTCTTCGGCCACAGCCATTCGATCAGCACCGTGTACCAGGCCTCGACGCCCTTGCGCAGCCAGCTGCGGCCCTCCCACAGGAACAGGTTCTTGGCGACCTGCTGGCTGATGGTGCTGGCGCCGCGCAGGCGGCCGCCGCGCGCGTTGTGGCGGCGCGCCTTGTCGATCGCCTCGAAATCGAAGCCGCGGTGCTGCGCGAAGCGCTGGTCCTCGGCCGCGATCACCGCCAGCGGCAGCGCCGGCGCGATCCGCTCCAGGTCGCGCCACCGGTAGTCGATGCGCAGGTCGCGGTCGCCTGCCGCCCACGCCCCGGCCTGGCGCAGCAGCATGACCGTCGAAAGCGGCGGATCCACGAACCGCAGCGCCAGCACCTGCAGCGTGGTCGCCAGCAGCGCCGCCAGCGCCAGCCCCAGCGGCCAGCGCCACCACCATCCGCGCCTGCGCGGCCGCCCCTGCCGCTGCGTTGCCGACCTCATGCGTGGCACGATACGCGATCCGGGCGCGCGGCCGGAAGGCCGCCGCAGTCCCGTCCCCTGCACGTTCCGCATCGATGAGCGCCTCCGGCAAGGCCAACGGCACCGACCAGCGCACCCGCTTCCTGCTCGAGGAGGCGGGCGTGCGCGGCGTGCGCGTGCGCCTGGGCCAGGCCTGGCGCGAGATCCGCGGCCGCACCGACTACCCGCCCGCGGTCGCCGAGCTGCTCGGCGAAGCCAGCGCCGCGGCCGCGCTGCTGACCGCGCACGCCAAGGTCGACGGGCGCCTGTCGCTGCAGCTGCGCGGCGAGGGCGCCCTGCGCCTGCTGTTCGCCGAATGCACCGCGGACGACACCCTGCGCGGCATCGCCCAGTTCGACGAGCAGGCGGGCCCGCGCGACTTCAGCCGCGACCTGCGCCGGCTCGGCGCGGGCGCGATGCTGGCGATCACGATCGAGAACCACCCGCCCTCGGCGCGCGAGCCGCAGCGCTACCAGGGGCTGGTGCCGCTGGAATCGGACTCCCTGGCCGGCGCCCTCGAGGACTATTTCCGCCGTTCCGAGCAGTTGCCCACCCGCCTGCTGCTGGCCGCCGACGGCCGGCGCGCGGCCGGGCTGATGCTGCAGAAGCTGCCGGGCGACGCCGGCGATGCCGACGGCTTCACCCGCGCCGGCGCCCTGCTCGACACCCTGGCGCCCGGCGAACTGCTCGACTGGCCGGACCAGACCCTGCTGCACCGGCTCTACCATGAGGAGCGGGTGCGCCTGCTCGACCGCCGCGCGCTGCGCTTCGCCTGCTCCTGCTCGCGCCAGCGGGTGGCGGCGGTCCTGCAGTCGATCGGCCGCGAGGAGGCGCTGGCGGCGGCCGAGAGCGGGGTAGCCGAGGTGCGATGCGAGTTCTGCGGCCAGCGCTACCATTTCGATGCCGACGCCATCGCCGGCCTGTTCGCGCCGCCCGGCGACGGCCTGGAGGCGCCCGAACGCCTGCAATGACCCGGGGCCGGTGAACTCCGCCGCTGGCGCCGTCCGGGACCTCCCGGGGGCCGCCGTCACCGGGCTTCCACGGGCCCCGAGGGATTGTTAAGGAACCATAAATCGGATAGGCTGAAAAGACCGCCCCTGCGGGAACTTTCCGGACCCGCACCCGGTCGATTCGGAACCCATGCGCACACGCCCTGCCCGCCTCCTCGCCGCCCTGCTGCTCGCCCTCGGCGTGGCCGCCGGCGCGCATGCCCAGGGCGCGCCCGAGGATGCCGCGGCGGTGCTGCCGGTGTGGAGCCAGGACCGGCTGGAAGGCTTCCTGCTGCTGGAGCCGGCGGACGCGGCCCAGGCCGGCACCCGCTGGCGCTTCGGGCGCAGCGCGCTGGAAGCCGCCTTCGGCGTCAAGGGCGGCGACTCGCTCGGCCTGCTGTGCGAACGCCGCGGCAGCCTCGGCGCGCTGGCCAGCCTGTCGCAGCACTGCATGGTCGCCGCGCTCGGCGACGGCGCCGGCCGCCGCACCAGCGCCGGCGCCAGCCTGTTCCGCAACGGCGGCCGGGTCGGCGTGCAGGTCGGCGAAACCAAGGGCAACCTTCCCGCCTGGATCACCCCGCGCGCCACGCGCGCCGAACAGACCGACCTCACCGTGTTCGCGCAGAAGAACATCGGCAGCGAGGGCATGGTCTCGATCGGCGGCACCCTGGCGCGCGCGCGGCTGGTGTCGGCCGGGGAGGCGCCGGCGCTCGCCGACCAGTGGAACACCCGCAGCCTGACCGTGGGCGGGCGGGTCGGCGCGTTCGGCGCCGACATCGTCGGCCGGGTGGTGGACGTCCCCGGCCAGCCGGAACAATGGGAAGGCTACGGCGTCGGCCTGACCTGGCGCACCCCGTGGAGCGGCAAGCTCACGGTCGGCGCCGACAACCTGGTCACCCGCGGCCGCAATCCGTTCGCGCCCAGCCGCAGCAGCGAGGACGACGGCGCGGTGCCGTACGTGCGCTACGAGCAGGAGCTCTGAGGCGGCCTGCCTCCGCGGCGGCGCGCCTGCGCGCCCGGCCCCCGATATATAAAAGGACTGCCGGCCCTGCCGCACCGGGGCGCGTGTGGGCGTGTCCTGAAGCCGCCCCGGCGCATTCACGTGTCGCGAACATCCGTTCTGCGCAAGTCATTGAAGACAAAGGGGTGGGCGTCCCGAGTGGGCCGAGCCCGCGCCATTTGTTAACGACACTTTAATTTTTCCCGGGGCTGGGCTACCATCGGACGGACCTTGCTGGGTTTGGCGTCGTTCATTGGCTCCACTGGCGGGTTCCCATGGGATTACCAAGACTGACTTGGAGAGAGACAGATGAATTTGAAGACCAGCAAACTGCGGGACGCGATCGCATTCGCGCTCGTCGCAGGTATGGCTGTTCCGGGCCTCGCGTTCGCCCAGGACCAGCAGACCGATGAAACCGAAACCCAGGAAGAAGCCGTCACCCTCGACAAGATCACCGTCACGGGTACGCGCATCCAGAGCCAGACCGTGACCTCGTCGGCGCCGATCGCCGAGATCCAGCGCGAGGAAGTCCAGTACAGCGGCGCGACCCGCATCGACGATCTCGTCAACCAGTACCCGCAGTTGTCGCCGGTCTTCGACTCGTTCCAGAACAACCCGTCGCTGGGCTATCCGTCCGTCAGCCTGCGCGGCCTGGGCGCCCTGCGCACCCTGACCCTGGTCAACGGCCACCGCCTGCCGCCGGGCGCCTTCGAAATCCGCGACGTCAGCATCATCCCGGCCTCGCTCGTGCGCCGCGTCGACATCCTGACCGGCGGCGCTTCGGCGGTGTACGGTTCGGACGCGATGGCGGGCGTCGTCAACTTCATCCTCGACACCGACTTCGAGGGTTTCAGCGCCAACTTCGGCTACTCGGCCTACCAGCACGACAACCGCAACAGCTATCTGCGCCCGCTGATGGACGCGCGCGGCTTCGACTACCCGGACGGCAACTCGGGCTTCGACGGCATCTCGCGCAACATCGACTTCGCCGTGGGCAGCCGCTTCGCCGACGGCGCCGGCCATGCCATGGCCTGGTTCACCTGGCGCGAGAACGATCCGCTGCTGCAGGGTGAGCGCGACTACTCGTCGTGCGCGCTGAACGCGGCCGGCACCGTCTGCGGCGGTTCCTCGACCGCGCCCAAGCCCAACTTCTTCGTGATCGCCCCGCGCGCCACCGGCGGCAATTTCGTCGGCTTCGCCCACCAGAACCAGGGCACCGGCCGCTACCAGGCCGGCGTCGGCGAGCTGTACAACTACGCGCCGATCAACTACTACCAGCGCCCGGACGAGCGTCGCACCTTCGGCAGCTCGATCAAGTACGAGATCAACGAGCACTTCCGCCCGTACATGGAGGCGATGTTCGTCAACCGCACCAGCCGCACCCAGATTGCCGAGTCCGGCACCTTCTTCGTCAACCGCCTGACCTTCCAGTGCAACGACCCGCTGATCCGGACCATGTGTGCGGACCTGGGCCTGCGCCCGGACGCCCCGGTCACGGTCTACGTCGGCAAGCGCAACGTCGAGGGCGGCCCGCGCATCTCGGACGACGAGACCAACGCCTACCGCGTGGTCACCGGCGTCGAGGGCGACCTGGACAACGTCGGCAACTGGGCCTACAACATCTCGTTCCTGTACGGCCACAACCAGACGTCCGAGCAGAACATCAACGACTTCCTGGCCGATCGCGTCGGCGAGGGCCTGCTCGGCTGCCCCCCCGGCTCGTTCTCGGGCTGCATCCCCTACAACGTCTGGGTACCGGGCGGGGTGACCCCCGAGGCGGCGCGCGCCCTGCAGGGCGTCGGCATCCGCGACTTCCAGGCCGACCTGACCGTGGTCAACGCCTACGTCACCGGCGACACCCCGTGGACGCTGCCCTGGTCCAACGGCGAGCCGATCGCGCTGGTCGCGGGCGGCGAGTGGCGCAAGGATGAATACAAGCGCGTCACCGACAGCAACATGCAGGCCGGCAACTTCACCGGTCTGGGCGGCCCGCGCCTGGGCGTGGAAGGCCAGGTGACCGTGTCCGAGGTGTTCATGGAGGCGATCGTGCCCCTGATCCGGGACGCCGGCTTCCTCCGCAGCCTCGACCTCGACCTGGGCTACCGCCTGTCCGACTACAGCAACTCGGGCAAGGTCGACACCTGGAAGGCCGGCTTCAACACCGACTTCGGCATGTTCCGGGTCCGCGGCGGCTACAACCGCGCCATCCGCGGCCCGACCACCGAGGACCTGTTTGCCGACCAGCAGATCGCGCTGTGGGGCGGTACCGACCCCTGCGCCGGTGCGACCCCCGAGTTCACCCTGGCCCAGTGCCAGAACACGGGCGTGACCCCCGGCCAGTACGGCAACATCCAGCCGAGCCCGGCCTCGCAGTACAACCAGTTCGTCGGCGGCAACCCGGACCTGACCCCGGAAAAGGGCGATACCTACACCCTGGGCATCGTGGCGCAGCCGTTCACCGGCTTCACGGCCAGTGTCGACTACTACGACATCAAGATCGAGGACCGCATCGGCACCATCGGCGCCAGCACCATCCTGCGGTTCTGCGGCCTGACCGGCGACCCGTTCCTGTGCTCGCGCGTGAAGCGCAACCCCGCTACCGGCGACCTGTGGCTGGGTTCGGACCCGAGGACCTCGGGTCTGATCGAGAACCTGGACGCCAACATCGGCGAGCTGCGTTTCCGCGGCATCGATGTCGGCGCTTCCTACCGCTGGGACATGCTCGGTGGCCGGTTCGTGACCTCGATCCAGGGCACCCGGGTGCTCGAGGAAACCATCGCACCGCTGGCCGGGATCAACGACGACGCCACCTACGACTGCGTGGGCACGATCAACCCCGCCTGCGCGACGCCGGAGTGGCGCCACATCGCCAACGTCCGGTTCTCGCGCGACTGGTACACCCTCAACCTGCGCTGGCGCTACTTCGGGGAGATGGACTATGTCGACCAGTTCACCGGCGCCCCGCTGACCACCGATCGCCTGCTGTGCGATTCCTCGGTCAACGCGGCCTGCAGGGGCGACGGCAAGCTCGGCGCGGAAAACTACCTCGACCTGTCGGGCTCGGCCTTCATCGGCGAGTTCACCGAGCTCACCGTCGGCGTGAACAACATCGCCGACAAGGAGCCGCCGATGGTCGGTGCAGGCCTGGCGCTGAACGGCAACGCCCCCGGCGGCTACGACCAGGCCGGCCGTTACGTCTTCGCCAACCTGAGCTTCAAGTTCTAAGCGATACCGGATCCGCAAGGACCCAATTGAGCGGCGGGCTTCGGCCCGCCGCTTTTTTTGTGCCCGACTGTGCGGGATACGGTTCACAGGAAGCGGTCATCCCGCGGAGCAGTCATCCTGAGCCAAGCGAAGGATCCACTTTCAAAGCGGATTCCTCACTGCGTTCGGAATGACAACGGGTTGGAACGACAGCGGCTCGGGATGACAGCGGGTCGGGACGACAGCGGACTGGAGTTGTTAACTGAACCCGCAGACCAGGACACTAGGCCCGGGGCAGCATGTCGAAGGCGATCGTGAGCCTCGGCTCCGGATCCTCGAACGGCACCGTTCCGTGCCACAGGTACGAGGGGAACAGCGCCAGCCCACCCGGCCGCGGCCGCAGGATCCGGCGCGGCGGCAGCGCCAGCCCCAGTTCGACCGGCGGTTGCCCGAACTGGATGCAGCCGGCTTCCCCCTCGCTCCCGCCCAGCACCGACGGCGGCAGCGCGACATAGAACGCGGAACTCATCCACCCTTCCGGATGGATGTGGTTCACGTGCCGGCCGCTGCTGCGCAGGCGCACCGACCAGGAACCGACGTAGCGCACGCTGCGCGCCTTGCGCGACAGGAAGGGATGCCGGGCATCGACAGGCAGGGTCGCCAGCCAGCCCTCGATCGCACGGGTCAGGGCCGCCTGGGCGGCGGAGACGACCGGGTCCGGCCGCCCGAACAGGCGCCCCGGGGTCTGGGTGCCCTCGCGCAGGCTCTGCTGCACCGGCGCCCGCAGCGCCCGGTGCATCGGTTCGAGCGCGGCCCGCAAGGCGGAAAGGAAGTCGTCCACCGACGCGAAGTCATCGGGTGGATCCACGTCCACCTGGGTCACCAGCCGTTCGTAGTCGCATAGCCAATGCTCGCGGGGGTCCCCGAGCAGGCGCCAGGCGGTCGCCAGGTAGGCCCACGCCTCCTGGTTGCCAGGGTCGGCTGCAAGCGCCTCCTGGGCATGCTCGGCGGCCTGTGGCCAGCGCCCCGCCTTCAGCAGGTGGCGGGTGTAGGCATTGAGGAAGCCGGGGTCGCTCGCGCCCAGCGCGCGGTAGGCCTGTGCGAACAGGGCCTGCGCGTGCGCGTGCTGCCCGGACTCCTCGCGGGCGCTGGCTTCCAGTGCCAGCAGCCGCGGGTGGTCCGCGCGCGTACGCAGGTCCGCGAGTTCCTCCAGCGCTTCGTGGTGGCGGCGCGACTCCATCAGGAAGCGCACGTAGGCCAGCCGCAGCCCGAGGTTGTCCGGTTGCGCCTGCGCCGCCGCTGCGAACGCCTCGAACGGGTCGCTGCCGGGCGCGAGCACCGGACCGTATTCCCACAGCAGGTGCGCCAGGGTGGCATGGCCCTGTGCGAACCCCGGGTGCTCGCGGACCACGGCCCGCGCCTGTTCCAGTGCCTCGGCGGCACGGCCGACATCCAGCAGCGCGCCGGCACGCGCATCGGGCAATTCGGGTCCGCGGAAGCCGGCCTGGCGCGCGCGGTCGTAACAGGCGATCGCGTCGCCCGGACGCCCCAGCAGCCGCAGCACCACGCCCAGGTTCACCCAGCTGGCGGCCGCCTGCGGTGCCAGCGCGACCGCCTTGCGGAACGCCACCTCCGCGCCCTCCAGGTCTCCCTGCGCACGCCTGGCATTGCCCAGGCCGTGCCAGGCGCGCGCCGAGCCGGCCTGCTGCGCCACCGCCTGCTCCAGCAACCGCAGCGCGTCCGCGCTACGTCCGACGTCCAGCGCGGCCAGCCCGGCCTCGACTCGGAACCGTGCACCCTCGGGACCGGCGTCCGCGGCCTGCAGGAAGATCCGGAGGGCGTCCTCATGGCGGCCCTGACCGTGCAGCATCGTGCCGAAATTGCCCAACACCATCGCGTTGCCCGGCGCCAGCGACAGCGCCCTGCGGAACGATTGTTCGGCGGCCACGGGATCACCGCATTCGGCATGGCACAGCGCCAGTGCGTGATGGGCATCGACCGACGACGGAGCCTGCGCGGCGATCCCGCGGACGATGGCCAGCGCTTCGGCGCCGCGCCGTTCCCGCAGCAGGCCGAACGCCGCCTGCAGGCGCGCAGCCTGGGTGGGGTTCAAGGGCCGGGCCGTCTCCGGCAACGCTGCCGCCTCCTGGTGTCCTGTCCCGCAAGTTCCCTGGACAATTGCACCCCGTTGTCATCCCGAACGTAGGGAGGAATCTGCTTGAAGGCAGATCCTTCGCTTCGCTCAGGATGACGGCTTCTTGTGAACGGCATTTCCGGGACAGGACACTAGCGCAGGCGTCGCACCCGGAGCGAGACGCCGCCCGGCGTGGCGAGCATGAAGGTGCCGAAACTGGCCTTGCGGATGGCGACCGGATCGCCCGGCTTGAGCGGCCCCTTGCTGGTGATCTCGGTCTGCAGCCAGGTCTGGCCGTTGTCCAGCATCAACACCCTTTCGCCATTGGCCGTGTAGTCCACGCGGGCAACGGCGGCTTGGATCCGATCGGGCGAGTTGTCCCTCCCGCGCCAGGGGTTGCGCAGTCGCAGCGCCGGCTCGTCCAGGCCGAACTCCTCGAGTGCCTTGCGCGCCGCCTCCTCCTCACCGGCTGGCGGGAAGGCGTCGTCATAGCACGCCAGCCGCTCGACCGGCTCGACCACGTCGGCGCAGGGATGCCCGCGCCCGCCCTCCTGGGCGATCGCCGGCAGCGTGGCCAGGAGTGCCAGGACCAAGGCGATCACCGCCAGGGAATACCGGAAGGGCAGTGGCATGGCATGCGGCATCGGAGACCTCCCCGGGGCTGGGTATGCAAGCAGCGATGTGCGCAGGATACGACAAGCCAACGGTGCCGTACCTGGCGCCCCGGGCATTCCAGCGCTTCAACCTGCCCGAATGGACTGCGCCGGGGCTAACCGGTCCCGGCGCAGGGGATGCAATGCAGGTGCGGCATGGGTCGCGCCTGTCACCGGCGGACGGTCAGTTGTCGATGTTCGGTTGTGGCGCGATGGTATTGGCGTCCCGGGGCATGGAGGTGCCCTCGATCGCCCGCATGGTCTCCCTGGCGCCATACTCGACCAGCTCCCACTCCTCCTCGGTACGGCAGACCCTGGCGCCCATGCGGGTACCGGTGGCCTTGAT
>JBKHXI010000009.1:0-13547 GCA_046566095.1 Gammaproteobacteria bacterium | reverse complement strand
ACAGGGTCGGATAGCGCAGGCGGCGGGCGAATGCGATCACGGGTGCGAGCAGGGGGCTGGGCATGGGGGTCCTCCGTGGTCTTGGCTGCACGCTACCACGGCACCCGTCGTGCGAAGGCGCATTCATGTGGCGGGCCCTGGCGGTCCGCGAGCCGCGATTTCGCGGGGTGACCGTTAAGAAAAGCTTGGGATCGGTTCAGCCAGGCCGTGATGCAATCGTGCCGGACAACCAAGTCGGGCGATTGCCCGGGAGGCGCCACATGAAGAACAACACGATCGCGATCGCGCTGGCGTCGCTGCTGGTCGGTGGCGTCGCCGTCGCCGCATTCCAGCACAACCGGACCGAGCCGGCCTACCTGGCCGAGGGCCAGTCCCGCAGCGGCCTGTTCGGGCCGCGCGAATCCGGCCTGCAGTACGCCCAGGTGGTGAACGTGACGCCGGTGACCGAGCCCGAGCCGCTGTACGCGGTGGTGATCGGCGCCGAGCCGGTCCGCGAGACGGTCACCAGCTCCACCCCGCGCCAGGTCTGCAACGACGTGGTGGTGCAGGAGCGGCTGCCCGAGCGCGACGGCCTGATGGGCGGCACCATCGCCGGCGCGGTGATCGGCGGCGCGCTCGGCAACCAGGTCGGCGGCGGCGACGGCCGCAAGCTGGCGACGGTGGCCGGCGCGGTCGGCGGCGGTTACGTCGGCCGCAAGATCGACGAGCGCCACGTCGGCGGCCGCGTGGTCAGCCGCACCGAGCGCCAGTGCCGCACCGTCAGCGACACCTCGCAGTCCTCGCGCACGGTCGCGTGGAACGTGACCTACCGCAATCCCGACGGGACCATCGGCAGCATGCGCACCGGCAGCAAGCCGGGCGAGCGGATCCACCTGGGCGCGGGCGAGAAGGTCGTCGGCTACGACGTGACCTATCGCTACGACGGCATCGAGAGCACCGTCCGCCTCGACCAGAAGCCGGGCGACCGGCTGCCGGTGATCGACGGCCAGGTCGTGACCCAGACCGCCGCCATCGACGCGGGCCCCGGTCGCGGCTGACCGGGACCGGGCGTACGCAATCGCACGGGTCGACAGGGCCGGCGCAAGCCGGCCCTGTCGCGTATGCAGGAGCGGGCCTTGCCGGCGATTGCCGGTGCGGCGGCAGCGGGATCGCGCCCAAGGGGCGCTCCTGCGGGCGGGCGGCTCGCCATCGGCTGCGGTGCTGCGGGGGCGGAGGACCGATACAATGGAAGGTTCCACCTTCCGGAACGCGCCGCCGCCATGGCCCTGAACCCCTGCGACCTGTACGACGTCCGTTCCCTGCTGTCGGAGGAGGAGCGCGCGGTGCAGGACACCGTGGCCCGCTTCACCGACGAGCGGGTGCTGCCGATCATCGGCGACGCCTTCGACGAGGGGCGGTTCCCGAAGGAGTTGGTGCCGGAGATCGCGGAACTGGGGCTGCTCGGCTCCACCCTGCCGGAGGAATACGGTGGCGGCGGGCTCAACGCGGTCAGCTACGGCCTGATCTGCCAGGAGCTCGAGCGCGGCGACAGCGGCATCCGCAGCTTCGTCTCGGTGCAGAGCTCGCTGTGCATGTACCCGATCTTCGCCTACGGCAGCGAGGAGCAGAAGCGCCGCTGGCTGCCGGACATGGCCGCCGGCAAGGTGATCGGCTGCTTCGGCCTGACCGAGCCGCACGGCGGCTCCGACCCGGCCAACATGAAGACGGTGGCGAAGCGGGACGGCGGCGACTGGGTGCTCAACGGCGCCAAGATGTGGATCACCAACGGCAACCTGGCCGACATCGCCATCGTCTGGGCGCAGACCGACGACGGCATCCAGGGCTTCGTGGTCGAGAAGGACATGGCCGGCTTCGCCGCCCAGGAGATCAAGCACAAGATGAGCCTGCGCGCCTCGGTCACCAGCGCCCTGTACCTGGACGGCGTGCGGGTGCCGGAGGCGAACCGGCTGCCGAACGTGAAGGGGCTCAAGGGCCCGCTGGGCTGCCTGACCCAGGCGCGCTACGGCATCACCTGGGGCCCGATCGGCGCGGCCATCGCCTGCCTGGACGAGGCCCTGCGCTACACCAGCGAACGGATCCTGTTCGGGCGCCCGGTGGCGGCGACCCAGAGCGCCCAGGTCAAGCTGGCCGACATGGCGCGGCGGATCACCCTGGCCCAGGTGCTGGTGCTGCAGCTGGGCCGGCTCAAGGACGCCGGCGCGATGAAGCCGGCGCAAGTCAGCCTGGCCAAGTGGAACAGCTGCCGGATGGCGATCGACATCGCCCGCGAATGCCGCGACCTGCTCGGCGGCGCCGGCATCACCACCGAGCACGCCGCGATCCGCCACGCGCTCAACCTCGAATCGGTCATCACCTACGAGGGCACCGAGACCGTGCACCAGCTGGTGATCGGCCGCGAGCTGACCGGCATCAACGCGTTCTGACCGCGGCCGCGCCGCACGCCGACGAGGAACGCCCGCCGTGGCCCTGCCCGACATCCGCATCCAGACCCCGCGGCTGCTGCTGCGCACGCCGCGGCTGGAGGACTTCGACGCCTATGCCGGGCTGATGGGCGATGCCGAGGCGGCGCGCTGGATCGGCGGGCAGATGCCGCGCGCGGCGGCCTGGCGCAAGTTCATGACCATGGCCGGCGCCTGGGCGCTGCAGGGATTCGCGATGTTCGCCGTGGTCGAGCGCGACAGCGGCGCATGGATCGGCAACGTCGGCCCATGGCAGCCGGAGGGCTGGCCGGGCACCGAGGTCGGCTGGTCGATCCTGCGTCCCTACTGGGGCCGGGGCTATGCGCTGGAGGCGGCCGGGGCCTCGATCGACTACGCCTTCGACCGCCTGGGTTGGACCCGGGTGATCCACACCATCCAGCCGGGGAACGCGCCCTCGATCGCGCTGGCCGAACGCCTGGGAGCACGCTTCGAAGGCCAGGTCCGCCTGCCGCCGCCCTACGAGGATGTCGAGGCGGGCGTCTGGGCGCAGAGCCGCGAACAGTGGCGTGCCCGGTCGCGCGCCTGAGCCGGCGGTTTCCCGCGCCCGTACCTCCCGACAGCCATTCCGGACCGACATGAGCTTCAACGCCATCCCCGACCCGATCCCGGCGCGCATGAAGGGCGTCAACCGCGCCGAGATCTGCGACGCCAATTTCAGCGAATTCGTGCGCGGCTGGGATGGGCGCGCGGACGCGCCGCCGGCGCCCGGCGATTCGATCCTCGACGGCAGCGCGCTCGATGCCGCCGGCTTCCGCGAGCTGTTCGAATCGCAGCTGGTCAGCCGCCACCTGGACCTGATGGCGCGGGTGCTGCGGGTGCGGGAGAAGGTGTTCTACACCATCGGCAGCGCCGGCCACGAGGGCAACGCGATGGTGGCGCGGCTGGCGCGCCATACCGACCCGGCGTTCCTGCACTACCGCTCCGGCGCGTTCATGGCCGAGCGCTTCCGCAAGCTGCCGGGGATGGATCCGATCATGGATTCGGCGCTGTCGTTCGCCGCCAGCCGCGAAGACCCGGCGTCCGGCGGGCGCCACAAGGTCTGGGGCAGCAAGCCGCTGTGGGTGCTGCCGCAGACCTCGACCATCGCCTCGCACCTGCCCAAGGCCTTCGGCACCGCGGTCGCGATCGAGCAGGCGCGGCGCATCGGCCACGTGCTGCCGGTACCCGACGACAGCATCGTGATCTGCTCGTTCGGCGACGCCAGCGCCAACCACGCCACCGCCCAGGCCGCGTTCAATGCCGCCGCCTGGACCGCCTACCAGCGGCTGCCGGCGCCGGTGCTGTTCGTCTGCGAGGACAACGGCATCGGCATCTCGGTCAAGACCCCGGAGGGCTGGATCGGGCAGAACTTCTCCACGCGCCGCGGGCTGGACTACTTCCATGCCGACGGGCTGGACCTGGCGGCCGGCTACGGCCCCGTGCGCGACGCGGTGGAGCACTGCCGGCGCACGCGCCGGCCGACCTTCCTGCACCTGCGCACCACCCGGATCATGGGCCACGCCGGCACCGACTTCGAGATCGAGTGGCGGCCGCTCGAGGAGCTGTGCGCGGTCGAGGCCAGCGACCCGCTGCTGCGCTCGGCGGCGATCGCGCTCGAGTCCGGGCTGATGTCGAAGGACGAGATCCTCGCGCTGTACGAGCAGACGCGGGCGAAGTGCTTCGCCGCCGCCGAGGACGCCGACCGCCGGCCGCGCCTGGCCACGCTGGAGGAAGTGATGGCGCCGCTGGCGCCGTACACCCCGGACCGGGTGCGCGAGGAGGCCGCGCGCGTGCCGGAGGCGGCGCGCCGCATCGAGGCCTTCGGCGGCGAGGCGAAGCTGCCCGAGCGCCAGCCGCCGCGGCACCTGGCCATCCAGATCAACAACGCGCTGCACGACCTGCTGGCCAAGTACCCGGAGGCCCTGCTGTTCGGCGAGGACGTGGCCCAGAAGGGCGGCGTCTACACCGTCACCCGCGGCCTGCAGAAGGCCTTCGGCCGCAAGCGCGTGTTCAACACCCTGCTCGACGAGACCACCATCCTCGGCCTGGCGCAGGGCTACGCCAACCTGGGCCTGCTGCCCTTGCCGGAGATCCAGTACCTGGCCTATTTCCACAACGCCTGCGACCAGATCCGCGGCGAGGCGGCCAGCCTGCAGTTCTTCAGCAACGACCAGTACCGCAACCCGATGGTGATGCGGATCGCAGGGCTCGGCTACCAGCGCGGCTTCGGCGGGCACTTCCACAACGACAACTCGATCGCCGCGCTGCGCGACATCCCCGGGCTGGTGGTCGGCTGCCCCTCGCGCGGCGACGACGCGGTCACCATGCTGCGCACGCTGATGGCGCTGGCGAAGGTAGACGGCCGGGTCTGCGCGTTCCTGGAGCCGATCGCGCTGTACATGACCAAGGACCTGCACGAACCCGGCGACGGCGGCTGGCTGACCGCATATCCGCCGCCGGGCGAGGCGATGGCGCTGGGCGAGGGCAGGGTGTATCGGCCGGAGAGCGGCGACGGCAGCGACCTGGTCGTCTTCACCTACGGCAACGGCGTGCCGATGTCGCTGCGCGCGGCGCGGCACATCCGCGCCCGCCACGGCTGGAGTGTGCGGGTGGTCGACCTGCGCTGGCTGGTGCCGCTGAACGTCGACTTCATCCGCGCGCAGGCGGCCGACGCCAGGCGCATCCTGATCGTCGACGAGGGCAGGCGCAGCGGCGGGGTGGGCGAGGGCATTGTCACCGCGGTGGTCGAGGGAGGCTTCGGTGCGCGCCCGTTCAAGCGGATCGCCGGCGCGGACACCTACACCCCGCTGGCCAGCGCGGCGTTCCTGGTGATTCCCTCGGACGAGGACATCGTGACAGCCGCGGACGAACTGGCACAGGTGCGACTGCCCGGCTGATCCCTCCAGCGCTGTGCGGAGGGCTCCAGCTTGCATCAACCACTGTCATTCCGAGCGCAGCGAGGAATCTGCTGTTTCCGGGGTCGAGAAACGGGTTCCTCGCTGCGCTCGGAACGACAGGTGGAGGGACTACCGTGCCAGTCCTTCGTGCAAGGGTGTTTCGCGCACCAGGTGGCCTTCCACATACAGGTCATGCGCCCGTTCGTGCGGCAGTACCGCGAGCGCCAGGTGGTTGTTCCCGTCGCGGGCAGTGCCGACGATGGTGCCCAGCGCCCGCGACCCGTCGCCGACCTCCGCGCCATCCGGAATGGGCCGCTCCGATGCCAGCAACGCGAGCCCGCGCTTGCTCTGGCCGAGGAAGTGGGTGCGCGCGACGATCTCCTGGCCCGGATAGCAGCCCTTCCTGACGCTGAAGGCGCGCAACCGCTGCAGCGACAGCATCTGCGGGGTGAACTGCTCCGACTGCGGCTGCGGCAGCCGCGGCAGCCCGTGGACGAGATCGAAGGCGCGCCAGCGCGCCTCGGCGCGCGGGTCGGCCGGGGCGGAGGCGTCGGCCGCGGGCGCGATCCGCAGGCAGCGCGGGCCGCCGTCGGCGCCCAGGTCGAGTTCGACCGCGTCGCGCCCGAGCATCGCCGCCGTCGCACCGGCGGCCCGCTCCGGGGCGGCGAAGGCGCCGGCGGCCTGCAGGTCGTCGCGCACCCGGATCCGCAGCCTGCTGCGGAACACGAAGCGCTGCAGGCGTTCGCCCAGGGCCGCGGCCGGGTGGTCCGGCAGCACCAGCCAGAGCCGCTCGCCGTCCAGCCGCAGCAGTGCGAACAGCGCGACCAGCCTGCCCTTGGGCGTGAGCCAGCCGTTCCACTGCCAGCGGCCGTCGTCGAGCGCGGCCACGTCGTTCATGCACTGCGCCTGGGCGAAAGTGGCCGCATCCGGCCCCGCCAGCTCGAGCACGCCATGCCCGGGCAGGGCGAAGAACGCGGGCGGCGGCGCGGCGACGGCTTGCGGCAGGTTGTCGGGCATGGGGGCGGGAATTACACTTCAACGGCTTGAGCGCACGAGTGCCCATGGTAAGCCAGCCCCCCGGCGACGCACCGGACCGCGAGGATCCGCAGCCCGTTCCGCCCGCGGAACCCCCGCGCGCGGCGCGGCCGGCGGAGGTCGGCGGGCGCGGCGGCCCGGAGCCGACGCGCTACGGCGACTGGGAAAAGAACGGGCGTTGCATCGACTTCTGAGGGCGTCGCCGCACCACCCGCAGCCACGCGGCCCGCGCGCCGCACAGCCAGAGATTCCGCCGACGATGCCCATCCGCGAACGCCCCCTGTCGCCGCACCTGCAGGTCTACCGCTGGCAGATCACGATGACCATGTCGATCCTGCACCGGGCCAGCGGGCTGGTGCTGGTGGCGGGCGCGTTCGCGCTGGCCTGGTGGCTGCTGGCGGTGGCCGCGGGCGGGCCCGCCTACACGCGCGCCGCCGAATGCTTGGCCTCGCCGCCGGGCCTGCTGGCGCTGGCGGGGTTCTCGCTGGCGCTGGTCTACCACCTGCTCAACGGCGTCCGCCACCTGCTCTGGGACTTCGGCGTGGGCTTCGAGATCCCCGAGGTCTACCGCTCCGGCTATGTCGTGGCGGGGCTTACCGTGGTGCTGACCGCGGCGATCTGGCTGGCCGCACTGGGAGGCGCATGATGGCGGACATCGGTACCGGCGGCCGCCCGGACGCGCTGCGCACCCCGCTGGCGCGCGCGCGCGGGCTGGGTTCGGCGAAGTCCGGCACGGGGCATTTCAAATGGCAGCGGGCCACCGCGATCGTGCTCGCGCTGCTGTCGCCCTGGCTGGTCGGGCTGCTGGTGGCGCTGGTCGGCGCCGACGAGGCGGCGGTGCGCGAGGTCCTGGCGCGGCCGCTCAATGCGATCCTGCTGGCGCTGTCGGCGATCTGCCTGTTCTGGCACGCCAAGCTCGGCGTGCAGGTGGTCATCGAGGATTACGTCCACCACCGCGGCGCGCAGATCGCGCTGCTGCTGTCCAACCTGCTGGCGTGCGCGTTGGGCGCGATCGCGTCGCTGTACGCGATCGCCCGCATCGCCGTGTCCGGCTGAGGAACCCATGGCCAAGCCCGCCTACCCGATCACCGAACACCAGTACGACATGGTCGTCGTCGGCGCCGGCGGCGCCGGGCTGCGCGCGACCTTCGGCCTGGCCGCCAAGGGCCTGAACACCGCCTGCATCACCAAGGTGTTCCCGACCCGTTCGCATACCGTGGCGGCGCAGGGCGGCATCTCCGCGGCGCTGGGCAACATGGGCGAGGACGACTGGCGCTTCCACTTCTACGACACGATCAAGGGCTCGGACTGGCTGGGCGACCAGGACGCGATCGAGTACATGTGCCGCGAGGCGATCCCGGCGATCATCGAGCTCGAGCACCAGGGCGTGCCGTTCAGCCGCACCGAGGATGGGCGCATCTACCAGCGTCCCTTCGGCGGCATGACCACCCACTACGGCAAGGGCACCGCGCAGCGCACCTGCGCGGCGGCCGACCGCACCGGCCACGCGATCCTGCACACGCTCTACCAGCAGTCGCTGGCCCACGACGCGCGCTTCTTCGTCGAGTACTTCGCGCTCGACCTGGTCATGGACGAGGAGGGCGCCTGCCGCGGCGTGCTGGCGCTGGACATGGCCGAGGGCAGCCTGCACCTGTTCCGCGCCCACGGCACGGTGCTGGCCACCGGCGGCTACGGCCGCGCCTACTTCTCCGCGACCTCGGCGCACACCTGCACCGGCGACGGCGGCGGCATGGCGCTGCGCGCCGGCATCGGCCTGCAGGACATGGAGTTCGTCCAGTTCCACCCGACCGGCATCTACGGCGCCGGCTGCCTGATCACCGAGGGCGTGCGCGGCGAGGGCGGGATCCTGCGCAACAGCGAGGGCGAGCGCTTCATGGAGCGCTACGCGCCCAACGCCAAGGACCTGGCCAGCCGCGACGTGGTCAGCCGCTCGATGACCATCGAGATCCGCGAAGGCCGCGGCGTCGGCCCCGACAAGGACCATATCCACCTCGATCTGACCCACCTGGACCCGAAGGACATCCACGAGAAGCTGCCCGGGATCGCCGAGACCGCGAAGATCTTCGCCGGCGTCGACGTCACCCGCGAGCCGATCCCGGTGCTGCCGACCGTGCACTACAACATGGGCGGCATCCCGACCAACTACCACGGCGAGGTGGTGCAGCTTGCCGGTGGCGACCCGGACGTGGTGGTGCCGGGGCTGTACGCGATCGGCGAGGCGGCCTGCGTGTCGGTGCATGGCGCCAACCGCCTGGGCTCGAACTCGCTGCTGGACCTGGTGGTGTTCGGACGCGCGGTCGCGAACCGCTGCGCGGAGACGATCCGCCCCGGCATGTCGCATCCGAAGCTGCAGGCCGACGCCTGCGACCGATCGCTGGCCAATCTCGACCGGATCCGCCACTCCGACGGCGACCGCCCGACGGCCCGGATCCGCGACGAGATGCAGCGCGCCATGCAGAACGACGCGGCCGTGTTCCGCACCGGCGAGACCCTCGCCGAGGGGGTGCGCAAGGTGCGCGAGATCAATGCCTCGTTCGCCGACGTCAGGGTCAGCGACCGCTCGCTGGTCTGGAACTCGGACCTGGTCGAGACCCTGGAACTGCAGAACCTGCTCGGCCAGGCGCTGGTGACGATCGAGTCGGCGGCCAACCGCACCGAGTCGCGCGGCGCCCACGCCCGCGAGGACTTCCCCGAGCGCGACGACGAGAACTGGCACAAGCACACCCTGTGCTGGCTGGACGAGGCGGGCAACACCCGCATCGGCTACCGGCCGGTGCACATGTACACGCTGACGGACGACGTCGAGGTCGTGCCGCCGAAACCCCGGGTCTACTAGGAGCCGTGATTCGTGATTGGTGATTGGTGATTTGCAGGAACCGATGCCGCCACCGAATCCCTTTTGATCACGGATCACCAATCACCAATCACGGACGCGAAAGATGGCCGAATTCACCCTTCCGCGGAACTCCAGGGTCCACAAGGGCCGTCATTTCGCCGCGCCCGAGGGCGCGACCCGGGTGCGCACCTTCAAGGTCTACCGCTGGGACCCGGACGGCGCCGAGAACCCGCGCACCGACACCTACGAGGTCGACCTGGACGGCTGCGGGCCGATGGTCCTGGACGCGCTGATCAAGATCAAGAACGAGATCGACCCGACCCTGACCTTCCGCCGGTCCTGCCGCGAGGGCATCTGCGGTTCCTGCGCGATGAACATCGACGGCACCAACACCCTGGCCTGCACGCGGGCGATCGAGGACTGCGCGAAGGCCGAGGTGCCGATCTACCCGCTGCCGCACATGCCGGTGGTCAAGGACCTGGTCCCGGACATGACCCATTTCTACGCGCAGTACGCCTCGATCCGGCCCTGGATCCGCACCCAGAGCGCGCCGCCGCCGGACCGCGAGCGCCTGCAGTCCAAGGCCGACCGCGAGAAGCTCGACGGCCTGTACGAATGCATCCTGTGCGCCTGCTGCACCACCAGCTGCCCCAGCTACTGGTGGAACGGCGAGCGCTACCTCGGCCCGGCGGTGCTGCTGCAGGCCTACCGCTGGATCGCCGATTCGCGCGACGAGGACACCGGCGCGCGCCTGGACGAGCTCGAGGACCCGTTCCGGCTGTACCGCTGCCACACCATCATGAACTGCACCCGCACCTGCCCGAAGGGACTGAACCCCGCCAAGGCGATCGGCGAGATCAAGCAGCTGATGCTGGCGCGGCAGCTGTGAGCCGGCGCGCGAGTCATTCGGCTCGCGCGCCGGCGAACGTCCGGCACGGAAAGCCCGAGCCTGCATACACCGCATTGTCATTCCGAGCGTAGCGAGGAATCCGCTTTACCGACCCGGCCAGGCAGCAGGTTCCTCACTGCGTTCGGAACGACAGGCCGGGGGGCGTGCCGTTCCCGGCGACCACCACCCTTCCGAGGATCGACCGATGAACCCGAACGATGCCGCCGTCTTCTGGCCCGCGGTGGCCATGGTCGCGCTGACCGTGGCGGTGACCGTGCGCATGTATCGCGAGCGCATCCGCCAGATCCGCGCCGGCGGGATCGGCTTCGCCGAGATCCCGAGCAGCTCGCAGATGGCCGCGCGGCTGGCCGATACCCGTGCCGCGGACAACTACCGCAACCTGTTCGAGGCGCCGGTGCTGTTCTACCTGGCGCTGGTGGTGGCCCACGCCACCGGCCAGGTCACGCCGCTGGTGCTGCTGCTGGCCTGGGCCTACGTCGCGATCCGGGTACTGCACAGCTGGATCCACTGCACCTACAACCGCATCCGCCACCGGCTCAACGCCTTCGTCGCCTCCAGCCTGGTGCTGTGGACGCTGTGGGGCCTGCTGGCGGCCGGCCTGCTGCGCGGGTGAGCGGCGCCGCCGCGGGCGCGGACCAGGCCGAGCTGCGCCGCCTGCGCTGGCGCTGCCGCCGCGGCATGCGCGAGCTGGACCAGCTGCTCGAGCGCTGGCTCGACCGCGAATGGGGGCAGTCCCCCGACGCCGAACGCGGGGTTTTCCTACGGCTGCTGGACTGCGAGGACGATAGGCTCTGGCGCTGGTTCATGGGCTTCGAGCACCCGGACGATGCCGAACTGGCGAACATGGTCGCGCGCATCCGCGGACTGCCTGCCGCCGGCTGAGATGGCCGCCGACGGGCTGCCCTGGCGGCCTTCGCGCTGGCTGGTCGCCGCGCAGGCGACCCTCGGCGCGCTCGGCGCGCTGTCGCTGCTGGCATCGGCCCTGCCCGCGCCGCTCGCCCGCATCCTGGCGGCGTTGGCCTGCGCCTGGGGCCTGGCCGCGGCCCGGCGGCTCGCGCGGGCGCGGCCGCGGCTGCTGCGCTGGCCGGCCGGCGCCGCCGCGCCCAGCCTCGACGGCGAGCCGCTGGCCGAAGCGCGCCTGCACTGGCGTGGACCGCTGGCCTTCCTGCGCTGGCGCGACCGCGACGGCCGCATCCGGCACCTGTCGTGGTGGCCGGACACCCTGCCGCCGCCGGCGCGTCGTGAACTGCGGCTGGTCGCCGGCGGTCGCGGGCATCCCGCCCGACCGCGATCGATGGCAGGATAGCCGGCTCATGTTCAAGCCCATCCCCGTCGCCATCGGCCTGCGCTACCTGCGCGCGAAACGCCGCAACGGCTTCATCTCCTTCATCTCCCTGGCCTCGATCCTGGGCATCGCCATCGGCGTGGCCGCGCTGATCACCACCCTGGCGGTGATGACCGGCTTCCAGACCGAGATCCGCGACCGGCTGCTGCAGATGGCCTCGCACGCCACCGTCAGCGGCGCCGACGAGGCGCTGGCCGACTGGCCGCGCGCGGTGGCGATGGCGCTGCAGGACCCGCGGGTCGCCAGCGCCGCGCCCTACGTGGAAATGCAGACCCTGCTGCGTGGGGCGCGCAACGAGCCGGCGCTGGTGCGCGGCGTGCTGCCGGCGCAGGAGCGCAAGGTCTCGGTGCTGGGCGAGCGCATGCTGCAGGGCGAGCTGGACTCGCTGCGGCCGGGGGAATTCAACATCGTGCTCGGCAAGGAGCTGGCCATATGGTTGGGCGTGGGCGTCGGCGACACCGTCCTGCTGTACGTGCCCGAGTACCGCAGCACCCCGATCGGCGCGGTGCCGCAGCTCAAGCGCTTCACGGTCAGCGGGCTGTTCGAGGTCGGCTACCAGGAATACGACCGCAACTTCGCCGTGGTCCACATGGCCGACGCCCAGCGGCTGATGCGGATGGGCGAGGGCGTGACCGGGGTGCGGCTGATGCTGCACGACATGGACCGCGCCTGGGAGGTCGCGCGCGACCTGGCGCTGTCGCTCGGCGGCCCGTACCGGGTCAGCGACTGGAGCAGCCAGAACGCCAACATGTTCCGCGCGCTGCGCCTGGAGAAGACCATGATGGCGATCCTGCTGTCGCTGATCATCGCCATGGGCGCGTTCAACCTGGTGTCCTCGCAGGTGATGCTGGTCACCGACAAGCAGGCCGACATCGCCATCCTGCGCACCCTGGGCCTGACCCCGCGCGGGGTGATGCAGGTGTTCATGGTGCAGGGCAGCCTGATCGGGCTGATCGGCACCGCCTCCGGCGTGGTCGGCGGGATCCTGCTGACGCTCAACCTGGAAGGCATCCTGCGCGGCATCGAGCGCCTGTTCGGCGTGGTGCTGATGCCGGCGGACGTGTACTACGTGACCGGCCTGCCGACCGAACTGCGCGGCGACGACGTCACCACCATCGCCTTGGTGGCGCTGGCCATGGCCTTCGTCGCCACCCTGTACCCGGCCTGGCGCGCGGCACGCACGGCGCCGGCGGAGGCGCTGCGCTATGAGTGAGGCCATGCGCTTGCGGGGCACTGCCTCGCGCATGGACGCACGCCCGGCCGCGGATCGCCGGGCAAGGCGTCCCGGCGCCGACGGCGTGACGCCAGGGACGGCTGCCACCATCCGACAGGAGCGGGCCGATGGATGAAGCCGTGATCCGCTGCGAGGGCCTGGCCAAGACCTACGCCGAGGGCCGGCTGCGCACCCCGGTGTTCGATTCGCTCGAGCTGGCGGTGCACCCGGCCGAGACGGTCGCGATCCTGGGCGCCTCCGGGGCCGGCAAGAGCACCCTGCTGCACCTGCTCGGCGGTCTGGACACGCCCACCGCCGGCGAGGTGTACGTGGCCGGCGAGAAGATGAGCGCGCTGTCGGACGCCGCCCGCGGCCGGCTGCGCAACCGCGCGCTGGGCTTCGTCTACCAGTTCCACCACCTGCTGCCGGAGTTCACCGCGCTGGAGAACGTGATGCTTCCGGTGCTGCTGGACGGCAGCGGCGTGCCCGAGGCGGCCGCGCGCGCCCGCGCGCTGCTGGAGTCGGTGGGCCTGGGCCACCGCCTCGAACACAAGCCCGGCGAGCTGTCCGGCGGCGAGCGCCAGCGCGCGGCGGTCGCGCGCGCCCTGGTCAACCACCCGGCCTGCGTGCTCGGCGACGAGCCCACCGGCAACCTCGACGAGAAGACCGCGGCGCGGGTGTTCGAGATGATGCTCGAACTCAACCGCGCCCACCGCACCAGCCTGGTCCTGGTCACCCACGACCGCGACCTGGCCCGGCGCCTGGACCGGGTGCTGGAGCTGCACGAAGGCAGGCTCAGGGAAGTGGCCCCGCACGAGGTGTGACATGGAA
>JBKHXI010000008.1:0-15838 GCA_046566095.1 Gammaproteobacteria bacterium | reverse complement strand
CGCCGGGCACACTGGCCGGTACGCCGTCCGCAGCACAGGAGTCCTCCATGAGCGCCCAACCGCAACCCGCCTCCGGTCCCAACCTGGGCATGCAGGTCACCACCTTCGAGAACCCGATGGGGATCGACGGCTTCGAGTTCGTCGAGTTCGCCGCGCCCGAAGGCCAGGGCGGGCTGCTCCACGACTACTTCCGGAAGATGGGCTTCACCGCGGTGCTCCGGCACCGGTCGCGGCCGATCACGGTCTACCGCCAGGGCGGGGTCAACTTCCTGGTCAACGAGGATCCGGACTCGTTCGCCGCCGATTTCGCCCGCGCCCACGGCCCCAGCGCCTGCGGTTTCGCGATCCGCTTCCGCAGGCCGGCCGACGAGGTCTGCGCGCGGGTGCTGGCCAACGGCGGCGAGGCGGTCGACCACAAGCCGGACACCCGGGCGGTCGACGCGCCGGTGGTCAAGGGCATCGGCGACTGCATGCTGTACCTGGTCGACCGCTACGGCGACAAGGGCACGCCCTACGACGCCGACTACGCGCCGGTCGAGGGCGCCGACCAGAACCAGGCCGGGTTCGGCCTGACCTTCATCGACCACCTGACCCACAACCTGTACTTCGGCAACATGGCCAAGTGGTCGGACTACTACGAGAAGCTGTTCAACTTCCGCGAGATCCGCTACTTCGACATCAAGGGCGCCAAGACCGGGCTGGTGTCCAAGGCGATGACCGCGCCCGACGGCATCGTGCGCATCCCGCTGAACGAGTCCAGCGACCCCAAGAGCCAGATCAACGAGTACCTGGACCAGTACAAGGGCGAGGGCATCCAGCACATCGCCTGCTTCACCGACGACATCTACGCCACCGTCGAGAAGATGCGCGCGGCCGGCGTCGAGTTCCTCGACACCCCGGACACCTACTTCGACGTCATCGACCAGCGCATCCCGGAGCACGGCGAGGACGTGGAACGCCTGCGCCGGAACAGGATCCTGATCGACGCCGACCCCGAGACCAAGCAGCGCAAGCTGCTGCAGATCTTCACCCAGAACGCGATCGGCCCGATCTTCTTCGAGATCATCCAGCGCAAGGGCAACGAGGGCTTCGGCGAGGGCAACTTCCAGGCGTTGTTCGAGAGCATCGAGCGCGACCAGATGAAGCGCGGCGTCCTGTAGGAGCGTCCCTTGGGCGCGATCCCGGGATGCGCAGCGGAGGCAGGGCATATCGCGGGCAAGGCCCGCGCCTACGGATGAGGTCGGCATGCGCGGCAACGGCTACATGAGCGGGTTCGGCAACGAGTTCGCCACCGAGGCGGTGGCGGGCGCGCTGCCGGTCGGGCGCAACTCGCCGCAGCGCGTAGCGCACGGGCTGTACGCCGAGCAGCTCAGCGGCACCGCCTTCACCGCGCCGCGTTCGCACAACCGGCGCAGCTGGCTGTACCGGATCCGGCCGGCGGCGATGCACGGGCCGTTCGCGCCGTTCGCGCAGCCACGGTTCCACAACGACTTCGGCGACGGCCCGGTCACCCCGGACCAGCTGCGCTGGGACCCGCTGCCGCTGCCCGAAGGCCAGGCCGCCGGCCGCGACTTCGTCGAAGGCCTGTACACCATGGCCGGCAACGGCGCGCCGGCCGCGCAGCACGGCGTCGGCATCCACCTGTACGCCGCCGACCGCGACATGGCCGGGCGCTTCTTCTACGACGCCGACGGCGAGCTGCTGATCGTGCCGCAGCTCGGCCGCCTGCGCATCGCCACCGAGCTGGGGCTGCTGGAGGTCGAGCCGCAGGAGATCGCGGTGATCCCGCGCGGCGTGCGCTTCCGGGTGGAGCTGCCCGACGGGCCCTCGCGCGGCTACGTCTGCGAGAACTTCGGCGCGCTGCTGCGGCTGCCGGACCTGGGCCCGATCGGCAGCAACGGACTGGCCAACCCGCGCGACTTCCTGGCCCCGCAGGCCGCGTTCGAGGACGCCGAAGGCGACTTCGAACTGGTCGCCAAGTTCCAGGGCCACCTGTGGCGCGCGGACATCGACCACTCGCCGCTGGACGTGGTCGCCTGGCACGGCAACTACGCGCCGTACAAGTACGACCTGCGCCGCTTCAACGCCATCGGCTCGATCAGCTTCGACCACCCGGACCCGAGCATCTTCCTGGTGCTGCATTCGCCCAGCGACACCCCCGGCACCAGCAACCTGGACTTCGTGATCTTCCCGCCGCGGATCCTGGCGATGCGCGACACCTTCCGCCCGCCCTGGTTCCACCGCAACGTCGCCAGCGAGTTCATGGGCCTGGTGCACGGCGCCTACGACGCCAAGGCCGAGGGCTTCGCGCCGGGCGGCTGCTCGCTGCACAACAGCTTCACCGGGCACGGGCCGGACGCGGCCACCTTCGAGAAGGCCAGCCGCGCCGACCTGTCGCAGCCGGACGTGATCGAGGACACGATGGCCTTCATGTTCGAGAGCCGCACGGTGATCCGGCCGACGTCGCAGGCGCTGGCGGCCGCGCACCGGCAGCGCGACTACCAGGCCTGCTGGGCGGGGCTGCGCCGGCATTTCCGTGGCGCGTGAGCGGGGCATGGCGCAAGCGCTTCGCGCCGGATTCAGTCGTAGGGGTAGCCTGCGCATGCAGTCAGGGGAGACCGTCGTGGCCCGCGCCGCCTTCGTCGCAGCGCTGCTGCTCGCGTCCGCGTCGCCGGCCTGCACGCCGTCGGGCGGTGCGGGCGCGGCCGCCGATGCCGCCGCCGCGTCGGCCGATGCCGGGGCCGGCTTCGAACTCGACCAGCCGGAGGAGGACATCCCGCCGGCCACCGCCCCGGCCGGGGCCACCATGCCCCTGCCCGGCCTGCCCGCGCCCGGCGCGATCAGCTTCGCCGGCCTCGGCCCGGCCGCCTTCGGCGACCCGGCCGAAGCCGTGCGCCAGGCCTGGGGCGGCGCGCTGTGGGCCCTGCCCGACGCCGCCGAGCCCTGCCACTACCTGAGTCCCCCGGTCGAGGCCGACAGCGGCTATCAGGTCGCCTTCATGATCGAGGACGGGCGCTTCGTGCGGATCGACATCGCCAGCCCGCGGGTGGCCGCGCCCGGCGGCGGCAGGGTCGGCATGCGCGCAGACGAGCTCGAGGCGCTGTACCCGGGCATGGTCGAGCGCCGGCCGCACGAGTACGTCGAGGGCGGCCAGTACCTGCGGATCCGCGACCCCGACGGCGGGCCGGGGGTTCTGCTGTTCGAGGCCGACGACGACGGGCGGGTGGGCGAATGGCGGATCGGGTTGCCGCCGCAGGTCGACTACGTCGAGGGCTGCGCCTGAGGCGCGCGGCGTCGGCGGGCATAGAATGCGGCAGGGATCGCCATAGCGCCGATACGGCGACGGGGAGTGGAGGATGGCCGGAGCGTTCGGGGCGTTCGTTCTTGGAATCGTGCTGCTGGCGCTGGGCGGCGACTCGCTGGTCAAGGGCGCGTCGGGGCTGTCGCGCCGCTACCGGGTGCCGCCGTTCCTGACCGGGCTGGTGCTGGTGGCCTTCGCCACCTCGCTGCCGGAACTGGCGGTCAACCTGCGCGCGATGTGGCAGGGGCAGCCGGCGCTGGCGCTGGGCAATGCGGTCGGCAGCAACATCGTCAACTTCGGGATGACGCTGGGCGCGGCCGCGGTGGCCGCGCCGCTGCTGCTGCGCTGGCGCACGCTGGCGACGCTGCTGCTGTGCCTGGTGCTGGCGACCGTCGCCACGATCGCGCTGGCCTGGGACGGTGTGCTCGGGCGCTACGACGGCCTGGCGATGCTGGCGGGCTTCGTGGTGGTGGCGGCGGTCGCCCTGCGCGGCACCCGCGGCGAGGATGCCGAGGTGCGCGCCGAGATCGAGGCGTTCACCACCACCCGCGACGCGCTGGGCATGAACCTCGCGCGGATGGTGGTGGCCGCCGCGCTGCTGTACTTCGGCGCGCGGCTGGTGGTTGGCGCGGCGGGCGAGGTCGGCGCGGCCCTGGGCCTCGGCCTGCTTCTCACCGGCCTGCTGCCGGTGGCGATCGGCACCGCGCTGCCGGAGGTGGCCGCGGCCGTCGCCGCCGCGCGGCGCGGCCAGGGCGACCTGGTGGCCGGGCACGTGATCGGCGCCAGCCTGTTCAACCTGCTGCTGGTGGTCGGCGGCATGGCCGCGTTCTCGTCCGGGGGACTGGCGCTGCCGGCCTCGTTCGTGTGGCTGGAACTGCCGGCGGCGCTGGCGTTCGCGCTGGTGCTGTACCCGATGCTGCGCGGCGACCTGCGGATCGGGCGCGGCGAGGGCGCGATCCTGCTGGCGGCGTTCGCCGGCTGGATCGTGCTGGAGCTGGTACTGCTGCGCTAGCGCACCGTTACGCCGATCCGCTGCAGGGCTGTCGTCCTGAGCGGAGCGAAGGACCTGCTTTCAAGCAGGTTCCTCGCTACGCTCGGAACGACACGGAGTGTGGTGGACGAAAAGGGCCTGCGGACGCCCGGCTCAGTCGCGCGGCGGCGCGCCCTCGCGCGCGGCCGCAGTGGCCTCGTCCGGCGCGCCGTCGCGGGCGGCGCGGGCCTCGTCGCGGGGCGGGTCGGGGCGTTCGCCGGGCGTGCTGGCGAGCGCGGCGCGCGCCATCAGGTGCGCGCTGATCGGGGCGGTGATGAACAGGAACAGGGTGATCAGCAGCTCGCGCAGGCCCAACCCGTCGCCGAGCAGCGCATGCCAGGCGATGGAGGCGACCAGGATGCAGCCCACGCCCAGGGTGGTGGCCTTGGTCGGGCCGTGCAGGCGCTTGAAGAACTCCGACAGCTTGACCAGGCCGAACGAGCCGACCAGCACGAAGAAGCAGCCGACCGCCAGCAGCGCCGCGATCAGCCCCTCGACCAGCGCGTTGTCGCCCATCGCGCTCATTCGACGATGTCCCGGCGCATCACGTACTTGCACAGCATCACCGTGCCCACGAATCCGAGCATGGCGATGACCAGCGCCGCCTCGAAGTAGATCGCCGAGCGCAGGTGCATGCCGAACAGGATCAGCAGCGCGATCGTGTTCACGTACAGCGTGTCCAGCGCCAGGATCCGGTCCGGCACGCTCGGCCCGCGCAGCAGCCGCCACAGGCTCAGCAGCATCGCCAGCGCGACCGCGAACAGCGAGAACAGCACCGCGGCCTGGATCACGGGAAGATCTCCTTGAGCGGGGCCTCGTAGCGCGACTTGATGGTGGCGATGGTCGCCTCCGGATCGCGCAGGTTGAAGCAGTGCACCAGCAGGTGGCGGCGGTCCTCGGTCAGCTCGGTCGACAGCGTGCCCGGGGTCAGGGTGATGATGCTGGCCAGCGCGGTGATGCCGTGGATGTTGTCCAGCTCCAGCGGCAGCCAGATGAAGCCCGGGGTGATGGCGCGTTCGGGCCCGAGGATGCGGCGGGCGACCTCGATGTTCGACAGCACGATGTCCCAGGCCACCCGTCGCAGCAGCAGCGCGATCGCGCCGACCCGGCCGAAGCGGGCGCGCTCGGGCTGCAGCAGCCCGGCCAGCAGCGGCAGCACCACGGCCAGCACCGCACCCAGCAGCAGCTGGCCGGCGCTGAAGTCGGAGACCAGCAGCAGCCACAGCAGCAGCACCGTGACCGACAGCGGCGGCGAGGGCAGCAGCCGCATCATGGCGAGGGTTCCCGCAGCTGCGGCCGGGTGGACCGCACCGCCTCGACCAGTTCCGCCGGCGCCAGCACCTGGGCGCCGGCGGCGCGCGCGTAGCGCAGCAGCGGGTCGGCGAACGCGGCCATCGCGACCCCGTAGCCCAGCAGCAGCAGGACCGCCGCCAGCTGCAGCTGGCCGGCGCGCGCGGCGGTCATCGGATCCTGGCCGAGGTGGCCGGCGGGCGGCTCGACCGAACGGCGCCCGGATTCCTGCGCCGGCGCGGCCGCGCCGGCCAGCGCCGGCCCTTCCCAGAGCAGCAGGGTGCCGGCGCGCGCCAGCGCCACGATCGCCATCAGGCTGGTGGCCAGCACCGCGCTCCAGACCCAGCCGGCCTGGCCCTCCGGCACCGCCGCCAGCAGCACGAACTTGCCGACGAAGCCCGACAGCGGTGGCAGCCCGGAGACGGCGACCGCGCCCACCAGTAGCAGGCCCCCGAGCAGGGCCGCCTGCGGGACCGGCGCGGCCTGGTCGAGCCGGTCGCGGGCCGCGCCGCGCCGGCGCCGCAGCATGTCGGCGACCAGGAACAGGGCCGCGGTCGCGAAGGTGCTGTGGACCAGGTAGTACAGGCCGGCGCCGACGGTGTCCGGGGTCGCCAGCGCGAACGCCACGAACAGCGTCGCGGCCGAGGCGATCACCAGCCAGGCCACCAGCGCGCGCAGGGTCAGCGCCGCCATCGCGCCGAGGGAGCCCAGCACCAGCGTCGCCAGCCCGACCGGCAGCAGCCAGGCCCAGGCCCAGCCGGCGAGCGCCCCGGCCTCGCTGCCGAACACCAGCGAGAACACCCGCAGCACCGCATAGACGCCGACCTTGGTCATCACCGTGAACAGCGCCGCCACCGCCGCCGGCGCGTACTTGTAGGTGCGCGGCAGCCAGACGTACATCGGCAGCAGCGCGGCCTTGGCGCAGAACACCACCAGCAGGATGCCCGAAGCGGCCTGGATCAGGGCCAGGTCGCCCGGTTCGGCATCGGCCACGCGCAGCGCCATCTCGGCCATGTTGAGGGTGCCGGTCAGGCCGTAGAGCAGGGCCAGCGCCACCAGGAACAGGGTCGAGGCGGTGATGTTGAAGGCCACGTAGTGCAGGCCGGCGCGCATCCGCGGTCCGCGCCCGCCCGACAGCAACAGGCCGTAGGAGGCGATCAGCAGCACCTCGAAGAACACGAACAGGTTGAACAGGTCGCCGGTCAGGAAGGCGCCGTTGAGGCCGGCCAGCTGCAGCTGGAACAGCGCATGGAAATGCAGCGCGCGGCGGTCCCAGCCCGATGCCGCGTACAGCAGGCAGGGGACCGCCAGCAGGGTCGTGGCCAGCACCATCAGCGCCGCCAGCCGGTCGGCCACCAGCGCGATGCCCAGCCGCGCCGGCCAGTCGCCGAGCAGGTAGACCAGCTGGCCGCGGCCGTCGACCTGCAGCGCCAGCGCCAGCGCAGCCGCGAGCAGGCCGGCCATGGCGAGCGCGGCGACCAGGCGCTGCGGCCCGATCCCGCGGCGCTCGACCAGCAGCAGCGCCGACGCCGCCAGCAGCGGCAGCAGCACCGGCAGCACCGGCAGGTGCGCGGTCACGGCCGCCGCTCCCGGTCGTGGTCGCTGTCGCCTTCGCCGGCGTCGACGTGGTCGCTGCCGTTGTCGCCGCGGTTGCGCATCGCCACCACGATGGTGACGGCGGTCATCGCGAACGCGATCACGATCGCGGTCAGCACCAGCGCCTGCGGCAGCGGGTCGGCATGGTTGGCCAGGGTGTGGGCCACGCCCTCGCGCAGCACCGGCGGCTTGCCCGGAACCAGCCGGCCGGCCGAGAAGATCAGCAGGTTGGTGGCGTAGGACAGGAGGGTCAGCCCCAGGATCAGGTCGAAGCTGCGCGCGCGCAGCAGCAGCCACACGCCCGCGGCGGTCAGCACGCCGATCACGCTGGCCATCGCGAACTCCATCAGTCCGCCCCGCGCGCCGTGGCCGCGGCGCCGGCCGGCGCCGCCTTGACCGTGCCCATCATCGACAGGATCAGCATCGCCCCGCCGAACACCACCAGGTACACGCCGATGTCGAAGCCCAGCGCGCTGGCCAGCTCGACCGTACCGAGCAGCGGCAGCTCGCGCCCGACGTAGCCGCTGGTGAGGAAGGGATAACCCAGCGCCATCGCGGCCAGGCCGGTCAGCAGCGCCACCAGCAGGCCCAGGCCGATGCAGCGCCCGTAGTCGAAGCCCAGGCGCTGCTCCACGTACTGCGAGCCCTGGATCACGTACTGCAGCAGCAGCGGGATCGCCAGCACCAGGCCGGCGATGAAGCCGCCGCCGGGCTGGTTGTGGCCGCGCAGGAACAGGTAGGCCGACACCGCCAGCGCCAGCGGGAACAGCAGCTGGCCGAGGTTGGCCGGCATCGGCAGCCGGTCGGGCCGGCCGGGCACGACCATGTCCGGCACCAGCCGCGCGCGCCGCAGCAGCGCGTGCACCACCAGCCCGCCGATGCCGAACACGGCGATCTCGCCGAGGGTGTCGAAGGCGCGGAAGTCGACCAGGATCACGTTGACCACGTTGCCGCCGTGGCCCTCCGGCAGCGAGCGCGCGAGCAGCTCGTCGGCGATGGTGCGGGTGGGCCGGGTCATCATCGCGTAGGCCAGCGCGGCGACCCCGCCGCCGGCGGCCAGCGCGATGGCGCCGTCGCGCCAGGCGCGCAGGCGCTCGCGCAGGCCTGCCAGGGGCGGCGATTCCTGCGGCAGGTAGTTGAGCGCCAGCAGCATCAGCGCGATCGTGACCATCTCCACCAGCAGCTGGGTCAGGGCCAGGTCCGGCGCCGACAGGAACACGAACACCAGGCTGACCCCGAGCCCGACCGCGCCGATCACCACCAGCGCCAGCAGCCGCCGGCGGTGCAGCAGCACGGTGGCGCAGGTCGCGGCCACCACCAGCAGCCATGCCGTCCAGCCCAGCGCCGGCATCGGCTGCGCGCTGCCCGGCGCGGTGGCCAGCAGCCCCGAGGCGGCGGGCAGCGCGGCCATGGCGATCGCCGCCAGCAGCATCCAGCCCAGCGAGCGCTGCAGGCTGCCGTTGGCGATGGTGCGGGTGAAGCGCCGCGCCAGCGCGTACAGCGCCTCGACGTTGACGAAGAACAGGTGCCGGCCGAGCGAACGCCGGACGATGGCGTGCAGGTTGAACAGCCGGCGCAGGCCGAAGTACAGCGCCACGCCGCCGAGGATGCCGCCCACGCTCATCAGCAGCGGCAGGTTGATCCCGTGCCAGACCGCCAGGCTGTAGTACGGAAGCTCCGGCCCCAGCACCCCGCGCGCCGCGGTCGCCAGCACCGGGGCGATGGTCAGCGCCGGCACCACGCCCACCGCCAGGCACAGCACCACCAGGATCGCGACCGGGATCTTCATGAAACGCGGCGGCTCGTGCACCTCGCGGTCCACCCGGCGCGGTCCTTCGCCGAAGAAGGTGTCGTGGACGAAGCGCAGGCTGTAGGCGACGCCGAAGGCGCCGGCCAGCGCCGCGGTGATGGTGATCGCCCAGCGCATCGGCCCCTCGCCGCCGATCTCCAGCGCCAGCGCGAAGAACATCTCCTTGGACAGGAAGCCGTTGAGCAGCGGGATGCCGGCCATCGCCAGGGTGGCGATGATCGCCAGCGCGCTGGTGTAGGGCAGCAGCCGGCGCAGGTTGCCGAGCCGGCGCATGTCGCGGGTGCCGGTCTCGTGGTCGATGATGCCGGCGGCCATGAACAGCGAGGCCTTGAAGGTGGCGTGGTTGAGGATGTGGAACAGGCCCGCCACCACCGCCAGCGGCGTCGACAGCCCGAACAGCAGGGTGATCAGGCCCAGGTGCGAGATCGTCGAATACGCTAGCAGGCCCTTGAGGTCGTGCTGGAAGATCGCGTTCCAGGCGCCGATCAGCAGCGTCGCCGCGCCCACCGCGCTGACCACGTAGAAGAACAGCTCGTCGCCGGCCAGCACCGGGTGCATGCGCGCCAGCAGGAACACGCCGGCCTTGACCATCGTCGCCGAGTGCAGGTAGGCCGAGACCGGGGTCGGCGCGGCCATCGCGTGCGGCAGCCAGAAGTGGAACGGGAACTGCGCCGACTTGGTGAAGATGCCCAGCAGGAACAGGCCGAGCACCGCCGGATACAGCGCGTGGGCGCGGATCTGCGGCCCGGCGGCGAGCACGTCGTCGAGCTCGAAGCTGCCGACGATGCGGCCGACCAGCAGCACGCCGCCGAGCAGCGCCAGCCCGCCGGCGCCGGTCAGGGTCAGGGCCATGCGCGCGCCGTCGCGGGCGTCGTCGCGGTGCGACCAGTAGCCGATCAGCAGGAACGAGCTGATCGAGGTCAGCTCCCAGAACACCACCAGCAGCAGCAGGTTGCCGGCCAGGACCATGCCCAGCATCGCGCCCATGAACAGCAGCAGGTAGGCGAAGAAGCGCGGCGCGCTGTCGCGCGGGCTGAGGTAGTAGGCCGCGTACATCACGATCAGCGCGCCGATCGCCAGCACCAGCAGCGCGAACATCCAGGCCAGCCCGTCCAGGCGCAGGGTGAACATCAGGCCCGCTTCGGGCAGCCAGGGATGCGAGACCTGCGGCACCGCGCCGCCGAGCACCGCGGGCGTCATCCACGCCAGCAGCGCCAGCCCGGCGAGCGGGGCGGCGGCGGCCAGCCAGGCGGTGGTGCGGCGCGGGACGTTGCGCGCGAGGCCCACCACCAGCGCCAGCGCGAACGGCAGGGCCAGCAGGGTTTCCAGCATCGGATCGGCTCGTGGAGGAAGCCGTGCGGCGCGCCGCACGGCTGGACAGGAATTCTACCCGATGCCCCGCGACGCCCCGCCGGCTGCGGCCGGCGGCGATCGCCACGGCGTACGACGCCTGCGCCCGCGGGCCGGCGGCCGCGATGCGGGCGACGATGCGCGACCGGCGTTCGGCGCCGCGGCGCAACGCTGGCTATGCTTGCGGCCATGGATCTGCAGGCACGTCCATGCGGGATGCCGGCGCCGCGCGCCGGTACGCAGCTGCGCTTGCGCTGCGCGCGGCGGGCGCGCTGAGATGCGCCGCGCGCTGGTGTTCGGCGGCAGCGGCCAGATCGGCCGTCCGCTGCTCGCGCGCCTGCACGAGGCCGGCTGGGACACGGTGGCGGTCTCGCGCCGGCCGCGCGCCGACGGGCCGCTGCTGCACTGGCTGCAGGGCGGCTTCGACGCGCTGCCGGCGCTGCCCGCGCGGGTCGAGGCGATCTTCAGCTGCGGCCCGCTCGACCGCTTCGCGCAGTGGTACCAAGCCGCGGCGATCGAGGCGCCGCGGGTGGTGGCCTTCGGTTCCACCAGCGTCGAGGTCAAGCGCACCTCGCCGGATGCGGCCGAACGCGACCTGGCCAGGCGGCTCGAGGCAGGCGAGGCCGGGGTGTTCGCCGCGGCCCGGCAGCGCGCCGCCGCGGCCACCGTGCTGCGCCCGACCCTGGTCTACGGCCTGGGCGCGGACCGGACGCTGAGCCGGATCGCGCGGCTGGCGCGGCGCTGGCGGCGCTTCCCGCTGCCCTCCGACGCCACCGGCCTGCGCCAGCCGGTGCACGTGGCGGACCTGGCCGCGGCCGCGCTCGCCGCCTGCGGCAGCGCGGCCGCGCACGGACGCAGCTATGCCTTGCCCGGCGGCGAGACCCTGGCCTACCGGGAGATGGTGGCGCGGGTGCTGGCGGTGCTGGATCCGCCGGGGCGGGTGCTGGAACTGCCGGCGCCGCTGTTCCGCGCCCTGCTCGCCGGCGCCCAGGCGCTGGGCGTGGCGCGCGGCCTCGGCGGCGCGGCGCTGGCGCGGATGCGCGAGGACCTGGTGTTCGACGACGCGCCGGCGCGCCGCGACTTCGGCTACGCGCCGCGCCCCTTCGTGCCGACCGCGGAGATGTTCCGCGACGACGCGCCGCAGTCCGCCCTACCGTAGGAGCGCCCCTTGGGCGCGATCGCCGCGAATCCGGGGACGCGATCGCGCCCAGGGGGCGCTCCTGCGGATGCGATCGGCGAAGCGGTCGCTTCGGACTCAGATCGGCTCGGCCGCGTCCGGCAGCGGCCGAGCCCGGGTGCGCGCGCGCAGCGCGATCAGCAGCACCCCGCCCAGCACCATCGCCCCGCCCAGCCACAGCTGCGGCCCGGGCCGGTCGCCCCAGAAGGCGATCCCCAGCGCCACGCCGAACACCGGCGTCAGCAGCAGCCAGGGCGTGACCCGTGCCACCGGGTGGCGCTGCACCAACACGTAGTACAGGCCGTGGCCGAGCAGCGAGGCGAACACCGCCGAGTAGGCCGCGCCGCCCCAGCCGATCCAGGTGGCCTGGCCCAGCGCGGCGAACGCGCCCGGTTCCAGCAGCGCGCTGAGCAGCAGCAGCGGGGCGATGCCGATGATCGCGGTCCAGCCCTGCTGGCTGACCATGTCCAGGCCCGACAGCCGCCGCATCAGCACGGTGCCGGCGGCCAGGAAGAACGCCGACACCAGCATGATCGCCAGCGCCAGCGGCTTGCCGAACACCAGCGGGTCGAAGCCCAGCACCAGCACGCCGGCGAAGCTCAGCGCGATCGCGGTGCCGGTGCGCCAGCCGAAGCGTTCGCCCAGCCACCACCACGCGAGCAGCGCGGCCATCGGCACGTAGCTCTGCATCACGATCGCCGGCGAGGCGATGTTGCCGGCCATGCGCAGCGCCAGGAAGGCCAGGCCGAAGTGCAGCACGCCGTTGCACAGCGCCACCGCCCCCAGCAGCGGCCACTGCCCGGGCGAGGGCGGCTTGACGAAGGCGCCCAGCAGCAGCGCCAGCATCGCCAGCCGCAGTGCGGTGAACAGGAACGGCGGGATCTCCTGCAGCGCGAACGCCGAGGTGAGGAAGTTGCCGGCCCAGACCAGGCAGACGATCAGGACGAGGACGAGGTCGCGGACGGGCAAGCGGGCATCCCCGGAAAAAAGCGCGATGGTTCGCGGAGGGCAGCCGGTCGGGCAGGGCAATGCGCGACACGCCGTGAATACCCGCTGCGCGGGCCCGGCCCGCCATGGTATGGCGGGCGTTCGCCGGCGCGCGAAGCAGTGCTTCGCAGCTTACGCCGGCTCACCCCTATAGGCTCGTTCGCGACATCCATGTCGCGAACGGTCGCGCATTGCCCTGCCCGACCGGCTGCCGGCATTGGCGCCGGCGTGCGGGCCCCTACCAGCGCCAGCCGAACCTGCGGTACAACTTCGCCAGCACCCACGCGGGCCCGATCAACAGGTAGGTCAGGTCGGTGAGGAAGCTGGGCTTGCGGCCCTCGATCCGGTGGCCGACGAACTGCGCGATCCATGCGACCACGAACACCGCCAGCGCCAGCCACAGCAGCTGCATCGTGCCCAGCAAGTCGTGCAGCCAGCGCGTGCCCCAGGCCATCGCCGCGAACACCGCCAGCATCCCCAGTCCCAGCCGGCGCGAGGCGCGGTAGTAGAACATCCAGGCCAGGAACATCGCCAGCGCCGCCCACAGGCCCTGGCGGAACACCCCGCCCGGCACCGGCACGCACCACAGCAGCGCGACCACGCTCCACAGGATCGCCGGCACCGCGATCACGTGGATCCGCTGGTTGGCGGCGTTGCGATGGTCGCCGGAATAGCTGGCGAACCAGCGGTCGATCGGGCGCGTGGGGCGTTCGGCGCTGGCGTTCATGGGAGCGCTCCGGGCAGGCGCGATCAGGATAGCGCGCGCGCCGCCCGCCACGCGGGATCGCCCCCGAGGCGCGCTCCTGCGTGCGCCCGGCCCTCCGTTCGTAGGAGCGGGCCTTGCCCGCGATGAGCGCGGGTGGGCCTGCGGGTCCGGCGATCGCGCCCAAGGGGCGCTCCTGCGAGGCCGGGAGGGGTGCGCGTGCGGGCCGGGATGCCGTGCCCGCGCAGGATCAGGGGTCAGGGATGCGGCGCGGCCAGCCGCTGCAGCGCCTCGGCGTAGCGGGCGCGGGTGCGTTCGATCACCTCCGGCGGCAGCCGCGGGCCGGGCGCGGTCTTGTCCCAGTCCAGGGTCTCCAGGTAGTCGCGCACGATCTGCTTGTCGTAGCTCGGCGGGCTGGTGCCGACCCGGTATTCGTCGGCCGGCCAGTAGCGCGAACTGTCGGGGGTGAGCATCTCGTCCATGACGTACAGGCGGCCGTCGGCGTCGGTGCCGAACTCGAACTTGGTGTCGGCCAGCAGGATCCCGCAGCGGGCGGCATGGTCGGCCGCGAACTGGTACAGGCGCAGGGTCGCGTCGCGCACCTGCTCGGCCAGGTCCGCGCCGACCAGCCGGACCATGGTGTCGAAGTCGATGTTCTGGTCGTGCGCGCCGACCGCGGCCTTGGTGGAGGGAGTGAACACCGGCTGCGGCAGGCGCTCGGCCTGGCGCAGGCCGTCGGGCAGGGCGATGCCGCTGACCCGGCCGGTGCGCTGGTAGTCCTTCCAGCCGCTGCCGATGAGATACCCGCGCGCGATCGCCTCCACCGGCAGCGGCCTGAGCCGGCGCGCGACCACCGAGCGCTCGCGGTAGCGCGCCGGGTCCACGCCCGCCGGCAGCACGTCCTCGACCGCGACGCCGGTCAGGTGGTTGCGCACGATGTGCGCGGTGCGGGCGAACCAGAAGTTGCTGATGCGGGTCAGCAGCGCGCCCTTGCCCGGGATCGGGTCGGGCAGCACCACGTCGAAGGCCGAAAGCCGGTCGGTGGCGACGATCAGCAGCGCGTCGCCGCGGCCGCGCGCCGACGGCGGCAGCGCCGCCTCCGGCAGGTCGAACACGTCGCGGACCTTGCCGCGGTGGCGCAGCGCCAGGCCGGGCAGGTCGGACTCGAGCAGGACGTCCGGGTTGTGGGCGGTCGCGGTCGTGTGGTCGGCCACGCGGGGGCTCGCGGGACAGCGGGCCGGCCAGTGTACGTCGCCGCGCAGCCGCGCGCCTTGCCGGGCCGGCATCCGGTCCGGCGCCGGCGCGCCGCGGTCGCGGCCGCTGCCGGCCGGGCCCGCAGGCGGTCGTGCCGCTACACTGGCCGTCCCTTCGCAGCCGCGCGCGCCGATGATCCGCTGGTATGGAAAGCTGCTGGGCCTGGTCGCCGGCGCCGCGCTGTTCCGGCCCAATCCGCTGCTCGGCGCGCTGCTCGGGCTGCTGATCGGCCACGCCTTCGACGCCGACTGGTTCCGCCTGCGCCGGCGCGACGACCCCTACCGGGTGCTGGGCCTGACCGAGGACGCCGACGACGCCGAGGTCGACCGCGCCTGGCGGCGGCTGATCGCCCAGTACCACCCCGACCGCCTCGCCGGCGCGGCGCAGGAATTGCGCCAGCAGGCCGAAGCCCGCGCCCGCGAGATCAACCGCGCCTACGACCGCATCCAGACCCTGCGCAAGCGGAACCCGCCCCGGGTGTAGGAGGGGCTTCAGCCCCGACCGGCAACCCGGCGTGGCGGTCGGGGCTGAAGCCCCTCCTACAGGAGCAACACCGAGCGCGCCACCGACGGAGATTCCATGCAACCGACTGTCATCGCCCCCTCGATCCTCTCCGCCGACTTCGCCCGCCTGGGCGAGGAGGTCGATGCGGTGCTGGCCGCGGGCGCCGACTGGGTGCATTTCGACGTGATGGACAACCACTACGTGCCGAACCTGACCATCGGGCCGATGGTCTGCGAGGCCCTGCGCCGGCACGGCGTGACCGCGCCGATCGACGTGCACCTGATGGTCGAGCCGGTCGACCGCATCGTCCCGGACTTCGCCAGGGCCGGCGCCAGCCTGATCAGCTTCCACCCCGAAGCCAGCGCGCACGTGCACCGGACCATCCAGCTGATCCGCGGCGAGGGCTGCCGGGCCGGGCTGGTGCTCAATCCGGCCACCCCGGTGGAGGTGCTCGACTACGTGCTCGAGGATCTGGACCTGGTGCTGCTGATGTCGGTGAACCCCGGGTTCGGCGGCCAGTCCTTCATCCCCTCGGCGCTCGACAAGCTGCGCCGGGTACGGGCGCTGATCGACGCGCGCGCGCCGCAGGTGCGGCTGGAGATCGACGGCGGGGTCAAGCCCGACAACATCGGCGCGATCGCCGCCGCCGGCGCCGACACCTTCGTCGCCGGCAGCGCGATCTTCGGCGCCGCGGACTACGGCGAGGTGATCGCGCACATGCGCCGGGCCGTCGCCGACAGCCGCTGAGGCCCGGCGGTCGCATCGTCCCACACCCATGTCGTCCCGAGCGCAGCGAGGGACCTGCTTCTTCCATGCGCCCACCGCATTCAAGCAGG
>JBKHXI010000007.1:0-29873 GCA_046566095.1 Gammaproteobacteria bacterium | reverse complement strand
ACACCGGCTCCCCCGAGGTACAGGTCGCGCTGCTGACCGCGCGCATCGTGCACCTGACCGAGCACTTCAAGACCCACAAGAAGGACCACCACAGCCGGCGCGGCCTGCTGATGATGGTCAACCAGCGCCGCAGCCTGCTCGACTACCTGCACCGCAAGGATGCCGCGCGCTACAAGGCCCTGATCGAGAAGCTCGGCCTGCGCAGGTAAAATCCAGAAACACGACGCGGCGCAGCGATGCGCCGCGTTTTTTTTCCAGACCGCCATACCGCGGTCGCCCGCGCTGGACATGGGTTCGGCGTGGTTGAACCGGCAGCAAGCACAGCAAGGAAATACTACGTGGCAAAGATCACCAAGACATTCCAGTACGGGCAGCACCAGGTCACCCTCGAGACCGGCGAGATCGCACGCCAGGCCAGCGGTGCGGTCATGGTCAAGATGGGCGACACGGTCCTCCTGGTCACCGCGGTCTCCAGCCGGGGTCTGCGCGAGGGGCTCGACTTCTTCCCGCTCACGGTCGATTACCAGGAGAAGTTCTACGCCGGCGGCCGCATCCCCGGCGGCTTCTTCAAGCGCGAGGGCCGGCTGACCGAGAAGGAAACCCTGATCTCGCGCCTGATCGACCGTCCGATCCGCCCGCTGTTCCCGGAAGGCTTCCGCCACGAGACCCAGATCATAGCGACCGTGATGTCGATGAACCCCGAGATCGACGGCGACATCCCGGCGCTCATCGGCGCATCGGCCGCGCTGCGCCTCGCGGGTGTCCCGTTCAACGGCCCCATCGGCGCTGCCAAGGTCGGCTACAAGGATGGTTCCTACATCCTCAACCCGACCGCCAGCCAACTCAAGGAGTCCGACCTCGAGCTTGTGGTGGCCGGTACTGCGGGTGCGGTCCTCATGGTGGAATCCGAGGCGAACCTGCTGTCCGAGGAGGTGATGCTTGGCGCGGTGATGTTCGGCCACGAGCAGATGCAGGCCGCGATCAAGGCCATCAACGAGTTGGTCGCTGAAGCAGGAGCCAAGGATTTTGCGTGGGAGGCGCCGCCTGCCCAGGAAAGACTTTCGCAGGCGATCCGCGGCTTGCTCGGGGACCGGCTGAAGTCGGCGTTCGACATCCGCGTCAAGCCGGAGCGCCGCGAGGCGATCGCGGCGCTGAAGAAGGAAGTGGTCGCGGCCCTCGAGCCCCAGTGCGAGGCCAATGGCTGGACCGCGAAACTCGTCGGCCAGGAGTTCGGCGAGCTCGAGTACCAGACCATGCGGGCCAAGGTACTCGAGACCAAGGTGCGTGTCGACGGTCGCGACCTGACCACCGTCAGGCCGATCAGCGTACGCACCAGCGTGCTGCCGCGCGTACACGGCTCGGCCCTGTTCACCCGCGGCGAGACCCAGGCGATTGTGGCCGCCACCCTGGGTACGGCGCGTGACGGGCAGGTCATCGACGCGGTGTCCGGCGAATACAAGGAACACTTCCTGTTCCACTACAACTTCCCGCCCTACTGCACGGGCGAGGCGCGGCCGATGCTCGGCCCGAAGCGCCGCGAGATCGGCCACGGGCGCCTGGCCAAGCGCGGCGTGCTGGCGGTGATGCCGTCGATGGAGGAGTTTCCGTACACGATCCGCGTGGTGTCCGAGGTCACAGAGTCCAACGGCTCGTCCTCGATGGCCTCGGTCTGCGGCAGCTCGCTGGCGCTGATGGACGCGGGCGTACCGATCAAGGCGCCGGTCGCCGGCATCGCCATGGGCCTGGTCAAGGAGGGCGACCAGTTCGCAATCCTCTCGGACATCCTCGGCGACGAGGACCACCTGGGCGACATGGACTTCAAGGTCGCCGGCACCGAAACCGGAATCTCCGCGCTGCAGATGGACATCAAGATCCAGGGCATCACCCGCGAGATCATGGAACTGGCGCTGGCCCAGGCCAAGCAGGGCCGCCTGCATATCCTCGGAGAGATGGCCAAGGCGCTGAACGCGCCGCGCCCGGAGTTGAGCGACTTCGCGCCGCGGCTGATCACGATCAAGATCCATCCCGACAAGATCCGCGAGGTCATCGGCAAGGGCGGCTCGGTCATCCAGGGCATCACCAAGGAGACCGGCACCCAAATCGACATCCAGGACGACGGCACGATCACCATTGCCTCGGTTAACGCCGCCGCCGGCCAAGCCGCCAAGGCGCGGATCGAGCAGATCACATCCGACGTCGAGCCGGGCCGGGTCTACGAGGGCAAGGTGGCCAAAATCATGGATTTCGGCGCGTTCGTGACCATCGCCCCGGGCAAGGACGGCCTGGTGCACGTCTCGCAGATCTCGGACGAGCGCGTGGAGAAGGTCTCAGACAAGCTCAAGGAGGGCGACGTGGTCAAGGTCAAGGTGCTGGAGGTCGACAAGCAGGGCCGCATCCGCCTGTCGATGAAGGCGGTCGAGGCCGACGAAGGCGTGCCCGCCGCCTGAGCAACCCGCCCGTGTCGTTCCGGGAGCGGCGCGGGCTCCGCCCCGCAAGCAGATCCGCCCCCGCTTCCGTGAGGGCCGGGGGCCCGGTCCAGGACGACCGAACGAAGAAGCGGGCTTCGGCCCGCTTTTTCGTGGGCGGCCGCCGCGCGGGCGCCCGCGACCGGCCCCTGCTGCGCGGGCCGGCCGGATCGTGGCAGCATGGGTGCATGGGTTCGGCACCTGTCATCGACCTGGACAGCCTGCGGCGCAGCTGCGCGCAATGCTCGCTGCGTCAGCTGTGCCTCGCCGCGGGCGTGGAATCTCGCGACCTGGCGCTGATCGACGCGATCGTGCGGCGCAAGCGCGAGGTCGCCCGGGGCGGGCGCCTGTTCCGGCCGGGCGACGCCCTGTCGGCGATCTACGTGGCGCGCGCGGGCGCCTTCAAGACGGTAAGCACCAGCGAGGAAGGCGAGGAGCAGGTGCTCGGTTTCCACATGGCCGGGGAACTGATCGGCATGGACGCGCTCGGCGCCGGCTGGCACCGCTGTGAAGCGGTCGCGCTGGTCGCCTCGGAGATCTGCGAGATCCCGATCGAGCGCCTGGAGGCCGTGGTCGCGCAGGTGCCCGGCCTCCAGCGGCAGTTGCTGCGGGTGATCGGCTCGGGCGTGGACCGCGACCAGGACCACATTCAGATCCTGGTCCGGCGCCAGGCCGGCGAGCGCATCGCCCTGTTCCTGCACGGGCTGGGCGAGCGCCTGCGCCGCGCCGGGGAACGGGCCGACGTGATCCGGCTTCCGATGAGCCGCGAGGAAATCGGCAATTTCCTCGGCCTGGCCCTGGAAACCGTGAGCCGCGGCTTCACCCGGCTGCAGGAGGATGGCGTGATCGCCGTGTCCGGCCGGCGCGTCGAGGTGGTCGACCCCCGGGCGCTGTCGCGGCTCGCGCACGGGGCCGAACACGAGCCCCCCCGACGGGGTGGTCATCGCGCCTGATCGGCCGCGACGGCAGAAGGACGCTGTCCGGAGTCAGTACTGCCGTGGTGCGGTCGGGGTGTGGATCCTCCCAGCACCCTCGTGGCCCATCGCCCGGCGCAGCCACTTCTCGATCTCCAAAAGCGAAAGCAGTATCACGCCGCAGGCGAGCGCCAGGGCCAGCTGGGTCGCGCTGAGCGGGCCCGTGCCGAATGCCGCCTGCATCGGAGGCAGGTAGGTGAAAGCCGCCTGGAGCAGGACCAACAGCGCCAGCGCCACCAGCACCGGCGGAGTCCCCAGCACGCCGCGCCAGTTCAGGGAGCTGCGCGTGAGGAAACGGATGCTGAAGAGGTAGAACACCTCCAGCGCCACGATGGCGTTGACGACGAGGGTACGCGCCTGTTCATCGGCGATGCCGCGCGCCCCGGCCCATCCGAACAGGCTGAAGGCGCAGGCAGCGAAGAGCACGGACACCAGGCCGATCCGCCACAGCAGCAACGGCGTGAGCAACGCCTTGCGCGGAGGCCTTGGAGGGCGCTGCATCAAGCCAGGCTCGGCCGGCTCAAAGGCGAACGTCAGCCCGAGGGTCACGGCCGTGATCATGTTGATCCACAGGATCTGGACTGTGGTGATCGGCAGCGTCAGCCCGAACAGCAGGGCAGCGACGATCACCAGTGCCTCCCCGCCATTGGTCGGCAGCGACCAGGCGATGCTCTTGGTGATGTTGTCGTGGATGATGCGTCCCTGGCGCACCGCCGCAACGATGCTGGAGAAGTTGTCATCGGCCAGGACCAGCTGCGAGGCCTGGCGCGCCGCGTCGGTTCCCTTGATGCCCATGGCAACGCCGATGTCCGCGCGCCGCAGCGCCGGGGCATCGTTCACGCCGTCGCCGGTCATCGCCACGATCAGGCCGTCTTCCTGCAGTGACTGGACCAGGCGCAGCTTGTGCTCGGGCGTCGTGCGCGCGAACACGTCCGTGCCGCGGAGCAAGGTGCGCAGCGCCTGCGCGTCGGCGGCATCGATGTCGCTGCCGGTAGCCGGCCCGGAGCCGGGCTCAAGGCCAAGCTGGCGTGCGATCGCACTTGCGGTGGAGGCATGGTCGCCGGTGACCATCTTGACGCGGATGCCGGCATTGCGGCACTCGGCGATCGCCTGCACCGCCTCGGGCCGGGGCGGGTCGCTCAGTCCGACCATGCCCAGCAGTACCGGTCCGTTTTCGGCGCACGCCCGGTCGAACACCTGCGGTAACGAAGGAAGGCGACGTTCGGCGAATGCGAGTACCCGCGCGCCCTGGTCCGCGAGCCGCCCGATGGCATCGGCCCAGTAGAGGTGATCGAGCGGCGCGTCGCCGCCGTCTGGTGTCCGTTGTGCGGCGCAAAGTTGCAGGAGGCGTTCGGGTGCTCCCTTGATGCACACCAGCACGCCCCCGCCACCTCCAGCCGCGTGCATGGTGGCCATGTAACGGTGGCCGGCATCGAACGGAATCTCCGCGAGGCGTGGATGCGCGGCATCCATGTCGCCTGGATCGATGCCGGCCTTCAGCGCCATCGCCCTGAGCGCGCCCTCCATGGTGTCGCCATCCACGATCCAGCCCGCGCCGTCCTGGTGGAGCGATGCGTCGTTGCACAGCCAGGCGCAGCGTGCCAGCTCCGCGGGCCCGGCCTCGCCGGCAACCGGTGGCACGATGGCGCCTTGCGGTGCGTAGCCGATACCCGTCACTTCGCGCTCCGCACCGACGGTCACCAGCCGCCGGACCACCATCTCGCTGCGCGTGAGCGTGCCGGTCTTGTCGGAGCAGATCACGCCGACCGACCCCAGGGTCTCGACCGCGGGGAGCGTACGCACGATCGCGTTGTGGGCCGCCATCCGCTGCGCACCGATCGCCAGCGTGATCGTGACGATCATCGGCAGGCCTTCGGGAATCGCCGCCACGGCGATGCCGATCACGGCCATCAGGACCTCGCCGGGAGCCTGCCCGTAGGCGGCCACCGCCAGCGTGGCCACCGCGGCGCAGAGCATGCCGATGCCGGCCGCCAGTCGTTTCGCAAATGCGTCGATCTGGCGCAGCAGCGGCGTATCGAGGGCGTCGACCGAGGCAACCAGGGCGCCGATGCGTCCGAGTTCGGTGGCCGCACCGGTGGCGACGACCACGGCGCGCCCCTGCCCACCCGACACGAGGGTGCCCGCGTGCACGATGCCAGGACGATCTCCGAGGCCCGACGCGGCCGGAACCGCGTCGACGGCCTTGGGTACCGGCAGCGATTCCCCGGTCAGGGCGGACTCGTCGACCTGGAGGTTGCTGGCCCGAAGCACCCGGGCATCGGCCGGCACCCGGTCGCCGGCCTCGAGCAGGATGATGTCCCCGGGAACCAGGAGGTCCGCCGCCAGTTTCCTGCGCCGCCCGTCGCGCACCACGGTGCAGGAAGGTGCCAGCAGGTCCTGGACCGCGTCCAGTGCACGTTGGGCGCGCCCTTCCTGCAGGTATGCGACCGCGGCGTTCACCGCTACCACCAGCAGGATCACCACGCCGTCCACGGCGTGGCCGAGTGCGAACGCGAGCACCGCCGCGACAAGCAGGACCTTGATCAGGATGCTGTCGAACTGGGCGGCCAGTCGCCGCCACCACGGCCTGGGCCGAGCGCGGGGCAGGGTGTTCGGTCCGACCCTGGCGAGCCTGGATTCGGCCTCCGCGGAATCCAGCCCGTCGTCGTCACTGGCGAGGCGCCGCATCGCCTCGCGGGCTTCGAGCGAATGCCACGCGATGGGATCGGGAGTATCCATGGCTCCGGGAGGCGCGGGCTGGCGGGGCATGCCTGCGGCAAGCCCCACCCGGTCGTTCCATGTTCGCCGGGATGGCGGCCGCGGACAAGCGGATTGACCGCGATCAAAGCAGGACGGGAGCGGCGCGGTCTACGCTGGGCCAATCGTGGCGCAGGAGTCCACCATGATGGACACAGGCTACCGCCGCAGCTGGTGTCGCCCGGTCGCAGTCCTGCTCGGATTGGCGGCGCTGTTCGCGCCGATGGTACCGATGGCGACCGCCGACCCCGGCGTGGATGGGTACAGGTGGGTGCCCGGACTGGCCCCCGAGGGCCCGGTCGTGGTCGTGGTCAGCCTGCCAATGCAGCGCCTGAATGTCTATCGCAATGGCGTGCGCATCGGCGAGGCCGCGGTCAGTACCGGCAAGCCTGGGCACGAAACTCCGCCGGGCGTGTTCACCATCCTGCAGAAGCGTCGCGAACACTACTCGAACCTGTACGACAACGCCCCCATGCCCTTCATGCAGCGCCTGACCTGGGATGGCATCGCCCTGCATGAGGGACGCGTTCCTGGTTACCCGGCGTCGCACGGCTGCATCCGGTTGCCGCCTGGCTTTGCAGAGAATCTGTATTCGGTCACCGGGCACGGCACCGTGGTGGTGGTCGCCGATGCGGTCACCTCCCCGCCCTCGGTGACCGAGCCCGGATTCCTGGCTCCGGTGGATCCGCTGTCGGGCGCGCTCCAGGACGCGCGCCCGGTTCCTTCCGCCCTGGACCCGGGGCGCGCGCCGCACGGGCCGATTTCACTGGTGCCCGCGCTCGCGGCGCCGGAGGGAGCGGGCGTGCTGGTGGCCTTGCGCAGCGGGGTGGAGATCGGCCGCACGCAGGTGGCCTACGACGGCCCGCCGCTGGCGGGTACGAGCGTGTTCGTCATGCTCGAGGGGGCGGGCGAGGGCACCAGCGCGTTCGTGCCCGGCCGTCCCGCGCGACGGTGGATGGTGGTGGAAACCACCGGTGGGGACCGGTCGGCACTACGCGAAGCGGTGCGCGACGGGAGCCTGCGCATCGATCCGGCCTTCGCCGCGGCCTTGTACGGCGCGCTGGTCCCGGGCACGACACTGGTCGTGGCGCCCGGGCCGCTGCCCGCCGGTGGCGCGCCGTTCCAGCGCAGGATGGAACTCGAACTGGAAACCGGTCCGTGACCGCGAGGAACCCTAAGCGGTCCGCGGCAGGCATCCCAGCGCCTGCAGCCAAGCGTGCATGGCCGGTGCATGCGCGATCCAAGGGGCGAGCATGGTGATGGTTCCGGCCGCAAGCACGAGGATTCCCGCCACCGTGCGCCAGCCTCCCTGCTGCAGGCGACGGCCCAGCCGCGCTCCCGACCAGGTCAGGGGCACCATCAGCGGGAGCGTGCCGAGCCCAAAGGCGGCCATCGTCAGGGCGCCGCTGCGGGCATCGGCCTGCAGCCAGGCCGCCGCCAGCACGGTGGTGCTCAGCCCACAGGGCATCCAGCCCCACAGCAGCCCCAGCCCCAACCGGCGGGGCGTGCTGTTGGCGGGCAGCAGCCGCCGCTGCAGCGGCCGCACGCGGTTCCACAGGCCGGTGGCCGGGGGTGCCAGGAACGCAAGGCGCCCGCGGCGATCGAGCAGGCGCAGGGCAACGATCACCAGGACCGCGCCGACGGCGAAGCGCAACGCCGCTGCCAGCCAGTCGACCCGGGCCAGCTCCAGCAGCCCGTGGCCGAGGCCGCCGACGATCGCGCCGGCGAGCACGTAGCCGGCGACCCGGCCGAGATTGGGTTCCAGCGCGCGCCGCCACCCGGCCCCCGGGGACATCGCCGAGAAGCCGGTGGCGATGCCGCCGCACATCGCCGCGCAATGGGCCCCGCCCATCAACCCGGCGAGCAGCGCGGCCCCCAGCGGGAGCCAGTCAATCGGCATGGGGTTCCTCGCGCTCGCGCGGTGCCGCAGGTGGCTGGTCGCAGAGCACGTCCAGCGCCGGCGTGTCCAGGTCCTCGAACTGGCCGCGGCGCACCGCCCAGACGAAGGCCCAGACCGCCAGGCCCAGCAGCACGAGGCTGATCGGGATGAGCAGCAGCAGGATGTTCACGCCGCCATCGTCCGGTCGCCTTGCCGGCGCGCGAGCCGCAGCGCGTTGCCGACGACCACCAGCGAGGACAGGGCCATTCCCAGCGCCGCCACCCATGGCGTGACCAGGCCGACGGCCGCGAGCGGCAATGCAAGCAGGTTGTAGGCGCCGGCCCAGGCCAGGTTCTGGCGGACCACGCGGCGGGTGCGGCGGGCGATCGCGACCGCCTCGGGAATGCGCATCAGGGAGGTCCCGGTCAGCACCAGGTCCGCCGCGCGCTGGGCCAGCGGCGCGCCTTCGCCCATCGCCATCGAGACGTCGGCACCGGCCAGTACCGGCGCGTCGTTCAGGCCGTCCCCGATCATGGCCACGACGCGGCCCCGGGCCTGCAGCCGGCGCACGAATGCCAGCTTGTCATCAGGAGACTGGCGCGCGGCCACGCGGTCGATGCCGAGTTCGCGGGCGAAGGCATGGACCGGCGCATGCGCGTCGCCGCTGCACAGGTGCAGCTCCAGGCCCATGCCGCGCAGCAGCGCGAGCGCCGCGCCCGCGTCCGAACGCGGCGCCTCGGCAACCTCGAAGCATGCACTCGCCCGCCGCCCGTCGCCCAGCCACAGCGCATCGTCGTCGCCGTCGGTGCCGGTGGCGAAGGACGCACGCCCCAGCCGCCAGGCACGTCCGCCGACGATGCCCTGGATCCCGCGGCCGGGCAGCGCCCGCACCGATGCGGCATGCGTGCCGGAGCCGATCCCGGAGAAGGCCTGCCCGAGCGGATGCCCGGCATCGCGCTCCAGCGCGGCCGCCACCTCCAGCGCCTGGTCCCGGGTCATCCCGCCGAAGCTGCGTACCCCGCGCAGGGCCGGCCGGCCGTCGCCCAGGGTTCCGGTCTTGTCGAACACGACGTCGGTGGCGGCCGCCAGCCGCTCGAGCGCGCGCTCCCCGAGCGCCAGCACGCCGATGCGTGCCAGCGCTCCCTGGGCGCTGGCCAGCGCGGCCGGTACCGCCAGCGCCAGCGCGCACGGACAGCTGATGACGAGCAGCGCCAGGGTCACCTCGAACGCGCGCGACGGGTCGTGCAGCCGCCATCCCAGGTACACCAGGACAGCGGCGACCAGCAGCCACGCCACGAAGTGGTGGGCGAGCCGTTCGCCCAGGCGTGCCAGGGGCGGGCGCTGCGCCTGCGCGGCCGCGACCAGCCGCGCCAGCTGTGAAAGCCGCGTCGCCGATCCGGTGCCGGTGACCCGCAGCCGCGCCGGCCGGTCGCGGCAGACCGCGCCGGCCCAGGCCGTGTCGCCGGCTTCGCGGCGGAGGGGGGCGGATTCGCCGGTGAGCAGCGCCTCCTCGAAGCTCGAAGCCTCCAGCAGCGCGCCATCGGCCGGCACCACCGCGCCGACCGCGACCCGCACCAGGTCGCCCGGTACGAGCGCCGCGACCGGCACCAGCTCGCCGCTGCCGTCGGCGCGCTCGCGGGTGGCGAACGCCGGCCGGGCGCGGGCGAGGGTGTCGACCTGCGCCGACGCGAGCCGCCGCGCGCGCTGCTCCAGCATCCGCGCGGCCAGCAGCAGGAACACGAACATCACCGCCGCGTCGTACCAGACATGCGGGCCACCGCGCACGGTCTCGACCGCGCTCGCGCCCCATGCCAGCAGGGTGGAGCCGGCGATCAGCACGTCCATGCCCAGCCGCCGCTGCGAAAGTTCGCGCCAGGCGCCGGCGATGAAGGGCCAGCCGGCGAAGAACACCACCGGCGTGGACAGCAGCAGGGTCAGCCAGCGCATGAAGTCGCGCGTGGCCAGCGGCATGCTCCCGGAGAAATCCAGGTAGAGCGCCTCGGCCAGCATCATCGCCTGCATCGCGCCCAGGCCGGCGATGCCCAGCCGCAACAGGTCGCGGTTGCGCTGCCGGCGCCGTTCCCGCTCGGCGCGCTCGCCGGTGGCGAGGTAGGGGCGGTAGCCGAGCGCAGCAAGCCGCCGCAGCAGTTCGGACAGGCGCGTGCGCGCCGGGTCCCAGGACAGGCGGATGCGTCCGGTCACCGCGTTGGCGCCGGCGTCCAGCACGCCCGGAAGCCCCGACAGCGCGCGGTCGATGAGCCAGGCGCAGGCGGCGCAGCGCATGTCGTCGGTCAGCAGGGTGATGCCGAGGCCGCCGGCGACCGGGTGCGCGTGCTCGGCGAGCACCTCCTCGCGGTCGAACAGCGCGTAATCGTCGCCGATGCCTTCGCCGACCCGGCCGGCCGGCACGCTGCGCAGGCGGTAGTAGTCCTGTAGCCGGGCATCGGCGATCCACTGCGCGGCGGCGGCGCATCCATTGCAGCAGTACCCGGCATGCTCCGGCGCCGCGGCCGGGGGCATGCCGGCCAACGGCTCCGCACAGTGCGCGCAGAGTGCCGCGTCCCGGGTGGCGGCCGCCGCGGTCGCTGCCCCCAGCGGGATGGCCGTTGCGTTCACTTCGACGGCCCTTCGCGTGCCACGGCCGGCAGCAGCACGGCCGCCTGTTCGCCGGCGCGCAGCCGGCCCTGCAGGCGCCAGTCGCCGGCGGGTGGCGCCAGCCGCAGCGTCCAGTCCTGGCCGGGTTCCAGCCGTGCCTCCGCGCCCCAGCCCAGTTCCTCCGGAACCAGTGCCAGGACCCGGTCGCGGGCCTCCTGCGTGGGGTGGCCCAGCGCAAGTTGCAGCGGTTCGCCGCGGTCGAACTGCCCGGCGACCGGAAGCAGCTGGATCCGTCCCGCGTCCGCATCGATCCGCAGCACCGCGCGCAGGCCCGCGCGCCGCGCGGCCTCGTCGGGCGCGAGGTCCGCGACCTGCACCTGCGCGGTCCGCCGCACCTCCACCGGTACCGCGTCGCTGCCGCCGCTGCGCACCGCGACCACCACCAGGCCGATTCCCGCCACCACCGACAGCGCCGGCAGCGCGATCACCAGCCACAGGACCGGGTTGCGCCTCTTTTCGCCTGGCCGGTTCATTGCGGCGGCCCGAAGAAGCTGCTGTCCACGGTGGCGCCGTGGCCCAGCGGGGACCGCAGCACGAACCTCACCTCATGGCGTCCGCCGGTTCCCGCGGGCGCAACCAGGGTCACGGGGATCGACTGCACCCGCTGCGGCGGAAGCGCGATCGGGCCATCGTTCCCGGAGAGCCGAAGCCCGGGCAGGTCGGAATCCACCGTGAGGGCGTACTGCAGCGGGCTGTCGGTCTTGTTCACCAGCTTGAGGGTATAGCCGTTCTCGATCCCGGCCGTGGTTTCGCGGTACAGGGCGTTGCGGTCCCGCAGCACCTCGGCGATCAGCGGACTGCGATGTCCCACGCCCCACGCCCACGCCGTCGTGAGCGCCAGCAGGATCGCGCCGTAGACCAGGATCCGCGGGCGCAGGACCCGGGTCGGCCTGCCGTCGATCGCGTTCTGGGTCGAGTAGCGGATCAGGCCCCGCGGCCAGCCCATGCGGTCCATGACCTGGTCGCAGGCGTCGATGCAGGCGCCACAGGCGATGCATTCGTACTGCAGGCCGTTGCGGATGTCGATCCCGGTCGGGCAGACCTGCACGCAGATGGTGCAGTCGATGCAGTCGCCGAGTTCGTCGGGCGCGAACTCGGGCAATGGCGCCGCGTCCGCCGCGTCGAAGGTGATGGTGCCGCGCGCATGCGCACGGTTGTCGGCGGCGGTGGGGTGCCGCGCAGCGCGGAACACGTAGTCGTAGGCGGTGACCTTGTCGAGCAGGCCGCGCGCGCGTTCGAGCACACTCGGCTGGCCGCGCCGGCGCGATCCGCGCGGCTCGCCGCGCATCGGGTCGTAGGCGATCAGCAAGGTGTTGCGGTCGAACATGGAGCTCTGGAAGCGGGCGTACGGGCACATGTACTTGCAGACCTGCTCGCGCAGGAAGCCGGCGTTGCCCCAGGTCGCCAGCGCGTAGAACAGCACCCAGAACGTCTCCCAACCGCCCCACTCGAACGGGACCAGGCGCCCCCCCAGGTCGGTGATCGGGGTGAAGAAGCCGACGAAGGTGAAGCCGGTCCACAGCGCGAACGCCAGCCACAGCAGGTGCTTGGCGGACTTGCGCAGCAGCTTGTCGCGCGTCCAGGGCGCGGCGTCGAGCCGAATCCGCCGGTTGCGGTCCCCCTCGGTCCAGCGCTCGATCCACAGGTACACCTCGGTCCAGACCGTCTGCGGGCAGGCGTACCCGCACCACAGGCGCCCCGCCAGGGCGGTGAAGAAGAACAGCGCGAGCGCCGCCATGATCAGCAGCAGCGCCAGGAACAGGAAATCCTGCGGCCAGAAGGTGAGCCCCAGCACGTGGAACTTGCGCGCCGGCAGGTCGAACAGCACCGCCTGGCGGCCGTCCCAGCGCAGCCAGGGGGCCAGGTAGAACATGCCCAGCAGCCAGGCCACGGCGATCCTGCGCAGGCGGTCGAAGCGGCCGCTGACCTCGCGCGGATGGATCTTGCCCTCGCTGACGTACATCGTGGCCGCGCCGTCGTCCACGACCTGCAGGGGGATGCGGCCTTGCATGACCGGTCAGCGCCCGGGCGGCAGCGCGCGATTGAAGCGGCTCGCCGGCCGCAGCAGCCACCAGGTGAACAGGCTCGAGGACGCGGTCGCGAGCCAGAAGGTGAAGAAGCCGACGGTGTAGCCCAGTCCACGGGTGATCGGCAGCGCGGGGAAGGTCAGGTCGCGCAGCGCCAGCGGGTCTACGAAGGCGAAGAACACCATCGTCGCCACCCCCGCTGCGAAGAAGCTCGGCCACAGGATCGCTCCGAGCTTCTGCGCGAGCGGGCGCGGCGGATGATCGAACGCGGCCTGCGGCGAAGTGCTCACCGCTCGCTCCCGGCCGCCCCCGTCTCCGCGCCGGACGGGTTCGAAAGCGACCATACGTAGGCGGCGACCAGGCGCGCGCGGGTCTCGCCCAGCAGGCCCCGGTGCGCCGGCATGACTCCATGGCGGCCCTCGGCGATGCTGCGGGTCAGCGCCTCGCGGCTGCTGCCGTACTGCCAGACGCCATCGGTCAGGTCGGGTGCGCCCAGCGACCGGTTGCCGGTGCCGTCGACGCCGTGGCAGGCGGCGCAGAGGCCTTCATAGTGCTTCCGGCCCTGTGCGGCGAAGTAGTCGTTCTTCACCGGCGCCGAGAGCGAGCGCACGTAGGCGACCACCGACGCGATCGCGTTGTCGCCGCCCAGGTTCCGCAGCACGTCGCCCCAGGGCGGCATGACGCCTTCGCGGCCGTCGAGGATGCTGGAGAGGATCTGGTCGGGTTCGCCGCCCCAGTTCCAGGAGCCGTCGGTGAGATCGGGATACCCGACCGCGCCCCGCGCCGAGGAGCCGTGGCAGGTGGCGCAGGTGTTGGCGTAGATGGACCGGCCGAGCTCGAGCGCCGCCGGGTCGCGTGCGAGCGTGGGAATCGGGCGGCCGGCGTGGATCGCGAAGGTCTCCTCCAGACGGGCGTCGCGTGCCTGCCTGTCGCGCTCGTGCTCGGCCTGCGAGGTCCAGCCGCCGAACCCGGGGAAGGCCCCGAGGCCCGGATACCAGAGCAGGTAGCCGATGCTGAAGACGATGGTCAGGTAGAACAGGTTGATCCACCAGCGCGGCAGCGGCTTGTTGTATTCGGTGATGTCCTCGTCCCAGACGTGGCTGGTCTCGGTCGGGGCCGGGTCGCCGGGTCGCCGGCGCGCGGTCCACCACAGCAGCCACACGCAGCCGGCGATGTTCAGCGCCACCAGCGCGATCACGAACCACGACCAGCCGCCGCTCATCGTCCATCCTCCCGGTCACCGTCTTCGGCCGTCGCGGGCCCGTCCTCGGGTCCGGTCCCGTCTTCGTCCAGCGGCAGGCGCGCGGCCTCGTCGAAGCCGCGCCTGCGACGCGGGCTCCAGGCCCAGGCCCAGGCCGCGACGAACAGCACCAGCAGCAGCGCGGTCACGATTCCCGACACCATGTCAGCGGCTCCCCGGGGCGTGGCGGCCGAGGCCCTGCAGATAGGCCACGATCGCGTCGAGTTCGGTCCTGCCGCGCACCGCCTCGGCCGCACCCTCGATCTGCGCGTCGTCGTAGGGATCGCCGAGCGCCTTCAGCGCCCGCATCCGACGGGCGACCACGGTCCCGTCGACGTAGGCGTTCGCCAGCCACGGAAAGCTCGGCATGTTCGACTCGGGCACGACCGCGCGCGGGTCGACCAGGTGCACCCGGTGCCAGTCGTCGGAATAGCGTCCGCCGACCCTGGCCAGGTCCGGACCGGTGCGCTTGGAGCCCCACTGGAAGGGACGGTCGTAGACCGATTCTCCCGCCAGCGAGAAGTGCCCGTAGCGCTCGGTCTCGAAACGCAGGGTCCGCACCATCTGCGAATGGCAGTTGTAGCAGCCCTCGCGCACGTAGACATCGCGGCCGGCCAGTTCCAGCGCCGAATAGGGTTCCACGCCGGGCAGCGGCTCGATCGCCTCGGCCTGGTACATCAGCGGCACGATCTCGGCCAGTCCGCCGAAGGACACCACGACCGCGATCAGGATCGCCATCAGGCCGACGTTCTTCTCGACCTTCTCGTGTGCGTTGCCGTCGCTCATGGTCTGCTCCTCGGCCGCTCAGGCGCGCGCATGGGCGGGGTCAGGCGCGACCACCGGCTGCGGCGCCGGATCGCGGGCCATGGCGAAGGTCTTCCAGGTGTTCCAGGCCATCAGGCCCATGCCGGCCAGCACCACGACCCCGCCGCCCAGGCGGACCAGGTAATACGGATAGGTGGCGTTGAGCGCCTCGACGAAGCTGTAGGTCAGGGTGCCGTCGTCGTTGGTCGCCCGCCACATCAGGCCCTGCATCACGCCGGCGATCCACATCGAGGCGATGTACAGCACCACGCCCAGGGTATGCACCCAGAAATGGATGTCGATCCATCTGGTCGAGTACATGCCCTGCAGGCCGAGCAGCCGCGGGACCAGCGCGTAGATCGAGCCGATCGAGATCATCGCCACCCAGCCCAGCGCGCCGGCATGGACGTGGCCCACGGTCCAGTCGGTGTAGTGCGACAGCGAGTTGACCGTCTTGATCGACATCATCGGTCCCTCGAAGGTCGCGATCATGTAGAAGCTCAGCGCGACGATGAGGAACTTGAGGATCGGGTCGGTCCGCAGCTTGTGCCAGACGCCCGAAAGGGTCATGACGCCGTTGATCGCACCGCCCCAGCTGGGGGCCAGCAGGATCAGCGAGAACACCATGCCCACCGACTGCGCCCAGTCGGGCAGGGCGGTGTACTGCAGGTGGTGGGGGCCGGCCCACATGTAGATCGCGATCAGCGCCCAGAAATGCACGATCGAAAGCCGGTACGAGTAGATCGGGCGCCCGGCCTGCTTCGGCACGAAGTAGTACATCATCCCCAGGAAGCCCGCGGTCAGGAAGAATCCGACCGCGTTGTGGCCGTACCACCACTGCACCATCGCGTCGACCGCACCGGTGTAGACCTGGTACGACTTGGTCATGTCCACCGGCAGCGCCAGGTTGTTGACCACGTGCAGCAGCGCGATGGTGATGATGTAGGCGCCGAAGAACCAGTTGGCGACATAGATGTGGCTGACCCGGCGCCTTGCGATCGTGCCGAAGAACAGCCAGCCGTAGGCCAGCCAGACGGCCGTGATCAGCAGGTCGATCGGCCACTCCAGTTCGGCGTACTCCTTGCTCTGGGTGATTCCCAGCGGCAGGGTGATCGCCGCGGCCACGATCACCGCCTGCCAGCCCCAGAACACGAACGCGGCCAGCTTGTCGGAGAGCAGCCGCACGTGGCAGGTACGCTGGACCACGTGCAGGCTGGTGGCGAACAGCGCGCTGCCGCCGAAGGCGAAGATCACCGCATTGGTATGCAGCGGCCGCAGCCGCCCGTACTGGAGCCAGGGGATGCCTTCGCCCAGGGTCGGCCAGTACAGCTGGGCCGCGATCAGCACGCCCACAGCCATGCCGACGATGCCCCAGACCACGGTGGCGACCGCGAACTGCAGCACGACCTTGTCGTTGTAGGTTTCCCCGGCGGACACGGTAGCGGCTGGGGGGGCGCGGCGGGTGTCGCCGGCGGGGGCCTGGCTGGTCATCTGGAATCCCGGAATCGCACCCGGGCATTGTCCCGGGGCGATCCGCTGCGGTTCTTGACCTGAGTCAATGCGCACTCGGTCGCCGCGCCCGGCGTGAGGCGAGGGGAGTTCCGTGCATGCCCTGGACGCCCGGAGCGCGCCTCCCGGCAGCGGCGTGGGTGCGCGGCGACGCAAGAAAGGGGCGCGTCCTCGCCCCGGGGGAAGTCGCCAGGATCCGGGTCGCTGCTTCGTAGCGGACAGCTTGTCCTGTGTGGTCCGGGCGCGAATGCGGCAAGCGCGGCTCAGGGCGCGCCGGCCGCGCGGCGCACGGCCGCGACGAACGTCGGGTCGGGCACGGTACCGATCTTCTCGGTGCGGGCGAGCACGCGGCCGTGGGCATCGAGCAGCACTAGCGCACTGGTGTGGTTGAACCCGCCGTCGACCAGCGCGCGGTAGCGGATGCCGAGGATCCCGGCCACCGCGCGCACGTCCTCCGGCGGCAGGCTGGCGAGGGTCCAGCGGGCCGGGTCGAGCTTGCGGGCATCGGCCACCGCCTTCAGCTTCGCAGGCGTGTCGTGCGAGGGATCCATGCTGACCAGCAGGATCCCGAGCCTTGCCTGCTGGGCCGGCGAGAGCTGGCGCTCGATCGCCTTGCCCGAATCCACGATCAGCGGGCAGATGTACCGGCATGAGGTGTAGAACATGGATACCAGCTGCGGCTTGCCGCGCCGGGCGGACCACGGGCCGGTGCGGCCGTCCTGGTCGGTCAGCGCGACTTCGAGCTGGTAGACCGAGTCGCGCGGCAACGGCGGCGCGGCCGGGGCGGTGTCCGCGGCCAAGACCGTGCCGGCGAGCAGGAGGGCCGCGAGCCGCGGGCCGAAGCGGTTCATGGCAGGTCCCTGGCGCATCGGAAGCCGAGGTTGGCGGTGGCGTCGGCGCCGTCCAGCGAGGACAGCATCGCCACCCGCATCAGCACCGCATAGTTCTCGCGGTCGTCCATCGACAGCGCGCCGGCGCCGCAGAACTTCATGCGGTCGGCGCCGTCCTGTTCGCGGTTGTCTGAGGACACCAGCAGGGCGGAGTAGTCGGCGGTCCACTCCCACACCAGGCCGTGCAGGTCCTGGATGCCGTAGGCGTTGGGCGCCTGCAGCCCGGCGCGCGGCAGGAGCGCGTCGGAAGGGCGCGCGTACCACGACAGGATCCGCTCGCGGAACGCACGGTCCCGGCTCGCGTCGCGCCGGGTTTCGTCGGCCGCGGCGGCATATTCCCATTCGGTCCAGGTCGGCAGGCGCGCGCCGCGGGCCTGGCAGTAGGCGTCGGCGGCGAACCAGCTCACCCAGGTCACCGGCTGGTCCGGCCTGGCCGATGCGCCGAGCTCCAGCGGTCCGGCCCACTGCGACAGGTAGCGCTCCTCCGCCAGCACGGACGCAACCCGGTCGCGTCGCCAGCGCGGGTTGTCGCGGACGAAGGCGAGGAACTCCCCGTTCGTGACCGGCCTGCGCATCAGCGCGAACGGCGCGACCCGGCTGCCGCCGGACAGGTCCTCGTAGCGGAGCGCCGAGCGGAACCCGCCGCCCGGCAGCGCCACGAAGTCCCCCTGGGCGACGACGTTGCCGCCCAGGGGAATCATCGCCAGCGCCAGCAGGACGGCGGAGTTGCGCATGGCTCAGTGGCCCCCGGAGGCGTTGGCGGGCTTGGCCCTGCGGATCGCGGCGGCCTGTTCCTTGGTGACCCGGCCACCGGGATTGCCCCAGCTGTTGAGCACGTAGGTCGAGATGTTGGCGACCTCGTCGTCGGTCAGCTGGCCCATCGGCGGCATGATCGAGTTGTATTCCCTGCCGTTGACGGTGATCGGACCCCGCAGGCCGTGCAGCGTCACCCGCGCGACAGAACTGGGGTCGGCGGCGATGTAGTCGGATTTCGCCAGCGGCGGGAACACGCCCTCGATGCCCTGGCCCTGCGGCTGGTGACAGGTCGAGCAGGTGCCCTCGAACAGCGCCTTGCCGGCTGCCACCTGCTGCGCGAGCGTCAGCTCGCCGGCGCTCTCGGACACGGCCGCCTCGGAAACGGCCCGCATGTTCGGCTGCGCGCGGTCGCCGAGGTAGACGTAATCGACCTCCTTGCCGGAGTAGATCGCCTTGTTCTCCGGGCCATCGGCCTTGAGGATGCCCAGCGCGCCCTTGTTGAAGGCGCGGAACAGGCTGTGGTCGACCAGCACGTAACTGCCGGGCACTTCCATGTGGAATTCCATCATCGCCGCGCCGCCCGCCGGAATCAGTGTGGTCTGTACGTTCTCCTGGTACCTGGTGCCGCCCTCGTACCAGACCTTGTCGAAGATCTCGCCGATCACGTGAAAGCTCGACACCAGGTTCGGGCCGCCGTTGCCCACGTACAGGCGCACGGTCTCGCCGACGTTGGCGACCAGCGCGTTGTCGCCGGTGAGCGCGCCCTCGGCGCCGTTGAACAGCACGTAGGTCGGCTGTTCGATGATGGCCTTTTCCATGTCGAACGGCTGCAGGCCCTTCTCGCGGTACTTGCCCTTGGTGTAGAAGTCGCCCTGCATCACGTAGTACTCGCGGTCGACCGGGGGCAGGCCTTCGGGCGGCTCGACCAGGATCAGCCCGTACATGCCGTTGGCCACGTGCATGCCCACCGGCGCGGTCGCGCAGTGATAGACGTACAGGCCGGCGTTGAGCGCCTTGAAGGTGAACTGCGAGGAGTGGCCCGGTGCGGAGAAGCTGGAAGCCGCGCCGCCTCCCGGCCCGGTCACGCCGTGCAGGTCGATGTTGTGCGGCATCTTGCTGTCGGGCATGTTGCGCAGGTGGAATTCGACCATGTCGCCCTGGCGCACGCGGATGAAGCTGCCGGGCACTGTGCCGCCGAAGGTCCAGAAGGTGTAGGTCACGCCTTCCGAAATCGGCATCTCCTTTTCGACCACGTCGAGCTTGACGATCACCTTGGCCGGGTAGTCGCGACCGGTGGCGGGCGGTACCAGCGGCGGGGCGGTCAGCACCGCCTCGATCGGGTCGCCGCGGGGCGGCCCGAAGTCGCCCTTGCGCGAACCGCCGGTGTCGGTTTCGCGGGGTCCGGCGGCATCGCCCGCCGCCGGGGCGCGGTCGCCCTCGCAGGCGGACAGCGCGACCGCCGTGGCGAGGCAGAGCGTGAGTAGCTTGAGCGCGCGTTTCATGGGACCCCCTCTTACGGTGAGATTCGTAGCTGGCCGGGGAAAGCATCTGCCGGCCGTCGCCGCGGTGCGTTGATCTGGATCAATCCGGCGCCATCGCCAGCGCGGGCCGTGTCCGTGCTTGATCCGCGTCAAGGCGGGCCGCCACGGACCGGAGGAGACTTGCGGCCATCGCCCAGCGGAGCCGTCCATGGCCGTCCACGCCCGCCATGCGTTCCTGCCGGCAATGCTGCTGTCCATCGCCGCCCCGCCGGCCGGGGCCGACGACGCAAAGACCGCACTGCGCCTGGAGGCGCGCCTGCGCCACGAGCAGGTGGAGGATGCGGGCTTCGCGCATCGCGCCGTGGCCGACACGCTGCGCCTGCGGGTGGGCCTGGACCTGCACTGGGACGATCGCTGGCAGGCGCTGGTGGAGGCCGAGGGCGTGGCCGCCGCCGACAGCCGCCACGACAGCGGCGCGAACGGAGGCGGCTCATTCCCGGCTGTGATCGACCCGACTGGCATCGAACTCAACCAGGCCTGGCTGTCCTGGTCGCACGCGCGGTTCGGCTGGATCCTCGGGCGCCAGCGCCTGCAGCTGGACAATCAGCGCTGGATCGGCAACAGCGGTTGGCGCCAGAACGAGCAGACCTTCGATGCCGCGACACTGTCCTGGACCCCGCCGGCGACCGCGGCCAGCCTGCGCCTGGTCCGGGTCGAGCGCGTGCACCGCGTGGCCGGAGACCGTGCACGCGACCGGCTGGCGCGCGAACGCGACCTCGACACCTGGCTGTTCAACGCCGCGTTCGGCCACGCCGCGGGGCGATGGGTGGCCTACGCCTACCGACATCGCGACCAGGATGTTCCGGCCGCATCCACCCTGACCACGGGGCTGCGCGGCAGCGGCCGCCATGCGCGGGATTGGGGCGCCTGGGGCTGGACGCTGGAAGCCGCGCGGCAGCGGGACGCGCCCGGAAACCCGTCGCGCTTCGCGCACAGCTACTGGTTGGTCGAACCCAGCCTGGCGACCGGCGCCGTCGCCTGGCGCCTGGGCTGGGAACACCTGGGCGGCGACGGGATCCGCGCCGTACAGGCGCCGCTGGGCACCCTGCATGCGTTCAACGGATGGGCGGACCGTTTCAACGCCACCCCGGCCACCGGCCTGGACGACCGTTATCTGGCGGTGGGCGGCGAACCGGATGGCCATGCGTGGTCGCTGGCCTGGCACGACTATCGCCCGGACCACGGCGGCGGCCGCCTGGGCCGGGAATGGAACGCGTCCTGGGGCTTCCCGGTGCACGGACGGACCAGGGGATTGCTGAAGTTCGCAGACTTCGAGGGCCGTGGCGGCATCGGCGACGTGCGCAAGCTCTGGCTGCAGCTGGAGTGGTCGTCTCCCTGAACGTGGGCCGGCCACTCGTATAGGGCGCCGAACCGGGCGCTCACGAACGCGCCGGTCGGGACGGGTAAACTCACGGGCTTTCCGACGCCGCCAGGACGCCGTTCCCGCCCGATGAGCCGACCCTCCTCCTTTTCCTACGAAGAACTGCTGGCCTGCGGCCGCGGCGAGATGTTCGGCCCCGGCAACGCGAAGCTGCCGCTGCCGCCGATGCTGATGTTCGACCGCATCACCGAGATCTCCACCGAGGGCGGCACCTACGGCAAGGGCATGGTCCGCGCCGAGCTCGACATCCGCCCGGACCTGTGGTTCTTCGAATGCCACTTCAAGGACGACCCGGTGATGCCCGGCTGCCTGGGCGTGGACGCCATGTGGCAGTTGTGCGGGTTCTACCTGCCGTGGCTGGGCGCGCCGGGGCGCGGGCGCGCGCTGGGCGTGGGCCAGGTCAAGTTCACCGGCCAGGTGTTGCCGGACGCGAAGCTGGTCAGCTACGAGATCGACATCCGGCGGGTGATCCGCGGCAAGCTCGAGCTGGTGATCGCTGACGGACGCACGCTCGTCGACGGGCGCGAGATCTACGCCGCGTCGGACCTGCGGGTCGGACTGTTCGGGACGACGGAGGGTTTCTGAGGATGGCTACAGGATCATCCAGGCGCGTGGTCGTCACCGGCATGGGCGTGGTCTCGTGCCTGGGCAACGACCGCGCGAGCGTCGCCACAGCCCTGCGCGAGGGCCGCTCGGGCATCCGCCATGTGCCGGAGTACGCCGAGCTCGGCTTGCGCAGCCAGGTCGCCGGTGCGCCGGACATCGACCTGGCCGAGCAGATCGACCGCAAGCTCAAGCGCTTCATGGGCGACGCCGCGGGCTTCGCCTACGTCGCGATGCGCGACGCGATCGCCGATGCGGGCCTGACCGAGGACGAAGTGCGCGACGAGCGCACCGGCCTGGTTGCCGGCTCCGGCGGCGGCTCGCCGCAGTGGCAGATCGAGACCGGCGACCTGCTGCGCGACAAGGGCGTGCGCAAGGTCGGGCCGTACATGGTGCCGCGGACCATGGGCTCGACAGTGTCGGCGGGGCTCGCGACCGCGTTCGGCATCCGCGGCGTGAGCTATTCGATCTCCGCCGCCTGCGCCACCTCGGCCCACTGCATCGGCGTGGCCGCCGACATGATCCGCCACGGCATGCAGGACGTGGTCCTGGCCGGCGGCGGCGAGGAGCTGCACTGGGGCATGACCGCGCAGTTCGACGCGATGGGCGCCTTGTCCACCAAGCACAACAACACGCCGCAGACCGCCTCCCGCCCCTACGACGTCACCCGCGACGGTTTCGTCATCGCCGGCGGCGGCGGGATGCTGGTGCTGGAGGAATACGGGCGGGCCATGGCGCGCGGCGCCGACATCATCGCCGAGCTGGTCGGTTACGGCGTGACCTCCGACGGCGTGGACATGGTCGCGCCTTCCGGCGAGGGCGCGGTGCGCTGCATGCGCATGGCGCTGGCCGGCTTCGACGGCCGCCGGCCCGGGCGGATCGACTACCTCAACACCCACGGCACCTCGACCCCGGTCGGCGACGTGGTCGAGCTGCAGGCGGTGCGTGAGGTCTTCGGCGAGGCCATGCCGCCGCTGTCCTCGACCAAGGCCCTGAGCGGCCACTCGCTGGGCGCGGCCAGCGTGCACGAGGCGATCTACTGCCTGCTGATGATGCAGGAGGGCTTCATCGCCGGCTCCGCCAACATCGCCGAGCTGGACCCGCAGGCCGAAGGCTATCCCATCGCCCGCGAATCCCGCGACGCGCGCCTGGACACGGTGATGTCCAACAGCTTCGGCTTCGGCGGCACCAACGCCACCCTGGTGTTCGCGCGCGCCTAGCGCTCTGTTCCGGGAGCGACTCGCATGAAGCCACCATGCTTCATCGGAGGCTTCGTTCTTCGCCAAGCGAGGGGGAAGGATTCGCATCCGAGCGGATTCCTCGCTGCATTCGCTATGACGATGCGGGTGCGAACGGGGTCCAACTGTCCAGTGGAGCTTGCGGGGACCGCGCGCTGGCCGGCAGCGCGGCCCCGCACGACGGAACGCGCGGGTCGCGAAGGCCGACCGCCGGGTGCCGGGTCAGTACCCGTAGGCGAACACCCCCAGTGGATGGTGCGCTCGGGCGATGCTGTACATCCAGCCGTAGGGCAGCAGGGCCGTGGCGTAGAAGCCGGCGCGGGCCAGAAGGCGTCACCACCAGCGCTGCGAGCGGATCACGGGCGGGGAAGGGCGGATGGTCCTCGCGGTGGGTCACCGCGTGGTACCAACCCAGCAGCGCGATCCCGGCCAGCAGGAACAGGACGCTGAAAGCCGACCACACCCATGTGCTCGGCGGCGGCGTATAGCCCACCAGCGGCTCGCCGGGCCAGTTGTTGGTGTAGGTGACCCGCTTGGCCTCGACCGTCGGCCGGTCGGGGGACAGCGTTTCCCCGGCCACGGTGGGACGCTCGGTCGTCGCCGCCCAGGCGGTCCACCAGAAGAACGCCGCCAGGTCGCGCCGGTGCGCGGCATCGGGCACCGTGTTGTTCTTCATTGCGTAGGCTTCGCGCAGTTCCGCGGTCGCCGGGTCGTTGCCGAACAGGCTCTCGTAGTGCGCGGACACGTTGGAGATCACCGCTACCCGGTCCCGCGTGAGGGTGATCTCGCGGGTATCGGGGTTGTAGGTGTTCCTGCGCATCAGCTCCTGCAGACGGCCCTGGAGGGCGGCGCGTTCGCCTGCCGGCAGGTCCGCGTAGGTATCCATGCCGCCGTCCTCGTGGGCCCACATGTCGAGCAGGCCGACCGCCTCGCGATGCAGCCAGTCTGCGCTCCAGTCGGGCGCGACATAGGCGCCATGGCCCCAGGTCGAGCCCAGCTGCATGCCGCCCATCGACTGCCAGACCTGTCGTCCGCGCTCGATGTCCGCGCGGGTGTAGACCACGGTACCGTCGTCGGCGAGCACACGCTCGGGTATCGGCGCCGCGTGGTCCCGGATTTGGCCACCGGACCACAGCAGCATCGCGAACGATGCGATCAGCAGGGTCGCCAGGCCATCCACAGCTTGCGGGTACTTTCCATCGCCGTCCCTCCCGGAATTCGGTGGGATGGTGCACGACCACCGAGTGCGCCGCGTTGACCCAGGTCGAGCACTTTCCCAGGGGATCGGCCGGAGGGTGATATGGTCGGGACGGCCGTGCCGCCCGGTCCCGGTGCCCGCGTCAGCCGCGCAGGACCGGCGCGGCCAGCGCTTCCAGCCGGGCGCGATCGCGCAGTTCGATCTCGCGCCGATCCACTTCCAGCACCCGGTCGTGCCGCAGCCGCCGCAGCACCCGGCTGACCGTCTCCGGCGCCAGCCGCAGGTAGTTCGCGATGTCGGTGCGCGGCATGGTCAGCGCGAACCGATCCGGGGAGTAGCCGCGCGCGGCCAGCCGCCGCGACAGCCCGACCAGGAACGCGGCCATGCGCTGGTCGGCCGACCAGTCCCCGGACAGCAGCGCGACCCGGCCGATGTCGCGGCTGAGCAGCCGGAACAGTTGCCGCTGCAGGCCCGGCAGCCGGGTCGCGAGCACCGCGATGCGGGGGAACGAGAACCGGCACAGCATGACCGTGTCCAGCGCGACCGCGTTGCACGGGTAGCGGTCGCCGTCGATCGCGTCCAGGCCGATCACCTCGCCCGGCAGGTGGAAGCCGAGCACGTGCTCGCGGCCGTCCGGATCCACCACGTAGGTCTTAACCGTGCCGGCGCGCACCGCGGCGATCGCGTCGAACGGGTCGCCCTCCCGGAACACGTGCGTGCCCGGCTGCAGCGGCCCCGCGTGCTGCACCAGCACGTGCAGGTCCATCAGCGCGCCCTTGTCCATGCCCTCGTCCAGGCATGCCTGCGAGAACGCGCAGGTCGAACAGAAGCGCAGTTCGTCGCCGTCGTCGGCGAGGATGCGGGAATCGGGCCGGGGAAAGGCGGGGCCGGTCATCCCGTGGGGGTCCGGCCGCTGCAGGGCCTCAGACGGCACGCGAGAAGCGGCCGGGCGTGTCGGCGGGCGCGTGCAGGTAGCGGTCGAAGCACATCGCGATGTTACGCAGTAACAGGCGCCCGCGCGACGTGGCGCGGATCGACCCGGGGGCGAGCGCGACCAGGCGGTCCTCTACCAGCGGCTGCAGGCGCTGCAGGGCGTCGGCGAAATAAGTCTCGAAGTCGATCGCATAGCGCCGTTCCAGCGCGGCGACCGGGATTTCCCCCCGGCACATCAGCGACTGGATCAGGTCCGCGCGCAGCTGGTCGTCCTCGTCGAGGCGGATGCCGCGGGTGACCGGCAGGCGCCCCTGGTCGAGCGCGGCTTCCCAGGCCGGCAGCTCGCGCGGGTTCTGGCTGAAGGTGTCGCCGACATGGCTGATCGCGCTGACCCCGAGGCCCACCAGGTCGCTGTCGGCATGGGTGGTGTAGCCCATGAAGTTGCGGTGCAGGCCACCGCGCTGCTGGGCGCGGGCGAGTTCGTCGTCGGGAAGGGCGAAATGGTCCATGCCGATGTAGGCGTATCCGGCCGCGGTGAGCCGCTCGATCGCCAGCTGCAGCAGCGCGATCCGGGTTTCCGGGCTCGGCAGGTCGGCGGCCTCGATCCGGCGCTGCGGCCGGAACAGCTCCGGCAGGTGGGCGTAGCCGTAGACCGCCAGGCGGTCGGGGCGGATGGCGATCACCTGCTCGAGCGTGCGGCCGAAGCCGTCGAGGGTCTGGTTCGGCAGGCCGTAGATCAGGTCGATGTTGACCGAGCGCATGCCGGCCGCGCGGCAGGCCTCGACCACCGCGGTGGTCTCCTCCACGCTCTGGATCCGGTTCACCGCGGCCTGCACCACCGGGTCGAAGTCCTGCACGCCGAGGCTGGCGCGATTGAAGCCGATCGCGCCCAGTTCCGCGACATCCGCGGGGTCGACGAAGCGCGGATCCAGCTCGATCGAGATGTCGGCGTCGGCGCGGCCGGCGAAATGGAACTGGCTGCGCAGGGTGTCGACCACTTCGCGCAGCTGGGCCGGCGACAGGAAGTTCGGGGTGCCGCCGCCGAAGTGCAGCTGGATGACTTCGCGGTCGCGGTCGAACAGCGCCGCGACCAGGTCGGTCTCGCGGTACAGGCGCGCCAGGTAGCCGTCGGAACGGCCCTTGTCGCGGGTGATGATGCGGTTGCAGCCGCAGTAGAAGCACGGGCTGGTGCAGAACGGCACGTGCACGTACAGCGACAGCCGGCGCGGGATCGGGTCGCCGTTGCTGGCGGCCACGGCCGCGCACAGCTGCGGCTCGCCGAAGGCCGGGCTGAACTGCGGCGCCGTGGGATACGAGGTGTAGCGCGGCCCGGGCTGGTCGTAGCGGCGCAGGAGCTCGGCGTCTAGCAACGGCTGGATCGTCATGGCCGCAGACTAGGCGCCGGCCGTACCGGGCGCGTTGACCTGGATCAAGCCGGCCCGCGTGCCCGACGGGTGATGAGCCCCCGACGCGGGAACGCAGTATGCTCGCCGCGTTCGCCGACCCTGGGGAGGAATGCCATGAACGCACGACCCGTGGCGCCGACCGCGCGCCCGGCCTGGTTCTGGATCGTGGCCACCGCCGCGCTGCTGTGGAACCTGATCGGACTCTCGATGTTCGCCGTGCACTATTCGATGGGCCCGGAGCAACTGGCCGCGCTGCCCGCGGGCGAGCGGCAGCTGCTGGACAGCGCCCCGGCCTGGGCCTGGGCCGCCTACGGCCTGGCGGTGGTCGCCGGCAGCCTGGCCAGCCTGGCGCTGCTGCTGCGGCGCCGGCTGGCGGTGCCGCTGTACTGGATCTCGCTGGCGGCGGTGCTGGTGCAGTTCGCCTGGACCGCGGTGATCAGCGGCGCGCCGGCGATCCTGGGCGCGGGGGCGCTGGCGATGCCGGTCGCGGTGGTGGCGGTCGCGGTGCTGCTGGTCTGGTTCTCGCACCGCGCCGCGCGCCGCGGCTGGATCGCCTGAGGCGCGGGCCGGCCGTCGCCCGGGCCGGTCCCCGGCCGCCTTGCCGGCTTCACGCCGGCTTTGGCAGGCTGCCGCTACGCCCGCCCCGGACCCCCGCATGCAGGACCGCCGCCATTTCTCGATGCTGCGCGAGTTCCACCTCGCCGACTGGTTCACCCTGGCCAACGCCTTCTGCGGCACCGGCGCGGTGTTCGCGGCGATGCGCTTCCTGCAGGAGGGCATCGTCCGCGACCTGCTGGTCGGGATGGCGCTGATCCCGCTGGCCTTCGTGTTCGACGCGCTCGACGGGCGGGTGGCGCGCTGGCGCAAGTCGGCCTCCACGCTGGGGCGCGAGCTGGATTCGCTGGCCGACGTGATCTCCTTCGGCGTGGCGCCGGCCGCGCTCGGCTACGCCTGCGGCCTGCAGGGCGGCTGGGACTGGATAGTGCTGAGCTACTTCGTCGGTTGTGGTGTGAGCCGGCTGGCGCGCTACAACGTCACCGCCGAACTGCTGGCCGGCGACGAGGGCAAGGTCCGCCATTTCGAGGGCACCCCGATCCCGACCAGCGTGGCGATCGTCGGCCTGCTGGCCTGGGCCGCGGCCAGCGGCAGCATCGGGCCGGATTTGTGGGGCGGCGTGATCCAGCTCGGGCCCTGGCAGCTGCATCCGCTGGTGCTGGTCTACGCCCTGTCCGGCTCGCTGATGGTCAGCAAGACCCTGCGCATTCCCAAGCCCTGACCGGCCGCCACCCGTTCGCCGCGGTTCGCCTCCCGCCGCGGTTCGACCCCCACGACCGTAGGAGCGGGCCTTGCCCGCGAGCGCGACGCACCCTCCGGAGCCCGCGCGGGCATCGCGCCCAAGGGGCGCTCCTACGGTTCGCCCCCTGTCCGGGTACGACCCCATGTCCCGGTTCGGCCCCTACGACCGGCGCGCCATGGGGGAGGCGCCGGGCGCATGCAGGCGTTGCAACACCGCGGTTGCTAGCATGGGCGCATCGCAGGGAGGACGCATGGGCAGCGAACAGGGCACACCCGATTTCGAGGCGCTGGCGCGCCAGTACTGGACCGCCTGGGGCGACCTGCTGCGCGAGCGCGGCGGATCCGGCACCCCGGTCGAAGCGGGCCTGAAGGCCTGGCAGCAGGGCCTGGCCGAATGGGGCCGGCTGGCGCATGGCGCGCGCGCGGATGCCGATGCCGCGGTCGGCCGCTTCACCGGCCAGGCGCACGAATGGTATGCGCGCATGCAGCAGGTGGCCGCGCAGCTGGCCGGCCAGCCCGGCGTGGGCGCGCCGCAGGTGGCCGAGGCCTGGCGGCGGGCGCTGGGCGCGGCCGGCGACAACCCCTTCCCCGAGCTGTTCCGGCAGTTGCGCGGCCAGGGCCGCGACGGGCTGTCGCAGTGGATCGAGGACGCCACCCCCTGGCTGGAGTCGGTCCGCGGCGAGGCCGCTTCCTGGCTGGGCATGCCCGCGTTCGGCTTGACCCGCGAGCACCAGGAGCGCTGGCAGCGGCTGGCCCGCGCCCACCTGGACTACCAGCAGCGGCTGGGCGCCTGGAACGGTCTGATGGGCCGCGCCGGGCAGGCGGCGCTGGAAGGCTTCGAGCAGCTGCTCGAGCGGCGCGCCCGCGAGGATCGCCTGCCCGACACCGCGCGCGGCCTGTTCGACCTGTGGATCGACGCCGCCGAACAGGCCTGGGCGGACATCGCCCTGTCGCCCGAGTTCCGCGAGGTGCACGGCGCCCTGGTGGATGCGCAGATGCGCCTGCGCGGCGCCCTGCAGCGCGAGGCCGAACAGGTCGCCGCGCAGCTGGGCATGCCGACCCGCACCGAGGTCGACGCCGCGCACCGCAAGATCGTCGAACTGCAGCGCGAGCTGCGGCAGCTGCGGGACCAGGTCGCGGCGGGCGCCGCCGGCGCGCGGCCGGCGGCCGGATCCGCCGCGGCCGCCAGCGCCGGCCCCGGCAAGGGCGCCGCGACGGGCAGGCAGGCCAGGCCGAAGACGCCGGCCCGGCCGGCGCCGGCGAAGGCGCGCAGGCCGGCCGCGCCCGCGGCGAAGCAGCCGGCCCCGGCCCGCGGCAGGAAACAGGCGTCGCCCGCGCGCGATGCCGCCAGGCGCGCCCGGCAGGCGGCCGCACCCGCGCGCGCTGCCGATTCCCGCGTCAAGAAGAAGGCCTCGCCCGTAGCCGCCGCCGCTCGTGCGGCGGCGCCGGCCAAGGCCGGATCCGCGCGCAACGCCGGCAGGAGGCGCTGACATGGCCGGAGCTATCGCCAATCCGTTCGGGTTGGACCCGCAGTCGCTGGCCGCGGAGGCCGCGGAATTCCAGCGCAGGCTTGCCGCGGGCCTGGAGACGCTGCGCCAGGTCGACGACGTCGACTACGGCGCCACCCCGCGCCAGGAGGTCTGGCGCGACGGCAAGGTCGTGCTGTACCGCTTCGTCGGCGACAAGGCGCCGACCGCGAAGCTGCCGCTGCTGGTCTGCTACGCGCTGGTCAACCGGCCGTACATGGTCGACCTGCAGGAGGACCGCTCGATCGTGCGCGGCCTGCTGGCGCGCGGCGAGGACGTGTACCTGGTCGACTGGGGCTATCCGGACCGCTCGGACCGCTACCTCACCCTCGAGGACTACATCGAACGCTTCCTCGGCGGCGCGGTCGACCACCTGCGCACGGCGCACGGGGTGGATGCGATCAATCTGCTCGGCATCTGCCAGGGCGGCGCCTTCGCGCTGAGCTACGCCGCGCTGCATCCGGACAAGGTGCGCAACCTCATCACGATGGTCACGCCGGTCGACTTCCACACCGAGGACAACATGCTCGGCAACTGGGCGCGCGGGCTGGACGTCGACCTGATGGTCGACACGCTCGGCAACATCCCCGCCGACCTGATGAACTTCTCCTACCTGATGCTCAAGCCGTGGCGGCTGTTCGTGCAGAAGTACGTCGGCCTGGTCTACGTGCTCGACGACAAGGACGCGCTCGAGGACTTCCTGCGCATGGAGAAGTGGATCTTCGACTCGCCCGACCAGGCCGGCGAGGCCTTCCGCCAGTTCATGAAGCAGTACTACCAGGGCAACGGCTTCGT
>JBKHXI010000006.1:0-41818 GCA_046566095.1 Gammaproteobacteria bacterium | reverse complement strand
GCGCGGATGCGCTCGGCGACCTGGCGCGCGCTGTCGCCGTTGCGCCCGGGCAGGACCACGATGAACTCCTCGCCGCCGTAGCGGCCGAGCAGGTCGCCCGGTTCCAGCTCCCGCCGCAGCGCCTCGGACACCTGCTGCAGGCAGGTGTCGCCGCAGGCATGGCCGTGGGTGTCGTTGATCCGCTTGAAGAAGTCCAGGTCCACGAACAGCACCGCCAGCGGCTGGCCGTGGCGGTGCGCCTCGGTGAAGCAGCGCGACAGCCACAGGTCGATGGTGCGGCGGTTGAGCGCGCCGGTCAGGGCGTCGAGTTCGGCCGAGCGGCGCAGGTTGAGCGCGGTCGCGGCCTCGTCGGCGTGCTGCACCGCCAGCCGCCCCAGCTCGCTGGCGAAGGCCAGTTCCTCGTGGGTGAACGGTTCGCTGCCGCGCCGCTCGAGCAGCAGCACGCCCCAGCCCGGGGCGCGGATCGGCAGCGGGATCACCGCGTGCAGCCGGCGCGGGGCGGCGTCCGGCGCGACACCGTTGCCGGTGCCGGCAGCGGATGCGGACGCAGCGCTTGCCGCCGCGCCCTCGCCTTCGACCTCCTGCTCCAGCGGCAGCTGCAACGGCGCCTGGGTTCGCGCCAGCCCCTTCATCATCCCCACCCGGTTGGCCAGCAGGGTCACGAAATGCTCCTTGCTGCGCAGCGGCTCGGCCAGCAGCAGGTCGAAGCCGTGGTAGCCGTAGGCGATCAGGGCCCCGGCCTCCAGCCGCAGCAGCGGCAGCAGGCGTTCGAACGCCGCCCGGAACGCCGCCCATTCCATGTCGCCGGGCGGCAGGTCGCGCAGCTTCCTCTGCAGGGTCTGCACCAGGTCGGCGCGGGCCGCCTCGCGCTCGAGCCGGCGTTCGGAGTCGTCGCGCGCGAGCCGGTCGCGGTCGCGCGCGGTGCGGAACTCGGTGATCCGGCCGATCAGCCCGGTCGCCAGCAGCAGGGCGCAGGCCACCAGCGCCAGCTGGAACCCGACCCGCACCCAGAACCCGTCCTCCAGCAGCCCGAACAGCCGCAGCTCCCAGAACACCCCGGCCGCCAGCAGCGCCAGCACCGACAGCAGCACCGGCAGCGCCATCCACACCTGCCGGCGGACCCCGACCGCGATCGCCGCCAGCGCCCCGCACACGCCCAGGATCCAGCCGCCCACGGTCATGGCCTTGAGCAGCCCGTGCCGGTCCGGCAGGTTCAGCAGGCACAGCGCGGCGGCGGCGGTGAGCACCAGCGCCAGCCAGTACAGCCGCGTCCGCAACGCCGGCGCATGTACCCGCAGGCCGGCGTACTGCTGGGCCAGCCACACCCCGGAGGCCGCGGTGAGCAGCGTGGCCGCCCAGATCCCGGCCGGCCCCCAGAGCGCGAAGCCGCGCACTCCGGGCCAGGCGTACAGATGCCCGTTGTTGGCCAGCAGCAACCACAGCGCCGCCGCCAGGAAACCGAACAGCGCCAGGTAGGCGCGGTCGCGGGTCGCCCCAAGCAGCGACAGGGCGATCAGCGCCAGCACCAGCAGGCCGGCGTACAGCGCTCCGGACAGGGCGATCGCGCGGTGCTCGAGCGCCATCGCCGCCTGCGCCGAATGCAGGCTCGGGCGCAGGACGTAGGGCCCGCGCCCGGACGCCGTCAGTTCCAGCGTCCGCGGCCCCGACCACGACGCCGGCAACGCGAACTCGAAGGCACCGGGCAACAGGCCCTCGCCGGCCGCGGGCGCGAAGAATGAACGCGGCCCGCCGCGCCAGCCGTGACCGGACAGTTCCAGCCGGTCGACGCCGGCGCGCTCCAGCCGCAGCAGCCAGCCGCCACCCTCGCCGGCCGGCGGCAGGTCGAAACGCAGCCGCAGGCGCGCCTCGCCGCCGGCGACGGCCACCGAGCGGCCGTCGCGGCCATGCTCGCCTCCGGACAGGATCTCGACCGCAAGCGGCAGCTCGCGCGGCCCGTGATCGCCCGCCTGCATCGCCTGCGCGGAAGCGGCCAGGACGGCCAGGGCGATGCCGGCCAGCAATGCCCGCCAGTCCCGCGGGACGCGGGACTGGCGCGGCGCGCGGCACTCAGGCGGGCGCCGCCGCCACCCCATCCCCGTCCCCCAGGCCTTCGCGCGCGGGCGCGTCGTCCGTTCCCAGCGCGAGCGCCTCCACGATCGCGCGCGCGCGCGGCCAGGCCGCTTCCGGCACGCATACCGCGAGCAGGCCGCCGGCCGGCAGTTCGCCGATGCCGCCCACCAGCGACTCGCCGCGCACGTACGCCGGGATCCCGGCGTCCTCCAGCGCGTGGCGCACGATGTAGGCGTCGAACAGCTGCCCGGCCTCGTAGACGACCCGCATGTTCCTCCCCTGACCTGCCGCCCCGTCCCGGCGCGCGGCAGTCCGTTCGGCAACGATCGCGCAGAGGATACGACACGGCCCGGCCGGCCATGCGGACCGGGGTCACGCCTGCAGCCGCTACACTTGCGTTTTCAGCGCCCGCGCCCGCATGACCGCCCCCGACCCGACCGCGCCCGCCGCTCCGGCCCGCACCGACTTCATCCGCCAGATCGTCCGCGCCGACCTCGCCAGCGGCCGGCATGCCGCGATCCGGACCCGGTTCCCACCCGAGCCCAACGGCTACCTGCACATCGGCCACGCCAAGGCGATCTGCCTGGACTTCGGCCTGGCCGAGGAATTCGGCGGCACCTGCAACCTGCGCCTGGACGACACCAACCCGGCCAAGGAGGACCCCGAATACGTACGCGCGATCCAGGAGGACGTGCGCTGGCTCGGATTCGACTGGCACGCGCTGCGCCACGCCTCGGACTACTTCGAGGTGTTCTACCTGGCCGCCGAGAAGCTGATCCGCCAGAGCGACGCCTTCGTCTGCGACCTCAGCGCCGAGCAGGTGCGCGAGTACCGCGGCACCCTGACCGAACCGGGCCGGGAGTCGCCGTTCCGCAACCGCTCCGTCGAGGAGAACCTGGACCTGCTGCGGCGCATGCGCGCCGGCGAGTTCGCCGACGGCAGCCGCACCCTGCGCGCCCGGATCGACATGGCCAGCGGCAACATCAACCTGCGCGACCCGGCGCTGTACCGGATCAAGCGGGTCGCGCACCAGAACACCGGCGACGCCTGGCCGATCTATCCGATGTACGACTTCGCGCACTCGCTCAGCGACGCGATCGAGGGCATCACCCACTCGCTGTGCACGCTCGAATTCGAGGACCACCGGCCGCTGTACGACTGGTGCGTGGAACGGGTGGACCTGGCCGGGCATCCGGAACTGCTGGCGCCGCTGCTGGCGCGCGGCTTCCCGCTGGAAGCGTCCAGGCCCCGCCAGATCGAATTCTCCAGGCTCAACCTCGACTACACGGTGATGAGCAAGCGCAAGCTGATGGCGCTGGTCGACGAGGGCCTGGTCGACGGCTGGGACGACCCGCGCATGCCGACCCTGCAGGGCATCCGCCGCCGCGGCTACACGCCGGCGTCGCTGCGCCTGTTCGCCGAGCGCGTCGGCATCAGCAAGCAGAACTCGCTGATCTCCTTCTCGGTGCTGGAAGGCTGCCTGCGCGAGGACCTGGACGCGCGCGCGCCGCGGCGGATGGCGGTGCTGGCGCCGCTGAGGCTGGTGATCGACAACCTGCCCGAGGACCACGCCGAAACCCTGGCCTTCGCCAACCACCCCAAGGATGCGGCGGCCGGCGAACGCGAGGTGGCGTTCTCGCGCGAGCTGTGGATCGAGCGCGACGACTTCGCCGAAGTGCCGCCCAGCGGCTTCAAGCGCCTGGTCCCGGGCGGCGAGGTGCGGCTGCGCGGCGCCGGGATCGTGCGCTGCGAGCAGGTGCTCAAGGACGCCGACGGCAACGTGGCGGAACTGCGCGGCCGGCTCGATCCGGAGTCGCGCCCCGGCATGGAGGGCGCCAACCGCAAGGTCAAGGGCACCATCCACTGGCTCGACGCGCGCAGCGCGGTCGCCGCCGAGGTGCGTCTGTACGACCGCCTGTTCGACCTGCCGGACCCCGATGCGGGCGAGGGTGGCAGCTACAAGGACCACGTCAACCCGGATTCACGCCGGGTGGTGCAGGCTTGGGTCGAGCCGGCGGCGGCCGCCGCGGCGCCCGAGCAGGGCTTCCAGTTCGAGCGCCTGGGCTACTTCGTCGCCGACCGCCACGACCACCGGCCGCAGGCGCCGGTGTTCAACCGCAGCGTGACGCTGCGCGATACCTGGGCCGGCAAGGGAGGCAATCCGTGATGAACCGATCCGTGAAGGGCAAGACAGCACCGGCAGCGGCCGGCCGCGGGCCGGCGCGCCGCATCGCCGGGCTGCTGGCGGCGATGGCCATCGCCTGCCTGCTGGCCGCCTGCGCGGCGCAGACCGGCGATGCCGCCGGCGCCCCGGAGGCCGGCGCGGAGCCGGTGGCGGCCGATGCCGGGCGCGACGCCACCAGCGGCGACGCGCCGCCGGCCGCCCCGCCCGCCCCCCCCGCGGACCTGGTCCCGCCGCGCATGTCCGACCCACTGCCACCCGAGGTGCTGCCGGAGCCGGCGTCGCTCGACCGCAGCTGCCGCACCGACGCCGACTGCACCGTCAAGAACGTCGGCAACTGCTGCGGCTACTACCCTTCGTGCGTCAACGTGAACAGCCCGACCGACCCGGCCGGCGTGCAGGCCGAGTGCGCGGCCCGCGGCATGTCCTCGGTCTGCGGCTTCCCCGAGGTCAGCGGCTGCCAGTGCGTGTCCGGGCAGTGCCGGGACGTGACCGGCGGTGCGGCACCCGCAACCGAATGACCGCCACCGCGGGATCCGTGTTGCCGGGCCGGGTGCGGCTCGACCTGCCGGCCTGGGTCGGCGATGCCATCGATGCCGGGCGCAGCTACCCGGGCGATGCGGACAAGGTCGCGCTGGCGATCGACCTGTCGCGGCGCAACGTCGAGGCCGGCAGCGGCGGGCCGTTCGGCGCGGCGGTGTTCGGGCCGGACCATCGGCTGGTCGCGGTCGGCGTCAACCGGGTGCTGCCGCAGGCCTGCTCGGTGGCGCATGCCGAGACCATGGCCTTCATGCTGGCCCAGCAGCGCATCGGCCGTTCGCGCCTGAACCGCGACGAGACGACCGGCGCGCACCTGGGCGCCTACACCCTGGCCACGTCCGCCCAGCCCTGCTGCCAGTGCTACGGCGCCAGTTTCTGGGCCGGGATCGACCGCCTGCTGATCGGCGCACGCAGCGAGGATGTGATGGCGCTGACCGAGTTCGACGAGGGCCCGCTGCCGGCCGACTGGGTCGGCGAGCTCGAGCGCCGCGGCATCGCGGTCGTGCGCGACCTGCACCGCGAGGCCGCGTGCGCCGTGCTGCGCGACTACGGCGCCCGCGGCGGCATCGTCTACTGAGGCATGCGCCGGCTGCGCCCGCGACCCGCCGCCCGGCGCCGCCGCTGCCCTGCCGCGCGGCCGGCGCGCCGATGAACGACACGCTGCTGCTGTACTGCCGGGCCGGCTTCGAGCCCGAACTGGCCGCCGAGCTGGCCGAACGCGCCGCCGGCGCGGGCGTGCCCGGCCACGCCCGCGCCGTGCGCGGCCAGGCCCACGTCCTGTTCGCCGCCGGCGCGCCCGACGCGCCGCCCGGTGCGCTGTCGCGGGCCCTGCCCTTCGACCGGCTGGTGTTCGCGCGCCAGAAACTCGAACTGCTGGCGGACCTGCGCGGGCTGCCGGTGCGCGACCGCCTGACGCCGGTCCTGCAGACGCTCGCCGCCCTGTCCCCGGCGGACGGCGCCCGCACGGCGCAGCCGCCGTTCGGCGCGCTGTGGATGGAGCACCCGGACTCGGACGCCGGCAGGCCGCTGGCCGGCCTGGCCCGCAGTTTCGGGAACGCGCTGCGCCCGGCCCTGCGCCGGGCCGGGCTGCTGGCCGGCCGGGACCTGCCCGGTGCGCGCCGCTTGCACGCCTGCTTCCTGGCCGGCGACCATCTGCTGCTGGCGGCCTCCGACCCCGCCGACAGCGCGCCTTGGCCGCTGGGCATTCCGCGCCTGCGGCTGCACCCGGACGCGCCCTCGCGCTCGGCGCTGAAGCTGGAAGAGGCGCTGCTGGTTCTGCTCGACGACGCCGGGCGCCGGCGCCTGCTGCAGCCGGGCATGCGCGCCGCCGACCTGGGCGCGGCGCCCGGCGGCTGGACCTGGGTGCTGGCGCGCCACCACCTGCGGGTGGTGGCGGTCGACAACGGCCCGCTGCGCCCGGCCCTGCTCGACACCGGCCTGGTCGAGCACCTGTGCGCCGACGGCTTCACCTGGCAGCCGCCGCAGCCGCTGGACTGGCTGGTCTGCGACATGGTCGAGCAGCCGCGCCGGGTCGCCGCGCGGATCGCGACCTGGCTGCGCGAGGGCTGGTGCCGGCAGGCCCTGTTCAACCTCAAGCTGCCGATGCGCAGGCGCTGGGACGAAGTGCGCCTGTGCCTGGACCTGCTGCAGCGCGAAGCCGGCCGCCCGCTGCGGCTGCGCGCCCGCCAGCTGTACCACGACCGCGAGGAGATCACCGTGCTGGCCGCGCCCCACGGCGCTGGATGAACGTTTCAGAAGCCATACAGCGTGGCTTGACGTGCGGTTCGCACGACCGGTCGTAGCGTCCTGCGTCCCCGCCCTGGAGGACCGCACATGCCCCGCAACTGGCGTTCGCACATGTCGATCGTGCTGCTGGCGATCCCGGCACTGGCCGCGCCGGCACTCGCCCAGGCCGTGACCGGCGATGCATCGCAGGGCACGGCCGCATCGGTGCAGGTGGAGGCGCAGGTGGCTGCCGAGCCCGACCAGCTGGTGACCGTACGCTCGATGCCCAACGATCCGATCCGGAGCAACTTCCTGGCCACCGATGCCGACGGCAACGGCTCGATCGACCGCAGCGAAGCCGCCGCCGACGCCGGCCTGGCCGCGCAGTTCGACCGTTTCGACGCGGACGGCGACGGCCGGCTCAGCCTCGCCGAGTACAAGGCCTGGCGCGACTGGCGCTGACGCCGCCGGATCCGCGTCCGCGCTGACAGCGCCCGCCCGGGGCGCCGCTTGTTTCGGCGTTGTCCCCGCCACTTCGCGCTAGGGGACGGGACCCTCGGCGCCTGCCGCCTGCCGCCACAGGCCGCGCACCAGCGGCGGCAGGCGACCGGCCAGGCCGAGCAGGGGGCCACGCACCGCGACGGCCAGGGGCGCTTGGTTGCTGTAGAGCCGGTCGATGGCGGCGAACGCGCGCGCGGCCAGCGCGTTGTCCGAGGCCCGCGTCCGCGCCCAGCGCCGCAGCCGCGACGGCGCGTCCCAGGCCGCGCCGCGCTCGTGTGCGGCCGCGACCGTGGCGGCCAGCGCGGCGACGTCGCGCAGGCCCAGGTTCACGCCCTGCCCGGCCAGCGGATGCACCACGTGCGCCGCATCGCCCAGCAGCAGCACCCGTCCGGCCAGCGCCTGCCGCGCCAGCTGGGTGCGCAGCGGGAATGCCAGCCGCCGCGACAGCGGCCGCAGCGCCCCGAGCCGTGCGTCGGAGGCGCGCGTCACCGCCCGTGCGAAGGCCGCGTCCCCGAGCGCCTGTACCCGCGCCGCCTCCGCCTCCGGCAGGGTCCAGACCAGCGAACAGGCGTGGCCCGCGGATCCGCCCTCCAGCGGCAGCGGCGGACAGGGCAGCAGCGCCAGCGGACCGGTCGACAGGAACCGCTGCCAGGCCGTGGCCTCGTGCGGCCGCTCGCAGGCCAGGTAGGCGACCAGGCCGCGCTGGCCGTGCGGGCGTGCGTCCACGGCGACCCCGGCGAGGGCGCGCAGGGCCGAATCGGCGCCGTCGGCGGCGACCGCGACGCGTGCGGCGATGCGGGTGCCGTCGTCCAGGTCCAGGCGCAGCGAAGCCTCGTCCTGCGCCAACGCGACCACCCGGGCCGGGCAATGCAGGCGCACGCCCGCCGCCGGCAAGGCCGCCCACAGCCGGTCGACCAGCAGCCCGTGCTCGACGATCCAGCCCAGCTGCGCCTGCCCAAGGCGGTCGGCGTCGAACCGCAGTTCGCCGCCGCCGGCCGCGTCCCAGACCCGCATCCGCCGGTAGGGCTGGATCCGCGCCGCCGCCACCGGCGCCCAGGCGCCCAGGCGATCCAGCAGCCGCGCACTGTCGGGGGCGAAGGCGTAGACCCGCAGGTCCGGCGTCGCGGCCTGCCACGGCGCCGGCGGCCGCGCCTCGACCAGGGCGACCTGAAGCCCCTGCGCGGCCAGCGCCAGCGCCGCGGCGGCGCCGACCACGCCGCCGCCCACGACCACCGCGTCCAGCTGTTCGCGGCGGCTCATGCCGGGCCGCCGCGGCACAGCGCCGGCACCTGGCCGCGGTAGCCCATCGCCCCGCCCACCAGCCAGCCCTGCAGGTCCGGCTGGCGGTCGGCCGCCAGCAGGCCGAGGCTGCGCAGGGCGCCGGCCAGAGGGCCGGCGCTGGCGGTCAGGGTCGCCAGGCCGTGCGAGAAGGCCAGGGTCCGTTCGCGGTCGTCGCGGCGCCGGCGGACGTAGGCGTCCAGCAGCCGCGGCGCGCCGCAGTCGGCGTCGGGCGCGCCGGCCCGTGCGTCGGCGATCAGTTCGGCCAGGGTCAGGGCGTCGCGCAGGCCGAGGTTGAAGCCCTGCGCCCCGATCGGATGCAGGGTCTGGGCGGCGTTGCCGACCAGCACCGCGCGCGGGGCGGTGCTGGTCGCGGCGATCAGCCGCAGCGCCGGATAGGCGCTGCGCGGCCCGCTCTCCAGGAACCGACCGGCGCGCCAGCCGAACACCTGCTGCAGGCGCGCCAGCCAGGCCGGATCGTCCAGCGCGGCGACCGCGCCGGCCTCGGCGGCGGGCACCGCGTGGACCGCGCCATGGTGGCCGTCGGCGCGCGGCAGCAGCGCGCTCGGGCCGTCGCGACCGAAGCGCTCCCAGGCGCTGCCCGGTGCGGCGCGGCCGAGCCGGACCCGGGCCACGAACAGCGTCTGCCGGTAATCGTGTTCGGCCGCCGCGATTCCGAGCGCCGCGCGCAGCGCGCTGCGGCTGCCGTCGGCGGCCACCAGCAGCCGGCCCGCGAGCACCTGCTCGCCGGCGCCGTCGGACGCGACCCGGATCGCGCGTGCGTCGCCGGCATCCGCGTCGGCCAGCGCCAGGAAGCGCGCCGGCCGGTAGCGACGGACCCGGGTGCACCCGGCCAGCCGCGCCTCCAGCGCCTCGCCGAAGTCGCGCGCGACCACCACCTGCCCGAATTCGGTGCGCCCGTACCCGGCCGCCTCCAGCCGCACCCGGCCGAAATCGCCGCGGCGGCTGACATGGATGCGCCGGATCGGCGCGCCCGGCCGCCGCAGCAGCTGCAGCACCCCGAGCGCCCGCAGCGCGTTCACCGTGGCCTCGGCGAAGCTGAGGTTGCGCTGGTCGAACACCGGCGGCAGCGCGCCCGCAGGCGTGGCCTCGACCAGGCCGACGTCGACGCCGGCGCGGTCGAGCGCGATCGCGAGGCTGGCGCCGACCAGGCCGCCGCCGACGACCAGCACGTCGTGTGGTTGCTGCATGGCCGAATGATACGTGGCGCCGCCGTGGCGCGATCGCGGCGTCGACGCGGCGCGGCGGAACCGGCCCGGCGCGCGGCGTGCCCGTTCCGTTAAACTGTCGCCCCGCTCCGCTCCGACCGCATGCGATGACCGATTCCCGCGCCCCCCGCTTCACCCCCGGCCCCTGGCTGCTGGCCGGGCTGATCCTGGTCGCGGCGCTGAGCCGGGTGCTGCCGCATCCGCCGAACTTCTCGCCGGTTGAGGCGATCGCGCTGTTCGGCGGCGCCTATTTCGCCTCGCGGCGGATCGCGCTGCTGGTGCCGCTGCTGGCGATGTTCGCCTCGGATCTGGCGCTGGCCGCCCTGCACGGCGGGCTCTACCGCGACTACTTCCTGGGCGCGGGCTTCTGGCTGGTCTACGCCTGCATCGCGCTGTCGACCGTGCTCGGCTTCCGGATGCGCGGCCGGATCACCGGCGGCCGCGTGCTCGGGTATTCGCTGGCGGGTTCGGCGCTGTTCTTCGCGCTGACCAACTTCGGCGCCTGGCTGGGTTCGCCGATGTACCCGCAGACCGTGGCCGGCCTCGGCGCGGCCTACCTCGCCGGCATCCCCTTCTTCCAGTGGACCGTGCTCGGCACCATGTTCTACGCGGCGCTGCTGTTCGGCGGCTTCGAGCTGCTGCGGCGACGGCTGCCGGCGCTGCGGGCGCAGACGGTCTAGGCGCGCCGGTCGCGGATCGACCGGCGATCGCGGGCATGGCCCGCTCCTACGGACGCCAGCCAGTGGGCGCGCATGGGTAATCGGCTCTCCAGGATCTACACGCGCAGCGGCGGCGACGGCAGGCATTTGTCGCAGTCGCTGCCGGCGCCTGGGTGCGGGCATCCATGCGCGCGTCGTGCCAGGCGGGGCCGCCATGGGTAACCGGCTCTCGAAGATCTACACGCGCACCGGCGACGACGGCACGACCGGTCTGGGCGACGGCAGCCGGGTGGCCAAGGATTCGGCGCGGGTCGCGGCCTACGGCACCATCGACGAGGCCAATTCGGCGATCGGGCTGCTGCTGGCCGGCGATGTGCCCGACTCGATCCGCGAGCTGCTGACCACGGTCCAGCACCAGCTGTTCGACCTCGGCGGCGAGCTGTGCATCCCCGGCCACGCCGCGATCGTCGACGCCGACATCGACGCCCTGGAGCAGGCGCTCGACCGCCACAACGCCGACCTGCCGCCGCTGAAGGACTTCATCCTGCCCGGCGGCGGCGAGGCCGCGGCCCGCTGCCATCTGGCGCGCACCATCGTCCGCCGCGCCGAACGCGAAGCGGTGACCCTCGCGCGCGCCGAAGACGTGCGCCCGCAGGCGATCCGCTACCTCAACCGCCTGTCCGACCTGCTGTTCGTGCTGGCGCGGGTGCTGGCGCGCGCCGGCGGCCACGGCGAAACCCTGTGGGTGAAGGAGCGCCGCGAGCGAATGCCCTGACCGGCATTCGCTGCGTTCCGGAACGCCCGGCCAGGAGGGCCGGGCCGGCGCATCCGGAAACAACCCGGTTGCCCCGGGGATGGCGGCACCGGTGGCGACCGCCAGCAACCGCCGAGGACAAAGCGTGCATCCGCGCCTCTACACCCACCCCGCCTGCCTGCGGCACGACACCGGACCGGGCCATCCCGAGCGCCCCGAGCGCCTGGCTGCGGTTCTCGCGGCATTGCGTGCAGCCTTCCCGGACCTGGAACCGGTCGAGGCGCCGCGCGCCAGCCGCGGGCAGCTGCGGCGCGTCCATGCCGACGCCCTGGTCGCCCAGGTGCTGGACACCGAACTCCACGACCGCATCGCCCTGGATCCGGACACCCTGCTGTCGCCGGGCTCGGCCGAGGCCGCGCTGCGGGCCGCAGGTGCGGCGGTGGCGGCGGTGGATGCGGTGATGGCCGGCGAGGCGGCGCGCGCGTTCTGCGCAGTGCGCCCGCCCGGCCACCACGCCACGCGCGACACCGCGATGGGCTTCTGCCTGTTCAACGGCATCGCGGTGGCCGCCGCGCATGCCCTGGAGGCGCACGGCCTGGCGCGGGTGGCGATCGCCGACTTCGACGTACACCACGGCAACGGCACCCAGGCGATCTTCGCCGACCGGCCGCGGGTGCTGTTCCTGAGCTCGCAGCAGCTGCCGTTGTACCCGGGCAGCGGCCACCCCGACGAACGCGGCGCCGGCAACCTGCACAACGCCGCGCTGGAACCCGGCGCCGGCGGCGCCGAGTTCCGCGTCGCCTGGCGCGAACGGCTGCTGCCCGCGCTGGAGGCCTTCGCACCACAGCTGCTGCTGGTCTCGGCCGGCTTCGACGGCCACTGGCGCGATCCGCTGGCGCAGCTGCAGCTCGACGCCGCCGACTACGCCTGGCTGACCTCGGAACTGGTCGCCGCGGCCGGCCGCCACTGCGGTGGCCGCATGGTCTCGGTGCTGGAGGGCGGCTACGACCTGCAGGCGCTGGCCGAATGCAGCGTCGCCCATGTCGCAGCCCTGGCGGGCGACTGAGCCCGCGCATGGCGCGGCGCCGCGGCCGCGGACCGGGCGGGCCTAGGACTGCCGCGGGATGAAGGCGAGCGCCGCCGAGTTGATGCAGTAGCGCAGGCCGGTCGGCCGCGGCCCGTCCGGGAACACGTGTCCGAGGTGGGAATCGCAACGCGCGCAGCGCACTTCGGTCCGGCGCATGCCGTGGCTGGCGTCCTCGTGCTCGGCGATCGCGCCTGCCGCCAGCGGCCGGAAGAAGCTCGGCCAGCCGCTTCCGGAATCGTACTTGGCCTCGGACCCGAACAGCGGCGCGCCGCAGGCGACGCAGGCGTAGGTGCCTTCGGCCTTGTGGTCCCACCAGCGCCCGGTGAACGGCGGCTCGGTGGCCGAGCAGCGGCACACGGCGTACTGCTCGGGGGTCAGGGCGTCGCGCCACTGGGCATCGGTGCGTTCGCTGACCGGGTCCGGCGCGGAGGAGGCCGGGGGACGGGCGGCACGGGGCATCGGGACGACTCCGGGCGGGGCTCCAAGTCTGGACGCCCGCGGTCGCCTGCAGGTGAACGCGAACCGGCTCCGTTCAGCTGCCGTCCTGCATTGCCGGCCCTGCGGCGATGCGGCAAGCTAGCCGGCGATTTTCCGCCGAATGGATGCCGCCGCGTGCGCCGTGCCCTCCGCCTGCTGCCCCTGCCCCTGTGCATCGCGATGTCGCTGGCCGCGCAGGCGCAGGACATGGAGCCGGACTATTCCCTGTGCCCGGTGGAGGACGCGGTGCCGGCCTTCTCCGACCTGACGCCATCCGATGCGGAGCCCGGCGAACGCCAGAACCTGCCCACCGACATCGAGGGCGACACCTTCACCGGCAGCGAGGGCGACAGCACGATCGTCGAGGGCAACGTCCACCTGCAGCGCGGCGACCAGTTCCTGGGCACCGACAAGCTGACCTACGATACCGAGACCGGGCGCTACGTCGCCGAGGGCAGCATCCGTTACCAGGATTCGGGCCTGCGGATCGTGGCCGAGCGCGCCGAGGGCGACCAGGAGGCCGACAGCCACCGCATCAGCAACGTCCAGTACCAGCTGGTCTCGCGCCGCGGCAACGGCCGCGCCGACCAGATCGCGCTGCGCGGCAGCGACGGCACCCTGACCGGCTCGACCTACTCGACCTGCGCGCCCAGCGAGCGGCTGTGGGAACTGCGCGCCCAGCAGATCGACGTCGACCTCGAGGACGGCATGGGCGTGGCCCGCAACGCCACCCTGCGCATCGGCCGGGTGCCGGTGCTGTACGTGCCCTGGCTTATGTTCCCGGTCGACGACCGCCGCCGCACCGGCCTGCTGTACCCGTCGATCAGCACCTCCAGCCGCAACGGCTTCGACTGGAAGCAGCCGATCTACTTCAACCTCGCGCCCAACTACGACGCGACCCTGACCCCGCGGCTGATGACCGACCGCGGCTTCATGCTCGGCGGCCAGTTCCGCTACCTGACGCCGACCGGCCGCGGCACCCTCGAGGCGGCCTGGCTGCAGGGCGACAAGCTCGCCGACCGCGAACGCGACCGGGAGATCGCCGCCGGCATCCCCGAGGCCAACCGCCGTCCCGAGGACCGCGGCCAGTTCCGCTTCTCGGCCCTGCAGAACCTCGACCCGCGGTGGCAGGCCAGCGCCGACCTGAACTGGATCAGCGACCCGCGCTACATCGAGGACTTCAGCAGCACCCTGGGCAACCTTTCGCCGGTCTACCTCAGCAGCAGCCTGGGGGTATCCGGGCGCGGGCCGACCTGGAGCGCGGGCGTCTCCGGCAACTACTACCTTCTCTCGGACTACACACTGACCGAGAACAACCTCCCGCACCACCAGCTGCCGCGCGCCTGGCTGCGCTGGGAGCGGCCGCTCCGGCCCTGGCTGGTGGCCGGCTTCGACGGCGAGGCGGTGCGCTTCGACCACGACACCCTCCCGGGCGGCACCCGCGTCGACCTCAAGCCCTGGCTCAGCCTGCCGCTGGAAGGCGCGAGCTGGTTCGTGAAGCCGACCTTCGCCTGGCGCCACACCACCTACCAGCTCGACGACGGCTTCGGCCCGGCGGTGACCGACGACAGCCCGACCCGCTCGCTGCCGATCACCACCGTGGACGCCGGCCTGTTCTTCGACCGCCAGACCCGATTCCGCGGCGAGCGCCACCTGCAGACCCTGGAACCGCGGCTGTTCTACCTGCACGCCCCGTTCCGCGACCAGTCCGGCATCCCGCTGTTCGACACCCGGCCTATGACCTTCAGCTGGGGCCAGCTGTTCCGCGACAACCGCTATTCCGGCGCCGACCGCCAGGCCGACGCCAACCAGCTGACCATGGCCCTGACCACGCGCCTGATCCGCGAGTCCGACGGCCGCGAGAAGCTCGCCGCCAGCATCGGCCAGATCCGCTACTTCGACGACTCGCTGGTGACCGCGCCCGGCGAGGTCCCTGTGGAGGAAGGCGAGTCGTCCTGGATCGCCGACCTGTCGTACGCGATCAACGACCGCTGGAGCGCCAGCGCCTCCTACCAGTGGGACCCGAAGTTCCGCCGCGAGGACCTGATCTCGCTGCGCACCCGTTACCTGGTCGGCGACGACGGCGTGGTCAACCTCGGCTACCGCTACCGCCGCAACCTGCTGGAACAGGCCGACCTGTCCTTCCTGTACCCGTTCACGCCGAACTGGAGCGTGGTCGGGCGCTATTACCACTCGATCCTGGACGACAAGCTGCTGGAGGCGATCGGCGGGGTGCAGTGGGACAGCTGCTGCATGGCGGTGCGCCTGGTCGGCCGCCGTTACGTGCGCAACCGCGACGGCGAGCTCGACAACGCGCTGATGCTGGAAGTCGAGCTCAAGGGCCTGGGCTCGGCCGGCCGCGACGCCAGGGGCGTGCTGCGCCGTGCTATTCTCGGCTACTACCGCGACGACCTCTATCTCGTGCCGCCGCCGGATGTCGATGGCGGCGGCGAACGCGCCCCGGACCCCTTCGAATGAACCGACTCCTCCCCGCCCTGCTCGCGGCCGCGCTGCTGGCCGTGTCCGCCGTCCCGGCGCCGCCCGCGCAGGCCCAGCAGCTGCAGCCTGTGGACCACATCGTCGCGGTCGTCGACGAGGACGTGATCCTGCGCAGCGAACTGGACCTGGCCCTGCGCAACATCCTGGCCCAGTACGCCGGGCGCGAGGCGCAGCTGCCGCCGCGCGCGGTGCTGGAGCGGCAGGTGCTCGAGCGACTGGTGCTGGTGCGGCTGCAGGTGGCGCGCGCCGAATCGACCGGCGTGCAGGTCACCGATGCGGAAGTCGACCAGGCCCTCGCCGCGATCGCCGCCCAGAACAACGTCAACCCCGAGCAGTTGCTGGCGCGGCTGGCCGCCGACGGAGTGTCGATGGCCGGGTTCCGCGAATCCCTGCGCGAGGAACTGCTGATCCAGCGCCTGCGCCAGCGCTTCGCCCAGACCCGGGTCCGGGTCAGCGACGCCGAGGTCGATGCCGCCCTGGCTGCGCAGTCCGACCTGGGCCCCCAGTACCGGCTGGCGCACATCCTAGTCGCGCTGCCGGACGGCGCCACGCCCGAGCAGATCGCGGTGGCGCAGCAGAAGATCGAGGGCGTCAAGAGCCTGATCGACCGCGGCGAGATGGACTTCGCCGCCGCCGCCGTGCGCTATTCGGACAGCCCGAACGCGCTGGAGGGCGGCGACCTGGGCTGGCGCAGCCTGGACGAGATTCCGCCGGCCTTCGCCCAGCAGGTGCAGGCGCTGCAGCCGGGACAGTTCCTGGGGCCGGTGCGCGGCCCCAGCGGATTCCAGCTGCTGCAGCTGGTCGAGGTCCGCGACGCCTCCCAGGCCGGACCGCAGATGGTCACCGAGTACCGCGCCCGGCACATCCTCGTGCGGGTTGAAGAGGATGGCGACGAAACCCAGGCCAAGTCCCGGATCGATACCCTGCACGCGCGCCTGACCGGGGGCGCCGACTTCGCCGCCCTGGCCCGCGAACATTCCGCAGACCCCAACTCCGCGCCGCGCGGCGGCGACCTGGGCTGGTTCCCGGCCGACAGCTATGGGCCCAGGTTCGCGGCGCAGCTCGCAGCGCTCGCCGACGGCCAGTTCTCGGCGCCGTTCCGCACCGACGCCGGCTGGCATATCGTGATGCGCGAGGGCAGCCGCCAGGCTGACGCCGCCGATCTCAACCGCCGCGCCCAGGTCCGCGCCAGCATCGGCCAGCGCAAGCTCGAGGAAGAGTGGAACCGCTTCCTGCGCGAACTGCGCGGACAGGCCTACGTCGACGTCCGCCTTCCGGGCGCCGGCGGCGGCTGACCCCATGCGTCCGCCCCGGCTGGCGCTGGTGCCGGGCGAACCGGCCGGCGTCGGGCCGGAGCTGTGCGTGCGACTGGTGCAGCGCCCGCGCGGCGACTGCCGGCTGCTGGCCTTCGCCGATCCCGACGCGCTCGCACGCGCGGCCGACGCCCTCGGCCTGCCGTTCCGCGCGCTGGCGCCCGGGGCCCGCCCCGCACGGCCGGGCGACCTGCCGCTGCAGCCGGTGCCGCATGCCGTGGCCACGGGCTTCGGCCGCCCGGATCCGGGCAACGCCGCCTCCCTGGTCGCCGCGCTGCACGCGGCCGCCGACGCCTGCATCGGCGGCGACTGCGCGGGCATGGTGACCGGCCCGTTCCACAAGGCCGCGATCAACGCCGGCGGCATCGCCTACACCGGCACCACCGAGCTGCTGGCCCGCCATGCCGGCCGCGAAGTGGTGATGATGCTGGCCAACGACGTGGCCCGGGTGGCGCTGGCGACCACCCACCTGCCGCTGCGCGCGGTGCCCGACGCGATCACGCCGGCCGTGCTCGAGCGCTGCCTGCGCATCGTCCACGCCGCCCTGCGCGCCGAGTTCGGCATCGCCGCCCCGGCCATCGCCGTGCTCGGCCTCAATCCGCATGCCGGCGAGGAAGGCCACCTGGGCCGCGAGGAGATCGAGGTGATCGCGCCGGTGCTCGAATCGCTGCGCGCCGGGGGCATGGACCTGGCCGGCCCGCTGCCGGCCGACACCGCCTTCCTGCCGGCCCGGCTGCGCCGCTTCGACGCGGTGCTGGCGATGTACCACGACCAGGGCCTGCCGGTGCTCAAGTACAGCGGCTTCGAGCGCGCGGTCAACCTGACCCTGGGCCTGCCCTACCCGCGGGTAGCGGTCGACCACGGCACCGCGCTGGAACTGGCCGGGCGCGGCAGCGCCGATCCGTCGAGCCTGCTGGCCGCGGTCGACCTGTGCGCGCGCCTGGCCGCGCGCCGCGCCGGATGAGCCGGCCCCGCCCGGCGCGCGGCGGCGAGGGCTTCCGGGCGCGCGCCAAGAAGCACCTCGGCCAGCATTTCCTGCACGAGCGCGGCGTGGTCGAGCGGATCGTGCAGGCGGTCGATCCCGCGCCCGGCGACGCCCTGGTCGAGATCGGCCCCGGCCAGGGCGCGCTGACCTTCCCGCTGCTGCAGCGCCACGGCGCGCTGACCGCGATCGAGTTCGACCGCGACCTGCTGGCGCCGCTGGCCGCGGCCGCGCGCGCCCACGGCGACCTGCGCATCGTGCCGGGCGACGTCCTCGACGTGGACCTGGGCGCGCTGGCGCGCGAGCTGTCGCCGGACGGCCGGATCCGCCTGGTCGGCAACCTGCCCTACAACCTGTCCTCGCCGATCCTGTTCCACGCCCTGGACCACGCCGCGGCCATCGTCGACATGCATTTCATGCTGCAGCGCGAGGTGGTCGAGCGGATGGCCGCCGCCCCGGGCGGCAAGGTCTACGGCCGGCTGAGCGTGATGCTGCAGGCGTACTGCGAGGTGACCTCGCTGTTCCGGGTGGCGCCGGGCGCGTTCCGGCCGCCACCGAAGGTCGATTCGGCGGTGGTGCGGCTGGTGCCGCGGACCCCGGAAACGGTCGGCATCCGCGACCCGCGGCGCTTCGCCGCGGTGGTGCGGGCCGCCTTCGGCCAGCGCCGCAAGACCCTGCGCAACGCGCTGGCGACGGTGGCCGGGGCCGCGCTCATCGAGGCGGCGGGGGTGCGCCCCGACGCGCGCGCCGAGCAGCTGTCCGTCGCCGATTTCGTGCGCCTGGCGAACATCCCGGGCGAGGCCGGTCGCTAGCGCCCTGTCGTCCCGAACGCAGCGAGGGACCGGCTTTTCCGCGTCGAAGAGCAAGAGCAGATCCCTCGCTTCGCTCGGGACGACAGTTCCCCGGATCCAGGCACCCCTGCTCCCGATTCCCGATCGGGTGCCCCCTTCCCGCGTACTCCGCATTCACGCCGACCCCGTACACTGCGGCGCATGACCGACACGCCCGAGTACGCGCTCGCGATCGACGTGGCGACCCGCTACCTGGACGACCAGTCCGAGCCGGAACGCGACCGCTACGTCTTCGCCTACACCATCCGCATCCGCAACGCCGGCAACGTCGCCGCGCGCCTGCTCGGGCGGCACTGGGTGATCACCGACGCCAACGGCAAGGTCGAGCAGGTCGACGGCGAGGGCGTGGTCGGCGAACAGCCCTGGCTGCAGCCGGGCGAGGCCTTCCAGTACACCTCCGGCGCGGTCCTGGAGACCGACCTGGGCACCATGGAGGGCCGCTACGAGATGCTGGCCGACGACGGCACCCGCTTCGACGCGGCGATCCCGCCGTTCACCCTGACCGTGCCGCGCACGCTGCACTAGCCGGGAAGCACGCATGGAATCGCGCCTGGAGCCGCCCAGCCAGCGCCCGGCCCGGGGGCCGCGGCGATGAGCGTCTGGGCGATCGGCGACCTGCAGGGCTGCCTGGACCCGCTGCAGCGGCTGCTCGAACGCATCGCCTTCGACCCCGCGCGCGACCGCCTGTGGTTCTGCGGCGACCTGGTCAACCGCGGCGGGGAATCGCTGGAGACCCTGCGCCTGGTGCATTCGCTGCGCGACAGCAGCGAGGTGGTGCTGGGCAACCACGACCTGTCGCTGCTGGCGATCGCCGAGCGCAGCCCAGACGAGCAGCGCCGGGTGAATCCCGACCTGCAGCGGGTGCTGTTCGCCGAGGACCGCGACGTCCTGCTCGACTGGCTGCGCGGCCGCGGGCTGCTGCACCTGGATCGCGACCTGGGCTGGATGATGGTGCATGCCGGCCTTGCGCCGAAATGGACCACCCAGCTGGCCGAAAAGCATGCGCGCGAGGTCGAGGCCAGGCTGCGCGACGCGGAGACGCGCGGCAAGCTGCTGCGCAACATGTACGGCGACCAGCCGGCATGGTCGCCGCGGCTGGCCGGCACCGAGCGCCTGCGCGCGATCATCAACGTGTTCACCCGCCTGCGCTACTGCTCGCCGAAGGGCCGGATCGCGTTCGAGGAGAAGGGCGCGCCGGGCACCCAGCAGCCGGGCCTGTACCCCTGGTACTGCGTGCCCGGCCGCGCCGAGCGCGACCTGCGGATCGTCTGCGGCCACTGGTCGACGCTGGGCCTGTTCATCGGCCACGGCGTGCACGCGATCGATACCGGCGCGGTCTGGGGCGGCAGGCTGACCGCGCTGCAGCTGGACACCGACGAACTGCGGGTGGTGCAAGTGCCCGGGCGCGACGTGCCGGCGCAGCCGCCCGCCACCCGCAAGCGCGCGCGCCGGCGCCGGCGCCCGCAGGGCAGCCGCGCCCCGTAGGAGCGCCCCTCGGGCGCGATGCCCACGCCGGATACGTCGCGCCGATCGCGGGCAAGGCCCGCTCCTACGCAACGCCGCGTCGGCGGCTCCATCGCGGGTCAAGACCCGCACCGCCACCGCCGTACCCCCGTAGGAGCGCCCCTCGGGCGCGAGGCCCACGCGGGTACGGCCGCGCCCTATCCGCCACCCGCGCGCCGATAGTCCACGAATTCGAACGCATGCGCGTGGCGCGCGTCCGCCGGGTGCGGCTCGCGCGCCACCACCACCCAGACGCGGGCATCGAAGCGCGGGAAATGCGCGTCGGCGTCCGCGACCGCGGTGTCGACATGGGTCAGGTGCATGCGCGTGGCCTGCGGCAGGCACAGCGCGTAGACCTCGCCGCCGCCGATCACCCACAGGGTCGGTTCCGCCGCCGCCAGGGCCAGCGCTTCCGGCAACGAGGCCACCGCCTCCATGCCGGCGAACGGCGTCCGCCCGCCGCGCGTCAGCACCAGGTTGCGGCGCCCCGGCAGCGCCCGGCCGAGCGATTCGGCGGTGCGCCGCCCCATCAGGATCGGCGCGCTGCCGGTCAGTGCCTTGAACCGCGCCAGGTCGTCCGGCAGCCGCCAGGGCAGCGCGTTGCCGCGGCCGATGGCGAAGGCGCGGTCGAGCGCGGCGATCAGCGCCAGCTCGGTCACCGCGCCGGGCTCATACCGCCACCGGCGCGCGGATCGCCGGGTGCGGGTCGTAGCCCTCGATGGCGATGTCCTCGAAGCGGAAGGCGAACAGGTCGGTCACCTCGGGATTGAGCCGCAGCCGCGGCAGCGGCCGCGGCGCGCGCGCCAGTTGCTCGCGCGCCTGCGCCAGGTGGTTGGAATACAGGTGCGCATCGCCGAGGGTGTGCACGAATTCGCCCACCCGCAAGCCCGTGACCTGCGCCACCATGTGGGTGAGCAGCGCGTAGCTGGCGATGTTGAACGGCACCCCGAGGAACACGTCGCCGCTGCGCTGGTACAGCTGGCAGCTCAGTTTCCCGCCTGCGACGTAGAACTGGAACAGGGTGTGGCAGGGCATCAGCGCCATCTTGGGCAGCTCGGCCACGTTCCACGCGCTGACGATCAGGCGGCGCGAATCCGGGTTGCGCCGGATCTCCTCGACCACACGGCGCATCTGGTCGATCTCGCTGCCGTCCGTACCGGCCCAGCGCCGCCACTGCTTGCCGTAGACCGGGCCGAGCTCGCCGTCGGCGTCGGCCCATTCGTCCCAGATCGTGACCCTGTTCTCGCGCAGGTAAGCGACGTTGGTCTCCCCGCGCAGGAACCACAGCAGCTCGTGCACGATCGAGCGCAGGTGCAGTTTCTTGGTGGTGACCAGCGGGAAGCCCTCGGCCAGGTCGAAGCGCATCTGCCAGCCGAACACGCTGCGGGTGCCGGTGCCGGTACGGTCGTCCTTCCCGGTGCCGTGCTCGAGCACGTGCCGCAGCAGGTCGAGGTACTGCCTCATCGGGATCGCCTCATCGAGATCGCCCCATCAGGTACCGCCTCATGCGGCGCCTGACTCCGCCGCCGGCGCCGGCCGCGGCTGCACGGTCGGCGCGCGGCGCGACAGCCACAGCAGGACCAGCCCCAGCGCCACCAGCGGCAGGCTCAGCAGCTGGCCCATGGTGAGCCAGCCGAAGGCCAGGTAGCCGATGTGGGCGTCGGGCTCGCGCACGAACTCGACCGCGAACCGGAACAGGCCGTACAGCAGCGCGAACAGGCCGGCGACCGCGTAGCGCGGCCGCGGCCTGCGCGAGAACCACCACAGCACGGCGAACAGCAGCACGCCCTCGAGCGCGACCTGGTACAGCTGCGAGGGATGGCGCGCGAACTGCGCCAGGCCCCCGGCCTCGAATTCGGCGCGCAGGACGGCCGGGTCGAGCATCGCCAACTCCGGCGGCAGCGCGCGCGGGAACACCACGCCCCAGTCGCCGCCGGTGGGCTTGCCCCAGAGCTCGCCGCCGATCCAGTTGCCCAGCCGTCCCAGGCCCAGCCCGGCCGGCACCAGCGGCGCGACGAAATCGACCGTGTCGAAGAAGTGCAGGCGCTGCCGGCGCGACCACCACCAGCCCGCCGCCAGCACCCCGAGCAGGCCGCCGTGGAAGCTCATGCCGCCCTCCCAGACCCTGAACAGCATCACGGGGTCGCGGAGGAAGTCGCCGAAGGCGTAGAACAGCACGTAGCCGATGCGCCCGCCCAGCACCACGCCCAGCATCCCGTAGAAGGCCAGGTCGCCGAAGGCGTTCTCGTCGACCCCGGGCAGGCGGCCGGCGCGCACCCGGTGCCGGCCGAGGAACCAGGCGCTGGCGAAGGCCAGGGCGTACATCACCCCGTACCAGTGGATCTGGACCGGGCCGAGCGCGAGCGCGATCGGGTCGATCTGGTGCAGGTACATGCGTGTCCCCGGTGCTTGCGTCGGCGGCCATTGTGCCCCAGCGCGGCGCCGCCCTGCCCGCCCGGCCTACTCCGACGGGCGCCGCAGCTGGGCCCTGCGCTTGGCCAGCAGGTTGAGCACCTCCACCAGCGCCGAGAAGCCCATCGCCCCGTAGATGTAGCCCTTCGGGATGTGCAGGTCGAAGCCCTCGGCCGTCAGGTAGGCGCCGATCAGCACGATGAAGGCCAGCGCCAGCATCTTGATCGTCGGGTTGCGGTCGATGAACTGGCCCAGCGGGCGCGCCGCCAGCAGCATCACCGCCACCGCCGCCAGGATCGCGATCACCATCACCGGCACGTACTCGCCGGCCATGCCGACCGCGGCGATCACCGAGTCCAGCGAGAACACGATGTCGATCACCGCGATCTGCGCGATCACCATGCCGAACGAGGCGACGGCCCTGGCCTCGGCGTGGGCGCCCTCCTCCTCGCCGAGGATCAGGTCGCGGATCTCCATCGTGCCCTTCACCAGCAGGAACACCCCGCCCAGGATCAGCACCAGGTCGCGCACCGAGATGCCCTGGCCGAACAGCCGGAACAGGTCGTAGGTGAGCCCGGCCAGCCAGGCCAGGGTCAGCAGCAGCGCGATCCGGGTGATGCAGGCCACCGCGATGCCGATCTTGCGGGCCTTCTCGCGGGTCTCGTGCGGCAGCTTGCTGACCGCGATCGAGATGAACACCAGGTTGTCGATGCCCAGCACGATCTCGATTGAGCTCAGGGTCACCAGCAGGATCCACACCTGCGGGTCGGCGATCATCTCCATCAGGCCCATCGAACGGTCGTCCTCGCCGTCATCGCGGCATGGTCACAGGTAGCGGGAGCCGAGGATCAGCCCCCAGGTCAGCAGCACGTTGAGCATCGCCACGAACACCGCGGCCGAGCCCATGTCCTTGGCGCGCCCGGCCAGTGCGTGGAACTCGGCGCCGTAGCGCTCGATCACCGCCTCGATCGCCGAGTTCACCAGTTCCACCGCCAGCACGAACAGGCAGCTTCCGATCAGCAGCACCCGCTCCACCGGCGTCCCGCCCAGCCACCAGGCCAGCGGCGCGGCCACCGCGAACAGGTAGACCTCCAGCCGGAACGAGGACTCGTGCAGCCAGGCCGCGCCCAGGCCCTGCAGCGACCAGCGGGTCGCCTTCAGGATCCGCGAGGGGCGCCGCGGCAGGTGGCCGGTCTCGTCCGCCATCCGCGCTCAGGCCGCCGCGACCGGCTGCACGACACCGGCGGTGCCGGGGCGCCCGGGCGATGCGGCGCCGGGGCCGGCTTCGGCCGGCCGGGCGCACGCGGGCGGGTGGAGTGGGGACATGGCTGCGGTGGTCCGGGCCGGGATCGCCACGGGTCGCGGGGCGGCGGCGTATTTTGCCACAAGCCCGCCGCCGCGCCTGCCGCCGGGCCGGTTCAGCCTTCGTCGTCGTAGATCGCGACCCCGCGCGAGCCGTCGGGCCGGATCCAGGCGCGATACATGCCGGAGGTGTTGAACGGCATGGCGATGTTGCCCTCGGCGTCCAGCGCGATCGCGCCGCCGTCGCCGCCCAGCGCCGGGACCACGCGGTTGACGACTTCCTCGGCGGCATCGGCCAGCGAATCGCCGCGGTAGGCCACCCGCGCGCAGATGTCGTGCGCGACCGCGGCGCGGATGTAGAACTCGCCCCAGCCGGTGCCCGACACGCCGCAACGCTCGTCGGCCCAGGTGCCGGCGCCGATCACCGGCGCGTCGCCGATCCGGTTCCAGCGCTTGTTGGTCATGCCGCCGGTGGAAGTGGCCGCGGCGATGCGGCCCTGCGCGTCCAGGGCCACGGCGCCGACCGTGCCGAAGTAGGCCCCGCGCAGGTCGACCGGCAGGCCCGCGGCCTGCGCCTTCTCGCGCGTCCGTGCCTGTTCCAGCTGCCGGCGCCGGTGCGGGGTGTCGAACCAGCGGTTCTCCACCCGCTCCAGCTCCGGCCGGGTGTCGGCGAAGGCCTCGGCGCCGGGGCCGGCAAGCATCACGTGCGGGGAGTGCTCCATCACCGCGCGCGCCAGCCGCACCGGATGGCGCACGGTGGTCACGCCGGCGACCGCGCCGGCGCGGCGGGTATGGCCCTCCATCACCGATGCGTCGAGCTGGTGGCCGCCGTCGGCGTCGAACACCGCGCCGCGGCCGGCGTTGAAGCGCGGCGAATCCTCGAGGATCACCAGCGCCGCCTCGGCCGCGTCCAGCGCGCTGCCGCCGGCGGCCAGCACCGCGTGCCCGGCGTCGAGCGCGCGTTCCAGGTCGGCGCGCACCGCCCGCTCCTCCTGCGGCGTCATCGCGCCGCGCTCGATCACGCCGGCGCCGCCGTGGATCACGAGCGCCGTGCGGGGCTGGGCGTGCAGGGGAAGGGTCAGGGACATCAGGGCAGCCAGGCAGGCCGGGAGGATCGCGCGCATGGGTCGGAACGGGCGGGGGTGGAGGTCGAGCTTACCGCGCCCGCCGCCGCTCCGCCGCCCCCCAGGCCGTCGGCGCAAAAACGCGATGCAGTGCAGCAACCGGACAGGGTCCGGAAGTCCCTGAACCCGCGGAATCGGGGCTCGCGGCAGTTCCAGGCGCCCGGGCATGCAAGATGCGGGCCACTACTGTTGACAGCTGAACGGGACGCTCCCGACGCTCGCGCCGCCACCCCCGACCACGACGGTCGTATTGCGGGGGCGGGTGGGGCAAGGAGCCCTCCGCAGCCGAGGCAGCGGAGCATCGCAACATTCTTCGTGGGGATTTCATCGAATGAGCACGACCAAGCGCAGTCTCGCCCTGGCCATCACCCTGGCCCTGGGCACCTCGGCGGCAATGGCGTCCGAATACCGGACCGTCGACCGTCCGATTCCCGGGAAGTACATCGTGGTGCTGAAGGAAGACGCCCTGCAGGGGCCGGGCCGCAGCGGCCAGGCGCCGGGCATGGAAAAGGCGGTGGAAAACGCGGCGGTGGACCTGGCCGCACGCTTCTCGCTGAACGTGGAGCGGGTGTACGGCAACGCCCTGCCCGGCTTCGCGGTCTCCGCTTCGCCCAAGGCGATCGAGCGGCTGCTGCGCGACCCGCGGGTGGCGTACGTGGAGGAGGACGGCTACGTCGAGCTGTCGGCCACCCAGAGCAACGCCACCTGGGGCCTGGACCGGGTCGACCAGCGCGACCTGCCGCTCAACGGCAGCTACGTGTACAACTACCTGGGGACCTACGTCCGCGCCTACGTCATCGACAGCGGCATCCGGGCCAGCCACCAGGACTTCGGCGGCCGCGTGCTGGCCGGGGCCACCGCCATCAACGACGGCCGCGGCACCGACGACTGCAACGGCCACGGCACCCATGTCGCCGGCACCATCGGCGGCGCGACCTGGGGCATCGCCAAGGGCGTGCGGCTGGTCCCGGTGCGGGTATTCGGCTGCACCGGCGGCAGCAGCAATTCGACCATCATCTCCGGCATCGACTGGGTCACGAAAAACCACGTCAAGCCGGCGGTGGCGAACATGAGCCTGGGCGGCCCCGCCTCGACCTCCATCGACGACGCGACCAAGAACCTCAACAATGCCGGCGTCACCGTGGTGGTGGCCGCGGGCAACGACAACGCCGACGCCTGCAACTACTCGCCGGCGCGCGTCTCGGTCGCGATCACGGTCGGTTCGACCACCTCCAGCGACTACCGCTCGTCGTTCTCCAACTACGGCAGCTGCGTGAACATCTTCGCCCCGGGCAGCTCGATCAAATCGGCGTGGATCACCAGCGACACCTCCACCAACACCATCAGCGGCACCTCGATGGCGGCTCCGCACGTCGCCGGCGCCGCGGTCCTGGTACTGGCCGCCGACAACTCCCTGTCGCCGTCCAGCGTGCGCAGCGCGATCTACAACAAGGCCACCACCGGCCGCCTGTACAGCATCGGCTCGGGCTCGCCGAACCGCCTGCTCTATTCCCGTTGAAATCCTTCCAGGCGGCCCTTCGGGGCCGCCTTTTTCCGGCGATGTCCTGGCGCAGGCTTCGCAGGACCGCTCAGGCGAAGCGGATCGTCGCCGTGGTGCCGGCGCCCGGTGCGCTGTCGATCTGCACCGGCCAGCCGAAGCGTTCGCCGAGCCGGCGCACGATCGACAGGCCCATGCCCTTGCCGACCGCGTCCTGCTCGGCGCGGTAGAACGGGTCGAACACCCGCTCCAGGGTCTCGGCGCTCATGCCGATGCCGGTATCGCGGACCTCCAGCCGGTCGCGCAGCACCCGCACCTCGATCCGGCCCTGGTCGGTGAAGGTGCAGGCGTTGCTGAGCAGGTTGCCGAGCATCAGCCCGAGCACCCGCGGCGGGGCATGCAGGTGCGGGTCCGCCTCCTCGACCACGGCGATCTCCACGCGATCGGCCTTGGACTTGCATTCGTTGGAGCCGCGCACCTTCTCGATCTCCTCGTGGACGACGTCGAGCACGCGGAAGTCCTCGGCCTGCTGGCCGATGTCGGCCTCGCGGGCCAGGATCAGGAAGGCGTCGATCACCGCCTCCATGTCGCGGCCGGCGCGCTGGATCCGCTGCAGCGAGCGCTGCGCCCGCGCCGGCAGGTCGGGATCGCCCAGCAGCAGGTCGCTGGCGACCCGGATCACGGTCAGCGGGGTGCGCAGCTCGTGGCTGGCGTCGCGGGTGAAGTCGCGCTCGCGGGCCACGAACGCGCGGGTGCGTTCGCCCATCTGGTACAGCGCACCGGCCAGCTGCCGGGTCTCGATGTCGGCGTCCGGTGGCAGCCGGTCGGCCGCCAGGGTGCTCAGGTCGGGGTTGCGCGGATCCCAGGTGCGGACCTCGCCCGCCAGCCAGCCCATCGGCGCGAGCAGGCGCTTGGCCAGGCGGTAGGTCAGCCAGGCGCTGAAGAACACCGCCAGCAGCGCCAGCAGGATCGGCCCGGCGGTCATCATCGCGCCCATGCGCTGGATCCGCGCCTTCGGGTAGGTCAGGTAGAGCCGGCCTTCCGGCCCGTCCTGGACCAGCGCCACCACGCCCTGGCGCGGCAGTTCGTGGATCCCCGGTTCCAGGGTGCGCAGCACCGGCGGCACGGCGCTGGCCGAGCCGCCCGGCGCCACCAGATAGCCGCGCCGGACCAGCGACTGCGGCAGCGGGTACGCCGGGTCGGCGGCGCGCTGCTTCCAGAAGTGGGCGGCCTCCTCCTCCAGCGCCTGCTCGACGACCTCGTCGGCCACCAGCGCGGTGACCACGAAGGCGCCGGCCACGATCAGCAGGCTGGCGATCGCGACCTGGAAGATGAAGGCGAGCTTGATCCGGCGCGGCAGGGCCTCGGTCATCAGCTGGGCGGCTGCTCGATGTCGGCGATCCGGTAGCCGGCGCTCTGCACGGTATGCAGCAGCGGCTTGTCGAAGGGCTTGTCGATGGTCTTGCGCAGGTTGTACAGGTGGCTGCGCAGGGTGTCGGAGTCGGGCAGGCTGTTGCCCCAGATCTCGCGCTCGATCTCCTGCCGGCTCACCACCCGCGGCGATTCGCGCATCAGGATGGTCAGCAGCTTCAGGCCGATCGGCGAGAGCTGCAGCTCGGTGCCGCCGCGGGTGGCGCGCAGGCTGGCCGGGTCGAGCACCAGGTCGGCGACCTTGAGCACCTCGGCGCCGACCTGGCGGCGCTCGCGGCGGATCAGGGCGCGCAGCCGCGCTTCCAGTTCCTGGATCGCGAACGGCTTGGTCAGGTAGTCGTCGGCGCCGGCGGACAGGCCGGTGAGCTTCTCGTCGAGGGTGTCGCGGGCGGTGAGCATCAGCACCGGGGTGGACTTGCGGGCCTCCTCGCGCAGGCGCTTGCAGACCTCGATGCCGTCCAGCCGCGGCAGCATCAGGTCCAGGACGATCACGTCGTAGCTGTTCTCGGCGGCCAGCCGGTAGCCGTCCAGGCCGTCGGAGGCGAAATCGACCTCGAAGCCGCGGCCTTCCAGGTACTCGCCGACCATTTCCGAGATGTTGCGGTTGTCCTCCACGATGAGGACCAGCCCCGCGGGCTCCTGTGCGCTGCGCATGTTGGCTCCCTGCTGTCGATGTGAAAGGTTGGTTTCGAGGTTCACGATCGTGTCCCGATTCTTCAGCTTTGTGAAAGGCTGACGGGACCGGGGTGCAGGGGTCGTGAAGAGCAGGGCGCCGTTCAGGCGCCGGTCAGGCGGCGTTCAGCCGAAGGGGAGGGGCTCAGGGCCGGGCCAGCAGCGGCTGCAGCTTCGGCCAGACGTTCTCGAGCAGCCGCCGCTGCGCGGCGGCGGTCGGATGCACGCCGTCGGCCTGCATCAGGCCGGGCGCCAGCGCCACGCCCTCGAGCAGGAACGGCAGCAGGGCCACGCCGTGTTCGCGCGCCAGGTCGTGGTACACGGCGGTGAAGCGCCTGCGGTAGGCGGCCCCGTAGTTGGGCGGCAGGTCGATGCCCAGCAGCAGCACCCGCGCGCCCGCCGCCCGCGACAGGGTCACGATCCGGCCGAGGTTGTCGCGCAGCTGCGCCGGCGGCAGGCCGCGCAGGCCGTCGTTGCCGCCGAGCCCGACCACCACCACGCCCGGGCGGTGTTCGGCCAGCAGCGCCGGCAGCCGGCGCAGGGCCCCGGCACTGGTCTCGCCGCTGATGCTGGCATTCACGACTTCCGGCGGTTGGTCGAACTCGCGTTGCAGGCGATCCTCGAGCAATGCCACCCAGCCGCTGCCGCGCGGCAGGTTATGTTCGGCGCTGAGGCTGTCGCCCAGCACCAGCACCGGCCGCGCCAGCGCGCTGCCGCACAGCAGGAGGAACAGGATGAACGAGCGCAGCAGCACGGACATGGACGGGGACGGGTTCGGGGATCGGTTCGGGGACGGGACGACGGGGTCGGGACAGGCCGAGATCCGGGCCCGCGGCCTGGGCAAGTCGGTGGCCGGGCCCGACGGCAGCATCACGATACTGGACGGCGTCGAACTGGCGGTGAACCGCGGCGAGTCGGTCGCCATCGTCGGCGCCTCGGGTTCGGGCAAGACCACCCTGCTCGGCCTGCTGGCGGGGCTGGACCTGCCGACCCGCGGCGAGGTGGTGCTGGCCGGCCGGGCGCTGTCGGCGCTCGACGAGGAGGCGCGCGCGGCGCTGCGCGCCGCCCATGTCGGCTTCGTGTTCCAGAGCTTCCACCTGCTGCCGGCGCTGACCGCCGAAGAGAACGTGGCGCTGCCGCTGGAACTGGCCGGCGGCGGCGGCGATGCGCAGGACCGCGCGCGCGTGGCCGAGGTGCTGGCGCTGGTCGGGCTGACCCCGCGCAGCCACCACCACCCGCGGCAGATGTCCGGCGGCGAGCAGCAGCGGGTGGCGATCGCGCGCGCGTTCGTGACCCGGCCGAGGATCCTGTTCGCCGACGAGCCCACCGGCAACCTCGACCAGGCCACCGGCCGCCAGGTCGGCGACCTGCTGTTCCGGCTCAACCGCGAACACGGCACCACCCTGGTGCTGGTCAGCCACGACCTGTCGCTGGCGCGGCGCTGCGGGCGGGTGCTGGTGCTCGACGGCGGCCGGCTGGCCGAAGCGCCGCCCGACGAGATCGCCGGGGCCGGCGCCGCATGAAGGTCCTGCCCTTCGCCAGGCGCTCGCTGCGCCGCGAACTGCGCGGCGGCGAGCTGCTCACCGTCGCCGCCGCGCTGGTGCTCGGCGTGGCGGTGATGACCGCGGTCGGCACCCTGGTCGACCGGGTCGAACTGGCGCTTGCCCGCAGCGGCGCCGAACTGATCGGCGGCGACCTCGGCGTATCCGGCCGGCAGGCGCCGCCGCAGGCCTTCGCCGAGGAAGCGGCGCGGCGCGGGCTGCGCACGGCGCGGATCGTGTCCTTCCCCAGCGTGCTGTTCGCCGGCGAGCGCAGCGAGCTGGCCGAGATCAAGGCGGTCGACGGCGCCTACCCGCTGCGCGGCGCGCTGGAGACCACCGCCGACCTGGCCGGGCTGGCCCCGGAAGCCTCCCCGCCGCCGCGCCCCGGCGAGGCCTATGCCGATGCGCGCCTGCTCGACGCGCTCGGCCTGCGCCCGGGCGACAGCGTGGAGTTCGGCGACGGCCGCCTGCGCATCGCCCGCCGCCTGCACGCCGAGCCCGACGCCGGCGGCGGCCTGGTGCAGCTGGCGCCGCGGCTGCTGGTGAACCTGGCGGACGTGGAGGCCGCCGGCCTGCTCGCGCCCGGCAGCCGGGTGTCCCATCGGTTGATGTTCGCTGGCGCGGCGGGTGCGGTCGCCGGCATGCGCGACTGGCTGGAACCGCGGCTCGACGGCCTGCGCCTGGTCTCGATCGACGATGCCGAGCAGCAGCTGCGCCGGGCCTTCGACCGGGCCCGCCAGTTCCTGGCGCTGGCCGCGCTGCTGGCGGTGCTGCTGGCCGGCGTGGCTACGGCGCTGGCCGCGAACCGCTTCGCGCTGATGCGGGTGGACACGGTGGCGATCCTGCGCTGCTTGGGAGCGCGGCAATCGTCGGTGCTGGGCGCGCTGGCGCTGCAGCTGGTGCTGCTGGCGATCCCGGCGGCCCTGCTCGGGGTGGCCCTGGGCCTGCTGGCGCAGCAGGCCCTGGTGGCGGCGCTGGGCAGCCTGCTGCCCGGCCGCCTGCCGCTGCCGCAGGCGGCCCCGGCGCTGGCCGGGGTGGGGATCGGCGCGCTGCTGCTGTTCGGCTTCGGCCTGCCGCCGCTGCTGCGGCTGCGCGCGGTGCCGCCGGTGCGGGTGCTCAACCGCAGCCTCGGCGCGACCCCGGCGCTGCCGCTGCTGGTGTACGCGGCGGCGCTGGCGGCGGCGATCGCGCTGGTCGTGGTCGCCACCCGCGACCTGCGGCTGGCCGGCTACGTGCTGGGCGGGCTGGCGGCGCTGGCCGCGGCGGCGGCGCTGGCCGGCCACGGGCTGCTGGCGGGCCTGCGCCGGCTGCAGGGCCGGTTGCGCGGGCCGTGGCGGCTGGGGCTGGCGGCGCTGGCGCGACGGCGGGGGCTGAGCGTGGTGCAGCTGGTCGGGCTGTCGCTGTCGCTGTGCGCGCTGCTGCTGCTGGCGGCGGTGGGGCCGGCGCTGCTGCAGCAATGGCGCGCGCAGCTGCCGCCGGACACGCCCAATTTCTTCCTGCTCAACGTGCAGCCGGACCAGCGCGAAAGCGTGTCGGCGATGCTGCGCGGGCTGGGCGTGGCGCGGGTCGAACTGGAGCCGTTCGCCAGCGGCCGGCTGGTGGCGATCAACGGGCGCGCGCCGGAGCGGATCGATTTCCAGGATCCGGAACGCGCCGAGCGGCTGCAGCGCCCGATCAACTTCACCTGGCGCCGCGACTTCCCGCCGGCCAACCGGCTGGTCGCCGGCGCGTTCTGGGCACCGGACGACACCACCGCGCAGCTGTCGGTGGAAAGCGAATGGGCCGGCCGCTTCGGCCTCGGGCTGGGCGACAGGCTGACCCTGGAGATCGGCTCGCGGCAGTACACCGCCACCATCACCAGCCTGCGCGAGGCCGACTGGGACAGTTTCCGGGTCAACTTCTTCGTGATGCTGAATCCGGCCGCGCTGGCCGGCAGCGACGGCGACTACAGCCTGGTCACCAGCTTCCACCTGCCGGCGGGCCGCGCCGGCGAACTGGCGGCGGTGACGCGGGCGCATCCGAACGTGTCGCTGCTGGACATCGAGGCGGTGCTCGACCGGGTACGCGAGGTGATCGCGCGGGTCGCCGAGGCGGTGCAGCTGGTGCTGGGCTTCAGCCTGGCCGCCGGTGTGCTGGTGCTGCTGGCGGCGCTGCAGGCGACCGCGGGCGAGCGCAGGCAGGAGGCGGCGGTGCTGCGCACGCTGGGAGCGCGGCGGGCGCAGCTGCGCTCGGCGGTGCTGGTGGAGTTCGCGGCGCTGGGCGGGGTGGCCGCGCTGCTGGCGGTGCTGGGGGCGGCCGGGACCGGCTGGCTGGTGGCGGTGCGGGTGTTCGAGCTGCCGCCGGCGCTGCCGTGGCCGGCGCTGCTGGCGGGCGCGGCCGGAGGCGTGCTGGTGGCCATCGCCGGTGGCTGGTGGGGCACGCGCCGGATCGTGCGGGTGCCGCCGGCGCAGGCCTTGCGGGCGATCTGACGACTATCGCCCCAGTGTCATTCCGAACGCAGTGAGGAATCTGCCTTGCAAAGCAGATCCTTCGCTTCGCTCAGGATGACTGCCAGGTCAAAAAACTCCTATTGGCTCCCGAAGGGAGACGTCAGAAGCGGATGCGGCCGGCGAGGATGTCGCGGAACATGGCCCAGTCGCCGAGGAAGGAGTACAGCGGGTGGCGGAAGGTGGCCGGGCGGTTCTTCTCGAAGAAGAAGTGCCCGGCCCAGGCGAAGCCGTAGCCGGCCAGCAGCGCGGCGGGCAGCCACCAGGGGTTGCGGTCGAGCACGGCCATCGCCACGAAGGCGAGCGCCAGGCAGCTGCCGACGAAGTGCAGGCGCCGGCAGGCGCGGTTGCGGTGCTCGCCCAGGTAGTACGGGTAGAACTGGCGGAAGCTGGAGAAGCGCTCGGTCATGGCTGCATCGCGCTGCGGTCGTCAACCGCCGTCCGGGCCGCCGGCGGTGGCGCCTGCGGCGCCCTTCTCCGCGGCCTTGGCGCGGTCCCAGTAGCGATCCTGCGCCTCCAGCGGCAGGTCGGCAAGCGCGTGCCCGTCGGCCGCGGCCAGGGCCTCCATCGCCCGGAAGCGGCGTTCGAACTTGAGGTTGGCGCGGCGCAGGGCGGCGCCCGGGTCCACCCGCGCGTGCCGGGCCAGGTTGGCGCAGACGAACAGCAGGTCGCCGATTTCCTCCTCCACGGCGGCGCGCGCCTGCGGGTCGTCCGGCGCGGCGGCGAGCGCGGCGAATTCCGCCCGCGCCTCCTCGATCTCCTCGTGCAGCTTGGCGATCACCGGTTCCGGGCCGGGCCAGTCGAAGCCGACCCGCGCGGCCTTGCGCTGCAGCTTAAGCGCGCGCTGCCATTCCGGCAGGCCGCGCGGGATCCCGGCCAGCGCGGAAGCGTCGGCCTCGCCGGCGGCGGCGCGCTCGGCGCGCTTGTGCTCCTCCCAGGCGCGGGTCTGGGCCTCGGCGTCCTCGACCGCGGCGCCGGCGAACACGTGCGGGTGGCGCCGCAGCATCTTGTCGCGGATCGCCGCGACCACGTCGCCGAAGCCGAACGCGCCGGCCTCCTCGGCCATGCGCGCGTGGAACACCACCTGCAGCAGCAGGTCGCCGAGTTCGTCCTTCAGGTCGCCGAGGTTGCCACGGTCGATCGCGTCGGCGACCTCGTAGGCCTCCTCGATGGTGTACGGCGCGATGCTGGCGAAGGTCTGCTGCAGGTCCCAGGGGCAGCCGCAGTCCGGGTCGCGCAGGCGCGCCATGATCCGCAGCAGTTCGCCGACGTCCGGAACCTGGTCCAGGTGGCGGTTCATGGCGATGGTTGCGCGCCCATGCGGGCGGCCGGCTTCGCAGCGTCATCGAGCCCGCAGAAGCGGGTTCCTCGCTGCGCTCGGAACGACGGGGCCGTGCGGGGAGCCGAACGCGGCATCAGTCGCCCACCCAGTCGCGCCACGGCAGCGCGGTGTCGCCCAGGGCGACGAACGCGCCGTTGCGCAGGGACTCGCGCCGGTTGTAGCGGAAGGGACGGCCCTGCAGGTCGAGGACCGCGCCGCCGGCGCCCTCCAGCAGCGCCTGGCCGGCCGCGGTGTCCCATTCGCTGGTCGGGCCGAAGCGCGGGTAGACGTCGATCCGGCCCTCGGCCAGCGCGCAGAACTTGAGCGAGGAACCCAGGCCGACCGGCTGCACCGCGCCCATGCGGGCGATGAAGCCGTCGCTGCGCGGATCGCGGTGCGAGCGGCTGGCGGCGACCCGCAGCGGCGCGGCCGCGGGCCTGCGCACGGCGATCGCGCGCTCGTCGCCGTCGGCCTCGCGCCGGTACGCGCCCAGGCCCGCGCCGCCGTGCCAGATCCGCCCGGTGACCGGCGCCTGGACCACGCCGAAGACGGCCACGCCGTCCTCGACCAGTGCGATGTTGACGGTGAATTCGCCGTTGCGCTTGACGAACTCGCGGGTGCCGTCGAGCGGATCGACCAGCCAGAACCGGGTCCAGCCGCGGCGCTGGTCGAAGGCGGCCTGGGCGGATTCCTCGGACAGCACCGGGATGTGCGGCGACAGCGCGCGCAGGCCGTCGACGATGCAGCGGTGCGCGGCAAGGTCGGCGGCGGTCAGCGGCGAGTGGTCGTCCTTGTGGGCGACGTCGAAGTCGCGGTCGTAGACCTGCAGGATGCGCGTGGCCGCCTCGCGCGCGACCGCGATCGCGCCCTCGCGCAGTTCCCGGGACGGGACGGATGCGGCTTCGCCAGCTTGCGTCATCGGTTGCGCAGCCATTCCCTGGCGACGAACAGCGCGGCGATGCTGCGCCCCTCGGAGAAGTCCTCGCGCAGGACCAGTTCGTGCAGCGCGTCGAGCTTCCACGGCACCACTTCCAGTTCCTCGGGCTCGTCGCCGGGCAGGCGCTGCGGGTACAGGTCGCGCGCCAGCACCAGCATGGTCTCGTGGCTCATGTAGCTGGGGTTGAGGGTGAGCCGGCGCAGCACCTGCAGCGAGCGCGCGCCGTAGCCGGCCTCTTCCTGGAGCTCGCGGTCGGCGGCCTGCTCGGGGGTCTCGCCGGCGTCGATCCGGCCCTTGACCAGGCCCAGTTCGTAGCGGTGCATGCCGGCCGCGTACTCGCGCACCAGCAGCACCGTGTCGTCGTCGAGCATCGGCACCACCACCACCGCGCCGTGGCCGCGGCTGTGCAGGCGTTCGAAGCGGCGGCGCTCGCCGTTGCCGAACTCCAGGTCCACGCGCTCGAGCCGGTAGGGCCCAGCCTGGTCCTCGGTCACGCCGTGGATCACCGGCAGGCGGCGGCTCACGCTGCGCCCCGCGCGCCCGCGGCCCGGCCGCGCGCCGCGCGCGGCGGGAACATCGGGGCGATAATCGGCGGATGGAAGGAAACGCTCACGATCCGGCGATGATAGCGGACGCCGACCACTGGCGACGCCGCGACCTGGCCGTGCTCTGGCACCCGTGCACGCAGATGCGCGAGCACCCCGACCTGCTGCCGCTGGTGCCGATCGCGCGCGGCGACGGCGCCTGGCTGGTCGGCCAGGACGGGCGCCGCTACCTCGATGCGGTGTCGAGCTGGTGGACCAACCTGCACGGGCACGCCGAACCGCGGATCGCCGCGGCCGTCGCCGCCCAGGCGCGCGAGCTCGAGCAGGTGATCCTGGCCGGCTTCTCGCACCCGCCCGCGGTCGAGCTGGCCGAGCGGCTGCTGGCGATCGCGCCGCGCGAGCCGGGGCGCGCGCCGCTGGCCAAGGTGTTCTACGCCGACAACGGCTCGGCCGGGGTCGAGGTGGCGCTGAAGATGGCCTTCCACTGGTTCCGCAACCGCGGCGAGGAACGGCGCACGAAGTTCGTCGCGCTGGAGAACGGCTACCACGGCGAGACCCTCGGCGCGCTGGCGGTCGGCGACGTGCCGCTGTACCGGCGGGTCTACGCGCCGCTGCTGGCCGAAGCCCTGTTCGCGCCCTCGCCCGACGCCTGGCACGCGCGCGACGGCGAAAGCGCGCAGCAGTGCGCGGCGCGCGCCGCCGACGCGCTCGCGGCCCTGCTCGAACGCCATGCCGGCGAGGTCTGCGCGATGATCCTGGAGCCGCGCCTGCAGTGCGCCGGCGGCATGCGCATGCACCACCCGCTGTACCTGCGCCGCGCGCGCGAGCTGTGCGACCGCCATGGCATCTTCCTGATCGCCGACGAGATCGCGGTCGGCTTCGGCCGCACCGGCAGCATGTTCGCCTGCGAGCAGGCGCCGCCCGCCGGAGAAGGCGGCGCGCCCGGGATCCAGCCGGACCTGCTGTGCCTGTCCAAGGGCCTGACCGGGGGCTTCCTGCCGCTGGCCGCGGTGCTGGCGACGCAGGCCCTGTACGACGGCTTCCTCGACGACTCGCGCGAGCGCGCCTTCCTGCATTCGCACAGCTACACCGGCAATCCGCTGGCCTGCGCCGCGGCCCTGGCGTCCCTGCGCATCTTCGAAAGCGACGGCGTGCTGGCCCGCAACCGCGCCACCGCCGCGCGCATGGCCGCGCTGGCCGCGCCGCTGGCGGAGCTGCCGGACGTGGCCGAGGTCCGCCAGGCCGGCATGGTCGTGGCCTTCGAGCTGACCCGCGGCGGCGACCGCGCCACCCCCTTCGACCCCGCCCTTCGGGTCGGCCTGCGCGCCTACCGCGCGGCCCTCACGCGCGGCGTGGTACTGCGTCCGCTGGGCGACGTCCTGTACTGGATGCCGCCGTACTGCATCGACGACGCGCAGCTGCGGCTGCTCGCCGACACCACCCGCGCGGCGATCCTGGAGGCCACCGCGCCCTCCTGACCCCGGCCAGACCGCATGCGCACGACCCGGATCCACGTCCCCGCCCCGCTCGCCGCCGGCCTGCGGGTGCCGCTGCCCGACGCCGCCGCCACGCATCTGGTGCGGGTGCTGCGGCTCAAGGAGGGCGACGCCTGCGTGCTGTTCAACGGCGACGGCCGCGACTACCCGGGCCGGGTGGCCAGCATCGGCCGGCGCGAGGTGCTGGTCGACGTCGACGACGGCGTGCCGGTCGGCAACGAGTCGCCGCTGCGGCTGACCCTGCTGCAGGGCGTGGCCCGCGGCGAGAAGATGGACTGGATCCTGCAGAAGGCGACCGAGCTGGGCGTGGCCGCGGTGCTGCCGGTCGACAGCGAGCGCAGCGGGGTGCGCCTGGAGGGCGCGCGGCTGCAGCGCCGGGTGGCGCACTGGCGCGGGGTGCTGGCCGCGGCTTGCGAGCAGTGCGGGCGCGCGCGGGTGCCGTCGATCGAGCCGCCGCAGCCGCTGGAAGCGGCGCTGTCGGCCCTGGAGGCGCCCGGCCGCCGCCTGTTCCTGGACCCGGACGGGCCGCTGGCGGTGGACGGGCTGGCGCTGGAGGACCAGCTGCCACTGGCCGCCGTGCTGGCGATCGGCCCGGAAGGCGGCTGGTCGCCGCGCGACCGCGGCCAGCTGGCCGCGTCCGGGTTCGAGGGCCTGCGGCTGGGGCCGCGGATCCTGCGCACCGAGACCGCGGGGCTGGCCGCGATCGCGGTGCTGCAGGCGCGCTGCGGCGACCTGGGCTGAGCGCGGCGGCGGGCCTGCACGGCACGGACGCGGCGGCGGGCGGCCGCGCCGCCTTGCCGGCGGCGCCCGCCGCAAGCCGGGCGGCGGCGCTCAGGCGGCCTGGGCCAGCGCCTCGCCGAGCAGCGCCTCGATCCGGTCGATGTCCGGCAGCAGCGCCTGGTCCTCGTTGAGCATGACCTCGGCCAGCACCGGCTCGGGCAGCGCCTCGGCGCCGTGGTCGACGGCCACCAGCGCCTGCCGCGACACCGTCACCAGGCGCGGGAAGCCCTGGGTCAGCAGGGCGAAATAGGGCAGCTTCGGATTGCCGCCGAAGGCCTTGACCACCAGCACCTTGCTGCCCAGCCCGCCCTGCTCGGCGGCGATGCCGGCCAGGCGCGAGAAGGCCACCAGCGGCAACTGCCAGCCGCGCCAGCGGATCCGTCCGAGCAGCCATTCCGGGGCGCCCGCGATCGGTTCTGGATCGGCGAACGACAGCACCTCGGCGATGGTGGCGTTGGGCAGCAGCAGGCGCCCGCCCGCGACCTGGATCAGGACCCCGCGGATGTCTTCGCGGCGCGCCGCGTCCTCGCCGGCCAGTCCGGCGCCGGCGGTGGCCAGCCGTTCCACACCGGGCCGGGGGTCGCCGGCGCTGGTCGCCGCTTCGGCGGCGCCGGAATCGAGGATCTCCGAATCCTGCGCGTGCGGATCCGCCGCGCCCGCGGTCGCGCCGGCGGCATCCCCGGCTTGCCGGCCGGCCCGGTCGGGTCCGGACGCCGCGCCCGCGGCGGCGCCGGGCCGGGCCGCGGCGGCCTTGCCGGGCTGGCTGCGTTCGTTGGAGCGGTTGCGATTGCGCTTGCCCATGCTGTTCCTCGCTCAAGCCTGCCAGCGCGCCGCGAGGCGACGCGCGAGTTCCGCCGGCTGCCCGGCTGCCGCGCCGCGCGCCTGTGCCGCGCCCGGTCCTTCGGCGTCGTAGCAGCCTTCCGGCGACTGTCCCGCCACCAGCGCTCCGCGCCCGGACTGCCGCATCGCGGCGTCGACGATCGCGGGGTCGGCGCCGCTGAACAGCAGCACCGCGCTGTCCTGCGCCGGCAGCGCCTCGATGCTTCCGGCCGCGTCGACGGCCGCGAACCGCAGGCCGTCCTCGGCGCCGTCCGCCACGCCCAGTTCGGCGGGCAGGATGTAGACGTGCCCGGGCCGGGCCTGGCCTCCCGCCTCGGCCAGTTGCACCGGCAAGGCGGTGACGCGCGCCAGCTGCTGCACCAGCCGGTCGTGGCGCCCGCCGTCCAGGCGCTGCTGGACCAGCACCGGGCGCGGGAAGCCCTCGGGCAGCTCGCCCAGGAACTGGCGCACCGCGTCGGGGCCGCCGATCCCGGCGAACACCATCACCGCGCCGCGCGCGCCTGCCAGCGCCCGGGCGGCCTGCGCCGGGCCGGCGGCGGCGGGAGCCGGGCCGGCCGGATCGCCGGCGCCCTGCCCGGGCCCGTCCTCCAGCGACAGCCCGGCGATCCTGCGTTCCAGGTCCGCGAGGTCGCGCCGGTAGCGCGAACCGCCCTCGGGTCCGGCCTTCCCTGGATCGCCGGCGCCCGCAGGCGCGGGCGCGGGTTCGGCCTCCGGTTCCGGTTCCGGGCCGTCGGATGCAGGTCCTGCCGGCGGCGCCTCGACGGCCGCCTCCGCGGCGTCGGCGAAACCGGCGGCCAGGTCGAAGCCCGCGTCGTCGAACGTCCCCGGCGCGCCGGCCTGGTCGTATTCGGCCGCCACCGGATCGAACATGCCTACGGCGCTGGACGGAAGCTCGGCCGCCAGCCGCGAAGCCTCCGCCTCGTCGAACCGGTACGGCGCGGCCTGTTCGGCCAGCTCCGCCGGCGTCGGCGGGCGGCCCGGCTGCAGTTCGGACAGGTCCTCCTGGCCCGACCCGGGATCGGCCTCGCGCCCGGGCGGGAGCACGTCGCCGTGGCGCAGCAGTTTCGCCGACAGGTGCCGGCCCCAGCGCGCGGCATCCCAGCCCTCGCGCGCGACCGCAAGCTCGGCCTCCTCGTAGAGCACGTCCAGCGCCGGATCGGAAAGCACCGGGTCGAAGCGTTCGAGCGCGTCCTCCACGGCCGGGTCCAGCACCACCACCACCGCCTGCGGCGCGGCCGCGGCCAGCGCCTGCGGATCGGCCTGCAGCGGGTCGGCTTCCAGCACCAGTTCCACGCCGATGCCGGCCAGGGCCTCGCGCAGCCGCTCGGCCGCCGCACCCGGGCGGGCCAGCAGGGCCACCCGCAGGGGCGCTGCCACCGGGGCGGCTTCAGCCACCTTCGCGCTCCAGCGCCGCGCCCAGGTCCGGCGCGTGCTCGGCCAGCAGCTCGAACACGTTGCGCAGCAGTTCGTGCTCCTGGTAGGGCTTGCCGAGGTAGCGGTTGACGCCGATGTCGAAGGCGCGCTGGCGGTGCTTCTCGCCGGTGCGCGAGGTGATCATCATGATCGGGATGTCGCGCAGGCGGCCGTCGGCCTTCATCTCGGTGGCCAGCTCGTAGCCGTCCATGCGCGGCATCTCGATGTCCAGCAGCATCAGGTCGGGCACGCGCTCGCCGAGGCGCTCGAGCGCGTCGACGCCGTCCTTGGCGGTCATCACCTCGAAGTTGTGGCGCTCGAGCACGCGGCCGGTGACCTTGCGCATGGTCACCGAATCGTCGACCACCATCACCAGCGGCACGCGCCGCTGCTCGACCTTCGGCGCGGGCGCCAGGTCGCGCGGCAGGGTGGCCTGGCGGCGGACCAGCGGCGCCACGTCGAGGATCACCACGACCGAGCCGTCGCCCATGATCGTGGCGCCGAAGATGCCCGGCAGCGAGGCCACCTGCGGGCCGACCGGCTTGACCACGATCTCGCGGTTGCCCAGCACCTGGTCGACGCTGACCGCCGCGCGCAGGTCGCCCGAGCGCACCAGCAGCAGCGGCATCTGCAGCTGGCCTTCGGCCCGGGCCGGGGCCTGGCCGACCAGCAGGCCCAGGTCGTGCAGCGCATAGGACTCGCCGCCGTAGCTGTAGCTCGCGTCCGCGCGCGCCAGTTCCTCGCGGGAGATGCGGCCCACGCCCCGGACCGAGGCGATCGGCACCGCGAAGGTGGTGTCGCCGATGCGCACGAACGCGGCCTGGGTCACCGCCAGCGTCTGCGGCAGGCGCAGGGTGAAGCGCACGCCCTTGCCGGGGCGCGAAGCGATGTCCAGGGTGCCGCCGAGCTGGCGCACCTCGCTGGCGACCACGTCCATGCCGACGCCGCGGCCGGCCAGGCGGCTGACGGTGTCGGCGGTGGAGAAGCCCTGTTCGAGGATCAGCGTGTCCAGGTCGCCGTCGGCGAGCACCGCGTCCTTGCGGATCAGGCCGCGCTCGATCGCGCGCCGGCGGATCGCCGCGCGGTCCAGGCCGGCGCCGTCGTCGGAGACCTCGATCACCACTTCCGAGCCTTCGCGGCGCAGCGCCAGGCGGACCTCGCCTTCCTCCGGCTTGCCGGCGCGGCGACGCGCCTCCGGCAGCTCCAGGCCGTGCGCCACCGAGTTGCGCAGCATGTGCTCCAGCGGCGCGGTCATGCGCTCGAGCACGTTGCGGTCCAGTTCGCCGGCGGCGCCGTCGAGCCTGAGCTGGACCTGCTTGCCGGTCTCGGCGGCGGCCTGGCGCAGCACCCGGCGCAGGCGCGGCACCAGCGCCTCGAACGGCACCATGCGGGTGCGCATCAGGCCTTCCTGCAGGTCCGAGCTGACCCGCGACTGCTGCAGCAGCAGGGTCTCGTACTGCCGGGTCAGGTCGTCCATCGAGACCTGCAGGCTGGTCAGGTCGGCGGCCGATTCGGCCAGCGCGCGCGAGAGCTGCTGCAGGGTCGAGAAGCGGTCGAGCTCGAGCGGATCGAAGGTGACGTCGCCGGCCTCCTGCTCGCGCTGGAAGCGGGCGATGATCTGCGCCTCGGTCTCGATGTCCAGGCGCCGCAGCTGGTCGCGCAGGCGGGTGTTGGTCTGCTCCATCTCCGCCATCGCGCCGCGGAACGCGCCCAGCTGCTGTTCCAGGCGGGCGCGGTAGATGGCCACCTCGCCGGCGTAGTTGACCAGCCGGTCGAGCAGGTCGGCGCGGATGCGGACCTGCTCCTGCGGCGCGCGCACGCCGATGTCCTCGTCGTCCTCGGCGGCCTCGTCGATCGGCTCCGACAGCGGCTTGAGGGCGGCGGCGGGCTTGCGCAGCGCCGGCACCGCGCCGGCGGCGGGCAGGGCCTCGCCGCGGGCGCGGGCGTCGAACTCGGCGATCAGGGCGTCCGGCATCGCGATCGCGCGGTGCTCGCCGACCCGGGTGACCATCGCGTGCAGGCGGTCGAAGCCGCGCTCCAGCGCATCGATGCCGTCGGCGCCGAGCTCGCGCTTGCCGTCGGCGACGGCCTCCAGCAGCGATTCCATGGCGTGGCCGAGCTCGCCGACCGCCATGATCCCGGCCATGCGCGCGCCGCCCTTGAGGGTGTGCAGGTCGCGCTGCAGGCCGACCACGTTCTCGCGCTCGGTCGGGTTCTCGCGCAGCTGCGCGAGCAGGCCGTCGGAATGGTCGAGCAGGTCGACGCCTTCCTCGACGAAGATCTCGACCAGTTCCGGGTCGAGGTCGCTCAGGTCGAGCGGCTCGTCGGGATCCTGGATCGCCGCGGCGGCCGCGACCGGCTGCGGGCGCG
>JBKHXI010000005.1:0-5951 GCA_046566095.1 Gammaproteobacteria bacterium | reverse complement strand
GGCGTTCCAGAATGAGAACGCCGTCGCACCCGCGACCATCAGCACCAGCAGGGATTCCATCGGCATAATGTGGGGCGCGCCCGGCGGGCGCGCAAGCGCCGGGACGGTTGTCGCCGGCTTCACGCAGCACGGAGCAGCGTCGCGCACATGAAACTGGTCTTTCCCGGTGGCGAACACCCGCAGGTCCTGCTCGGTCCCGGCGTCAACCGCGTCGGCTCCGACCCGCAGGCGAACATCGTGCTCGACCGGCCCGGCGTGCAGCCGCGGCACTGCGAGCTGCACGTGACCCCCGGCGGGGTGATGCTGCAGGTGCCGGCCGGGGCCGCGGTGTCGGTCAACGGCCGCCGCGTGGACGGGCTGATCGCGCTGCGCCCGGGCGACAGCGTCGAACTGGAGGGGGTGCAGGCGCGGCTGGCCTCGATGGACGCGACCGCGCCGCTGCGCCACCAGGCGTCGGCCGCCGCGCCGGTCCCGGCCAACGACGACCCCGGCGCCACCGCCGTGCATCCGGTGGTGCCGCGCTACGTGCTGCGCGGCATCGCCGAACGCGCCTTCGGCCGCACCTATCCGCTGGTCGGGCCGACCGTGCTCGGGCGCGCGCCCGAATGCGGCCTGCGCCTGGACACCCCGGGGCTGTCGCGCCAGCACGCGCGGCTGCTGCCCCAGGAGGAGGGGGTCATGGTCGAGGATCTCGGCTCGACCAACGGCAGCTTCATCAACGGCCGGCGCGTGCAGCGCGGGCTGGCGCGGCCGGGGGACGAGCTCGCCTTCGACCGGGTCCGCTTCCAGCTGCTCGCGCCCGGGCAGTCGTTGCCGCATCCGTCCGAGGCGCCGTCCACCCGGGCTGAGGGGCCCTCGCCGTGGTGGTGGGTCGGGCTCGGCCTGGCCGCGCTGGCTACGATCTGGGTGATCGCCCTGCTCTGACCCGTTGTTTCTTCCCCCGCTTGCGGGGGGCGATGAGGCGCGCTTGCGAGCCACCGGCTCGCGCGCCGAAGAGCGCCCGGAGGCTACGCCGGAGGGCCGGACAGTGCCCGAAGAGCCTGCCCCGGACTTGATCCGGGAGCGATGGGGGTGCGTCAGGTGGCACCGGGGCTTCCGCGCGCCTGCGGCGCGCGCCCCCACCCCAACCCTCCCCCGCTGCGCGGGGGAGGGAGCACAACACGACTGCTGTTCCTTCCCCCGCGACTGCTGTTCCTTACCCCCACGACTGCTGTTCCTTCCCCCGCTTGCGGGGGAAGTGCCCGAAGGGCGATGGGGGTGCGTCAGGTGGCGTCGCCGCTTTCGCGCAAGCACCTGATTGCCGGCTTCCGTGGCCTACGTGCGCCAGACGAGGGTCGCCATGCGGCCGGTGCGGGCGTCGCGGCGGTGCGAGTAGAAGCGCGACGGATCGGAGATCGTGCACAGGCCGCCGCCGTGCACGGCATCGGCGGCCAGGCCGGCGTGCGCCAGCCGCATCCGGGCCAGCGCGTACAGGTCGATCCGCCAGTGGCCGGGGCGGGTCGCCACGAAGGCGGATGCCGCCCCGCTGTCGTGGGCGAGGAAGGCGTCGCGCACTTCGGCGCCGACCTCGTAGGCCCGCGGGCCCGCCGCGGGCCCGAGCCAGGCGCGCAGGCGCGCCGGGGGCGTGCGCATCGCGGCGACGGTCGCCTCCAGCACCCCGGCCGCCAGGCCCCGCCAGCCGGCGTGGGCAGCCGCGACCTCGCTGCCGTCGTCGGCGGCGAAGACCACCGGCAGGCAGTCGGCGGTGAGGATGGCGAGCACGGCGCCGGGGGCGTCGGTGACGGCGGCGTCGGCTTCGGGTTCGGCTGGCGAAGCAGGTCCCTCGCTGCGCTCGGGACGACACGGGGGATCGACGCGCACGACGTGGGTGCCGTGGACCTGGTGGAGCCAGTGCGGGGGCGACGGCAGGCCGAAGCGCGCGGCCAGTTCGGCACGGTTGGCGGCGACCGCGTCCGGAGCATCGCCGCAGCGCGCGCCGAGATTGAAATCGTCGAACGGCGGAGCGGAAATGCCCGCACCGTGGCGCAGGGTCGTGAACGCCACCACCCCCGGCGGCGCCGGCCAGTCCGCCGGCAGCAGCGCCGGCACGCTCATCGCCAGGCGCCCGCGGTCGGGCCCGCCAGGCCGGCCCGCACCTGCGGCCACCGCGCGACCGCCACGCGCCGGACGCCGCCGGCCGCGCGCGCAGGGCCGCCGCGCCGCGCACCGCCGGGCTGGATCGCGCCGTCGGGCTTCATTGCGCGGCCAACCCTCATCGCGTGGCCGCCTCGGCGGCGCGGGTGTCGGCGGCCAGCACCCGCAGCAGCGCGCGCAGGTCGGCCGGTACCGGCGCGGTGCAGCGCAGGGGTTCGCCGGTCAGCGGATGCGTGAACGCCAGGGTCTCGGCATGCAGGGCCTGGCGGCGGAAGCCGCGCAGGGCCTCGACCAGCTCCGGGGTGGCGCCCTTGGGCAGCTTCAACGGCCCGCCGTAGAGCGGGTCGCCGACGATGGGGTGCTTCAGGTGCGCCATGTGCACCCGGATCTGGTGGGTGCGGCCGGTCTCCAGCCGGCACTCGAGCGCGGTGTGCGCGCGGAAGCGCTGGCGCAGCCGGAAGTGGGTGACCGCGTCGCGGCCGTCCTCGCGCACCGCCATGCGGATGCGGTCGCGCGGGTGGCGGTCGATCGGCGCGTCGGCGGTGCCGCCGGACACCAGCGCGCCGACCACCACCGCCAGGTACTGCCGGTGCACCTGGCGCGCCGACAGCTGCGCCACCAGCGCGGTGTGCGCCGGCAGGGTGCGCGCGACCACCATCGCCCCGGAGGTGTCCTTGTCCAGGCGGTGGACGATGCCCGCGCGCGGCAGCCGGGCCAGCGCCGGGTCGTGGTGCAGCAGGGCGTTGACCAGGGTGCCGGCCGGGTTGCCGGCGCCCGGATGCACCACCAGGCCCGGCGGCTTGTCGACCACGATCAGCGCCTCGTCCTCGTGCAGGATCGACAGCGCGATGTCCTCGGGTCCGGCGCGGACCTGCACCTCCTCCACCGCCTGCAGGCGCACCGTCTCGCCGCCGCGCACCGGGTCGCGCGGGCGGGCCTGGCGGCCGTCCAGCAGCACGTCGCCGGAACGGATCCAGCCCGCCAGCTTCGAGCGCGAGTATTCCGGGAACAGTTCGGCCAGGACCGCATCGAAGCGGCGGCCGCCGGCCGCGGCCGGGACCGTGGCCTGGCGGGGCTCGGGGGGCGCGGCCGCGCCGGGCTCGGACGGGTCGGTGGAGGGGGACATGCGTGGGTCCGGGATGGTTCAGCCGGGAGGACTGCCTCGGCCTGCTATTATCGTCGTTCATGCCCACGGCGCCCGCATCAGCCCCCATGACCGCACGCTCCACACCGCTGCGCCTCGTTCTCCTGCTGCTCGTCCTGGCGCTTGCCGGCACCGGTTGCGCCCGGATCAAGGGCGTGTTCAAGGACGAGAATGCGCTCGAGGGCGTGCCGGTCGAACAGCTCTACGAGCGCGGCCATGCCTCGATGCGCGCCGGCGGATGGACCCGCGCCATCGAAACCTATGAACGCCTGATCGCGCAGTACCCCTACGGGCCGTACACCGAGCAGGCGCTGATGGAAACGGCCTACGCGCAGTACAAGGTCGGGCGCAACGACGATGCCGTGTCGACCATCGACCGTTTCATCCGGACCTACCCGACCCACCGCAACATCCCCTATCTCTACTATCTCAGGGGGCTGGCCAACTCGCACCGCGACACCATCTTCCTGCAGCGTGTCTGGCGCCTGGATGCCAGCCGCCGCGACCTCGCGACACCGACCCAGGCGTTCCAGGACTTCAAGATCGTCGTGGACCGCTACCCCAACAGCCGCTACGCCGAGGATGCCCGCCGACGCATGTCGATGCTGCGCGACCTGTTCGCCCGGCACGAGATGGAAGTCGCGCTGTACTACCTGCGCCGCGGCGCCTGGGTGGCCGCGGCCAACCGCGCCGAGTACGTGCTGGAGACCTATCCGCAGAGCGAGTTCCAGAACGACGCGGTCGCGACCCTGGCCGAGGCCTACACCCGCCTGGGCAACCAGACCCTGGCCGCCGACGCGCGCCGGGTGCTGGAACTCAACGACCCGAACCACCCCTGGCTGCGCGGCTCCGGCTGGCCCGACTACCCCTGGGCGATCCGCAAGCTCAACCCCTTCGCCGGCGAGAAGTCCGCGCTGGACAACTGAGCCCCGCCCGCGCCCTGCGACGGCGCGCGACCACCGTAGGAGCGCCTCTTGGGCGCGATACGCGCGTCCAGTCGGGTCGCGGGGAGAGCCATCGCGGGCAAGGCCCGCTCCTACGAACGCCCCTCCCTGCGACGGCACGCGCAACCACCCGTAGGCGCGATCCGGTCAGCCGGCGTAGCCGTTGCTGATCGGGTAGCGGCGCTCGCGGCCGAAGGCGCGGCGCGAGACCTTGGGGCCGGGCGCGGCCTGGTGGCGCTTCCACTCGCTGATCCGCACCAGCCGCAGCACCTTCTCCACCGTGGCGCGGTCGTAGCCGGCGGCCACGATCTCCTCGCCGGACTGCTCCTGGTCCACGTAGCGCATCAGGATGCCGTCGAGCACGTCGTACGGCGGCAGCGAGTCCTGGTCCTTCTGCCCGGCGCGCAGCTCGGCCGAGGGCGGGCGCGAGATCACGCCCTCCGGGATCACCGGGTCGCCGACCGTGTTGCGCCAGCGCGCCAGTTCGTAGACCTCGGTCTTGTACAGGTCCTTGAGCGGCGCGTAGCCGCCGCACATGTCGCCGTAGATGGTGGCGTAGCCGACCGCGTACTCGCTCTTGTTGCCGGTGGTCAGCAGCAGGCCGTGGAACTTGTTGGACAGCGCCATCAGCATGGCGCCGCGGATCCGCGACTGCAGGTTCTCCTCCGTGGTGTCCACCGGCTGGCCCTCGAAGGTGTCCGCGAGCGTGTCCAGGTAGGCCTGGAACGGGCCCTCGATGGGCAGGGTCAGCAGCCGCACGCCCTGCTCGGCGCACTGCTCGGCGGCCAGGTCGTTGGACAGCCCGGCGGTGTAGCGCGAGGGCATGCGCACCGCGGTGACGTTGTCGGCGCCCAGCGCGTCCACCGCCATCGCCAGGGTCACCGACGAGTCCAGCCCCCCGGACAGGCCCACCCAGGCCTTGGCGAAGCCGTTCTTGCGGCAGTAGTCGCGGGTGCCGCGGACCACCGCGCGCCAGGCCAGGGCGTCGCGGCTCTCGTCGCCGTCGTCGATCCACTGCACCGGCGCGAAGCGGCGCGCGGCCGGGTCGTAGTCGACCACCAGCCACTGGTCCATGAAGGCCGCCGCCGACGGATGCACGGCGCCGCCCGGGTCGGCGACCAGCGAGCCGCCGTCGAACACCACCGCGTCCTGGCCGCCGACGCAGTTGACGTAGGCGATGGCGACGTCGAAGTCGCGGCTGGACTGCTCCAGCAGCGCGTCGCGGCGCCCGCGCTTGTCGCGCTCGAACGGCGAGGCGTTGATCGACAGGATCAGCTGCGCGCCGGCCGCCACGGTCGAATGCAGCGGCTCGGCGAACCACATGTCCTCGCAGATCAGCAGGCCGAGCTCGACGCCCTTGAGCGCGAACACGCAGTCGCCGCCGTCCGGGTCGACCACGAAGTAGCGGCGCTCGTCGAACACCGCGTAGTTGGGCAGCTCGCGCTTACGGTAGGTGCGCGCGATGCGCCCGTCGCGCAGCACGCTGGCGGCGTTGTAGACCACCGCGCCGGCGCTCTCGGGCCAGCCGACCACGGCGACGATGCCGCCGGTGGCCGCCGCGGCGATCCGGGCCATCGCCGCCTCGCAGTCGCGCAGGAACGAGGGCCGCAGCAGCAGGTCCTCGGGCGGATAGCCCGACAGCGCCAGCTCCGGGAACAGCACCAGGTCCGCCCCGTACTCGTCCCGCGCCTCGGCGATCATCGCCGCGATCCGGTCGGCGTTGTCGTGGA
>JBKHXI010000004.1:0-13604 GCA_046566095.1 Gammaproteobacteria bacterium | reverse complement strand
CGCGGCGACGTGCGCGCGCATGCGCTGCGGCTGGAACTGCACGGCGCGCCGGCCGGCGAACTGCTGGGCATCGTCGGCCGGGTGCGGCGGATGTTCGACCTCGACGCCGATCCGCAGGCGATCGCCGCGGCACTTGGTGGCGATCCGCACCTGCGCCCGCTGCTGCGGCGGCGCCCGGGCCTGCGCATCCCCAGCGGCTGGGACGGCTTCGAAATGGCGGTGCGCGCGGTGGTCGGCCAGCAGGTCGGCGTGCCCGCGGCGCGCACCGTGACGGCACGCATCGCGGAACGCTTCGGCGAACCGCTGCCCCGGGCCTTGGCCGCGCACGGCTTCACCCGGCTGTTCCCGACGCCGCAGGCGCTGGTCGATGCGGACCTGGCCGGCATCGGCCTGACCCGCGCGCGCGCCACGACCCTGCGCACCATCGCCGCTGCGCTGCTGGACGGCCGCGTGGACTTCCGCGCCGAGGCCACCCTGGACGACTTCGTCGCGCGCTGGTCCGCGCCGCCCGGCATCGGCGCGTGGACGGCGCAATACCTGGCGCTGCGCGCGCTCGGCCATCCCGATGCCTTCCCGGCCGAGGACCTGGTGCTGCGGCAGGCCCTGCCGGGCGACGGCTCGCGCCTGGCTGCACGCGCCCTGCGCGAGCGCGCGCAGGCCTGGCGGCCGTGGCGCGGCTACGCGGTGGTCCACCTGTGGCGCGAGGCGATGGCCACCGCGCATGCGACGCGCGATGGCGGCGCGCGTACGCCGCCACGCGCGCGCTCCCGTGGCGGTGGCCACCGTGCATCCGCGCCCACCGCCGTGGCCACGGCCCGGCGCGGCAGGCCTGGCGCCGACGCCGCCGCCCACGCCGCCCACGCCGACCGCGCGGCGCCGCCGCGCCGCACCGCCCGCACCGGGGCCCGTCCGGACCCGCAGGAGACCGCACCATGAGCATCGTCTTCGCCACCATCGACAGCCCGCTCGGTCCGCTGCTGCTGGCGGCCTCGGACGCGGGCCTGCATGCCGTCGAGTTCCCGCGCGCGCGCCGTCCGGTGCCGCGCGGCGCGGACTGGCGCCCGGGCGGACACCGGTTGCTACGCGAGGCGCGACGGCAGCTGGACGAGTATTTCGCCGGCCGGCGCCGCGGCTTCGACCTGCCGCTCGCGCCGCACGGCACCGCCTTCCAGCGCGCGGTCTGGCAGGCGCTGGCGACGATTCCCTACGGCCAGACCCTGAGCTACGCGCAGCTGGCCGCGCGGCTCGGCAGGCCGAAGGCGATGCGCGCGGTCGGCGCCGCCAACGGCCGCAACCCCCTGCCGATCGTGCTGCCCTGCCACCGGGTGATCGGCGCCGACGGCAGTCTCACCGGTTTCGGCGGCGGCCTGGACGCCAAGCGCTTCCTGCTGCAACTCGAGGGCGCCCTGCCCCGTCCGGCCGAACGATCGCTCGACGCCAACGCCGGGCTCCGCCTCATCCCCCACCCGCCGTAGGAGCGGGCCTTGCCCGCGATCACCGGGCGCGAGCACGCGCCGAAGGACACCGCGGCGGGATCGCGCCCAAGGGGCGCTCCTACGTGTGTCGCATCTCCATGGCAGCCGACCGCGCCTGCAGGCTTTCCGCAGGAGTGGGCCTTGCCCGCGATCACCCCGGGCGCGAAATCACTGCCGTTGCCCGGGCGCGAAGATATGCAGGCCGGTCGGGGTGCCGGGGTCAGTCCGCCAGCAGGCGGGCCATGGCCCGGCGGTAGCGCGCGGCGATGGCTTCGCGGTCGCGGTGGCGGCCCTCGGCGACGACCCGCTGGCCGGCCACGACCACCTCGCGCACCAGGTTGCGGTTGCCGGCGAAGACCCAGCGGTCGACGAGGTCCGCCGGCGTGGCGGCGGCCAGCTGCGGGGCGCCTGCCTCCAGCGCGATCCGGTCGTCGGCCGGCCCCCGGTCCGCCGGCACGCGGTCCGCGCGCCACTGGCCGGTGGCGTCGCCGGCGCTTGCCGTCACCGCAGCCAGCAGCGCCTCGCCGACGCTCGGGCGCGCGGGCGATGCGGCCACGTTGCGGCGGCCGCCGGCCAGGCGCTGCCCGTACTCGAGCCAGCGCAGTTCCTCCACCGGCGAGACCGACACGTGCGAGTCCGAGCCGATGCCGATCCGGCCGCCGGCGTCGAGGAAGGCGCGCAGCGGGAACAGGCCGTCGCCGAGGTTGGCCTCGGTGGTCGGGCAGAGCGCGACGGTCGCGCCGCTGTCGGCGATGCCCCGCACCTCGGCATCGACCAGGTGGGTGGCGTGCACCAGGGTCCAGCGCGCATCCACCGGCATCCGGTCCAGCAGCCATTCGACCGGACGGGCGTCGCGCAGCGCGAGGCTGTCCTGGACCTCGCCGACCTGCTCGGCGACATGGATGTGCAGCGGCATGTCCGCCGGCAGCGCGCCGTGCACCGCGCGCATCGCGTCCTCGGGCACCGCGCGCAGGCTGTGGAAGGCGCAGCCGATGCGCAGCGTGGCGCTCTCCTCCGCGCGCAATGTCTCCAGCAAGCCCAGGAACCCGTCGACGTCGTGCCCGAAGCGCCGCTGGCGCTCCGACAGCGGTCGCCCATCGAAACCGCCCGTGACGTACAGCACCGGCAGCAGGCTCAGGCGGATGCCGGCCTCGCGCGCGGCGGCGATCAGCGCCCGCGACATCGCCGTCGGGTCGTCGTACCGCCGCCCGTCCGGCGCATGGTGCAGGTAGTGGAATTCGCAGACGCTGCCGTAGCCGGCCTCGAGCATCTCCACGTACAGCTGCGCGGCGACCGCCTGCAGCGTGTCCGGGTCGAAGCGCGCGGCCATCCGGTACATGGTCTCGCGCCAGGTCCAGAACGAGTCGTGCGCGCCGTCCGGATCGCCGCCGCGGCGCTCGGCCAGCCCGGCCATCGCCCGCTGGAAGGCGTGGGAGTGCAGGTTGGCGATCGCCGGCAGGCGGCAGGCGGCGATGTCCGTTGGCGGAGCGGGGCGCCAGCCGTCCGGGGTCCACAGTGCGTGCGGCTCGTCCATCGCGCGATTCTAGGCGATGCCCGGCCCTGCACCCCGCGACCCGGCGAACCTGAGCGCGGTGACGGGCCGGAGAGGCAGATGGTGGGCGCGGGGGCTCGGCGCGGGACACGCCGCAAGTACCCGCTTCGCGGGCCCGGCCCGCCATCCTGGCTGGCGGGCGTTCGGCGGCGCGCGAAGCAGTGCTTCGCAAGCGCGCCGCCTCACCCCTGTAGGCTAATCGGCGCCATCCATGGCGCCGATTGTCCCGCACCGAGCCCCCGCTCCCCCCATCTGCCTGCCCCCGCCATTTTTCGCTTGGAATCCAACTGGCCTGACCATGCAAACCGCCGTTCATCGCTAAGATCGCCGCATGGACGAGAACACATGGGATGGGCTGCTGCTGGGCGCGGACCTCGCCACGCTCGACGGCGAGGGCTATGGCGCGATCCGGGACGGCGCCCTGGGCTGGCGCGACGGCGTGCTCGTCTTCGTCGGCGCGCGTAGCGAGCTTCCGGGCGAACCCGGAGCGCTCGCGCACGAAGTCACCCAGGTCGACGGCGGCTGGGTCACGCCGGGCCTGGTCGACTGCCACACCCACCTGGTGTTCGCCGGCGACCGCGCCCGCGAGTTCGAACAGCGCCTGGCCGGCGCCAGCTACGAGCAGATCGCCCGCGCCGGCGGCGGCATCCTGTCCACCGTGCGCGCGGTCCGCGCCGCCGACGAGGACGCCCTGCTCGCCGAATCCCTGCCGCGCGCCCGGGCGCTGCTGGCCGACGGCGCCACCACCCTGGAGATCAAGTCCGGCTACGGCCTGGACCTGGACAGCGAGCGCCGGATGCTGCGCGTGGCCCGCCGCATCGGCCAGACGCTGGGCATCGGCGTGCGCACCACCTGTCTGGCCGCGCACGCGCTGCCGCCGGAGTTCGAGGGGCGCGCCGACGCCTACATCGATGCCGTCGTCCAATGGCTGCCGCGCCTGCACGACGAAGGCCTGGTTGATGCGGTCGACGCGTACTGCGAGGGCATCGGCTTCAGCCCGCAGCAGACGCGCCGCGTGTTCGAGGCCGCACGCGCCCTCGGGCTGCCGGTCAAGCTCCACGCCGACCAGCTCAGCGACCTGGGCGGCGCCGGCCTGGTGGCGGAGTTCGGTGGCCTGTCGGCCGACCATGTCGAATACAGCAGCGACGAGGGCGTGCGCGCGATGGCCGCCAGCGGCGCGGTCGCGGTGCTGCTGCCGGGCGCCTTCCACGTGCTGCGCGAGACCCGGTTGCCGCCGATCGAAGCCTTGCGCGCGCACGGCGTGCCGATGGCGGTCGCCACCGACTGCAACCCCGGCACCTCGCCCCTGCTCTCGCTGCGCCAGGCGATGCAGCTGGCCTGCACCCACTTCCACCTGACCCCCTGCGAGGCCCTGCGCGGCGCCAGCGTACATGCGGCGCGCGCACTCGGGCTCGGGGACCGCGGACGACTGCGCCCGGGCCTGCGCGCGGACTTCGTCCACTGGCGGATCCGCGACCCGGCGGAACTGGGCTATTGGCTGGGGGGCGACTTCGCGCGTTCGGTCCATGCAGGCGGACGCCGCGTCGCCTGAAGCGCACCCGTCCTCCAAGGTCCGGCACCCACGAAAAACCCCGCCGAAGCGGGGCTGTTCGTCTGCGGCCAGCCGGTACGGGGCCGGGCGTGGCGGCCGCTGCCGCGGTCAGGCCTTGGCCACGGTCTTCTTCGCGACCTTCTTCGCCGGAGCCTTGGTCACGGTGGTCCGGGTGGTCTTGCCGGCCTTCTTCACCGCCGGCCGGGCGGCGGCGGCGCCTGCGATCGTGGCGGCGCTCTTCGGGCGCGCCTTGCCGTAGCTGCTGTTGAAGCGCTTGCCCTTGGCGGTCTTGCGGTCGCCCTTGCCCATCTGCGTGCTCCTGGATCGTCTGGTTTCTGCGGGCGCGCCGGTGCGCGCGAAGCCGGAAATGGTAGCACGGCGGGGCCGCGCGGGGCCGCGCAGCCGGCCTTCAGGCCGGGTCCGAAACCGCGCTGCCGTGGGTCAGGCGCAGGTTCACCAGGTGCGCGGCCGCCAGCAGCGAGCCGCCCACGACCATCAGCGTCAGGTGCGCGGCGGTGTGGTCGTGCAGCGCGGTGAACGAGGCCGCCCAGACCAGGGCCAGCCCGGGCAGCAGCAGCGCCCAGGCGTGGTAGGCGCGATGGCGGCGGTAGCCGAGGCTGAGCGTGGTCGCGCCCAGCAGGGTGGCGAACACCACGAAGGCCTGGTCCCAATCGAGCCATCCCCCCGCATTCAGCACCACCGCCGGCACGAAGGCCAGGACCAGCGGCAGCAGGGCGCAATGCACCGCGCACACGAAGGACGCGGCGAAGCCGATCTTGTCGGCGGCGCGCAGGGCGGATCGGGGGCGGGGCGGGGGAGCCTGCATGAACCTGGAAGGAACCGTGACGGTTGGGGGGTGGACACCGAGTTGGAACATTATAACATTCTACCTCCCGTCAGCTTAACCGAGAACCGAATGTCCCGACCACGCACCCCCCCGCGCCGCTCGCCCCTGGCCGTCGCCGTCGCCGGCCTGCTCCTGGCCCCGATCGCGTGGGCGCAGCAGCCGCCGCCGACCGATCCCCGCCACGACGAGGCGGTCGACCTGGACCGGGTGGTGGTGCGGGCCAGCCCGCTGCCGCAGACCGCCGAGGACCTGGCGCGGCCGGTCGAAGTGCTGGCCGGCGCCCGCCTGGACGAGGCCAAGTCCAATTCGCTCGGCGAGACCGTCGAGCGCCTGCCCGGCGTGCAGTCGTCCTACTTCGGCCCGGGCGTGGGCCGGCCGATCTTGCGCGGCCTGGACGGCGCCCGGGTGCAGGTGCTCAGCGACGGCCTGGCCTCCGGCGACGTGTCGACCGTGAGCGTCGACCACGCGGTCAGCATCGAACCGTTCCTGGCCAACCAGATCGAAGTGCTGAAGGGGCCGGCGACGCTGCTGTACGGCAGCGGCGCGATCGGCGGCGCGGTCAACGTGGTCGACGGCCGCGTGCCCGAGCAGCCGACCGCACAGCCCTTCGAGGGCCGCGCCGAGCTGCGCGGCGGCAGCGTCAACGACGAGCGCACCGGCATGGTCCGGCTCGACGGCACCTCGGCCGACGGCAAGCTGGTGTTCCACTTCGACGCCCTGCACCGCGAGACCGGCGACTACCGGATCCCGGGCTTCGCCGAGCTGCATGGGGAGGAGGAGCACGAGGACCACGAGGAGGATCCGGAGGAGCACGAGGACGAGGTCTTCGGCCGCCTGCCCAACAGCTTCGTGCGCACCGACGCGGCGGCGCTGGGCCTGTCCTTCATCGGCGAACGCGGCTTCATCGGCGGCGCCTGGAGCCTGTTCAACACCCGCTACGGCGTGCCGGGCCACGGCCACCACGGCGAGGAGCACGACGGGCACGAGGAAGAGCACGAGGAGGAGGAGCACGACGAGCACGGCGACGAGGACGTGCGGATCGTGATGGACCAGCGCCGCGGCGAGATCCGCGGCGGCCTCGACGACCTCGGGCCGTTCCAGTCGGCCCGGATCAAGCTCGCGCGCACCTGGTACACCCATACCGAGTTCGAGGGCGAGGAGGTCGGCACCGTCTTCGACAACGACAGCACCGAGGGCCGGCTGGAACTGCGGCACCGTCCCTGGGCCGGCTGGGACGGCGCGCTCGGCCTGCAGGTCGCGCGCCGCGACTTCGACGCGATCGGCGAGGAGGCCTTCGTGCCCGCCAGCCGCGGCCGCGACACCGGCGTGTTCTGGATCGGCGAACGCCAGTTCGGCCCGCTCAAGCTGGAGCTGGGCGCGCGCCACGACCGGGTCGACATCGAAGTGGATCCGGCCGAGGCGATCGGCCCCTCGCGCGACTTCAGCGCCACCAGCCTGTCCGGCGCGCTGAAGTACGAGATGAGCGATGCGCTGCATTTCACGTTCGGCCTGGACCGCGCCCAGCGCGCCCCGGTCGCCGAGGAGCTGTACTCGGCCGGCGAGCACGTGGCCACCCGCAGCTTCGAGTTCGGCGATCCGGGCCTGGGCGTGGAGACCGCCAACCGCGCCGAGATCGGCGTGCACTGGCATTCGGGTCCGCTGGAGCTGCGCGGCAGCGTCTATCACGTGGCCTTCGACGACTTCATCTACCTCGCCGACACCGGCGTGGAAGAGCACGAGCTGCCGGTGCGGGTGTGGAACCAGGAAGACGCGCGCTTCACCGGCGCCGAGGTCGAGGCCCGGCTGACCCTGGCCGACAACGACAGCGGCCGCTGGCAGCTGCGCGGCTTCGGCGACGTGGTCCGCGGCCGGCTGGCCGGCAGCGGCACCCGCGAGGTCGAGCTCGAGTTCGACCATGGCGACCACGAGGACCACGTCCACGCCGAGATCGCACTGTCGGGCAACCTGCCGCGGATCGTCGCGCCGCGCCTGGGCGCGGACCTGCGCTGGGACCGCGGCCCCTGGCGCGCCTCGCTCGGCGCGGTGCGCTACTTCGAGCAGGACCGCGTGGCCGAGTTCGAGACTCCGACGCCGGGCTACACCCTGGTCAACGCCAACCTCACCTGGCACATCGACACCCGCGGCGGCAACGCCTGGGAGGTGTTCCTGGACGGCACCAACCTGCTGGACGAGGAGGCGCGGCCGCACACCTCGTTCCTCAAGGACCTGGCCCCGCGCCCGGGCCGCGGCGTGGCCTTCGGCGTGCGCGCGTTCTTCTGACTTCGATTCCCGCTTTCCACGGCGGGCGCCCGGCGCCCGCCCTCTCCAGGATGGGCGCCGTTCGCGGCGCCCTTTTTTTCGTCAACGGATGCAGCGGGCGCAGAGGCCGTGCACTTCCAGGGTCTGCGCCTGCGGCTCGAAGCCCAGCGCGCGCGCGCGTTCGTCGAGCAGCGCGACCACCTTGCGGTCCTCCAGCTCGACCGCGGCATGGCAGCGGATGCAGATCAGGAACGGCACCGAATGCTGATCGGTCTCCGGATGGTGGCAGGCCACGAACGCGTTGACCGATTCGAGCTTGTGGATGAAGCCGTTGGCCAGCAGGAAGTCGAGCGCGCGGTAGACCGTCGGCGGCGCGGCCGCACCCGGCGGATCGGCGCCCTCGCGGTTGCCCTCGCGGATCAGGTCCAGCAGGTCGTAGGCCTTGAGCGGCCGCGGCGACTGCGCGATCAGCCCGAGCACCCGCGCGCGCACCGGCGTCAGGCGCAGGCCGCGCTCGCGGCAGGCGCGCTCGACCGCCGCCACGAAGGCGCTGGCGTCGTGGACGTGATGCGCGGGGTCGGTGCAGGCGGCGGGGGGGCGCGGCATGTCAGCTGGCCTCGGGAGCCATGCGCAGGGCGGCGTCGATCCTGGCCAGGGCCTCGTCCCGGCCGGCCAGGTACACGGTGTGGCCGATGTCCGGGCTGACCTGGGTGCCGGTGATCGCGACCCGCAACGGCTGGGCGACCTTGCCCATGCCCAGGCCCAGCGCCGCGGCGGTCGCCTGCAGCGCGGCGGCGATCGCCTCCGGATTCCATTCTCCCAGCGCGGCCAGGCGCGCCCGCGCCTCGGCCAGCGCCGGACGCGCGGCCGGCCCGAGGTGCCTGGCCACCGCCGCCTCGTCGTAGTGGCGCAGCGGCCCGAAGAAGCAGGCCGACTTCTCCGCCATCTCCTTCAGCGTCTGGGCGCGCTCGCGCAGCGCGATCACGAGGTCGGCGGGCGCCGGGCCGCGCGCCAGGTCGTAGCCGGCCGCGCGCAGGTGCCATTCCAGGTGCCGGCCGACGTCCGCCGGATCGTCGGTCTTCAGGTACTGCTGGTTGAGCCAGCCGAGCTTGGCCATGTCCAGGCGCGCCGCCTTGGCGTTGACGTCCTTGAGGTCGAACAGGGCCTGCAGCTCGGCGATCGAGAACAGCTCCCGGTCGCCGTGCGACCAGCCCAGCCGCGCCAGGTAGTTGAGCAGCGCGTGCGGCAGGTAGCCGGCGTCGCGGTACTGCATCACGTCGGCCGCGCCGGTGCGCTTGGACAGCTTGGCGCCGTGCTCGTCCAGGATCATCGGCAGGTGCGCGAACGCCGGCACCGGCGCGCCGAGCGCGCGGTAGATGTTGATCTGGCGCGGGGTGTTGTTGACGTGGTCGTCGCCGCGGACCACGTCGGTGATGCGCATGTCCAGGTCGTCGACCACCACCGCGAAGTTGTAGGTGGGATGGCCGTCCGGGCGCAGCAGCACCAGGTCGTCCAGCTCGCTGTTGGCGATCTCGATCCGGCCCTTGACCTTGTCGTCCCAGGCGACGCTGCCCTCGAGCGGGTTCTTCAGGCGCAGCACCCGGTTCGGGTCGTCGCGGTACGGCAGGCCTGCGTCGCGGGCGGTACCCGCGTAGCGCGGCTTGTCGCCCCTCGCCATCGCCGCCTCGCGCATCGCCTCGAGTTCCTCGCGCGACTCGTAGGCGTAGTAGGCCTTGCCGGCGTCCAGCAGTTGCCGGGCGACCTCGCGGTACCGGTCCAGTCGCGCGGTCTGGTAGATCGGGCCCTCGTCGTAGTCCAGGCCCAGCCAGTCCATGGCCTGCAGGATCGCGTCGATCGCGGCCTGGGTGCTGCGCTCGCGGTCGGTGTCCTCGATCCGCAGGAGGAACTGGCCGCCCCGGCGGCGCGCCTCCAGCCAGCAGTACAGCGCGGTGCGCGCCCCGCCGATGTGCAGGTAACCGGTGGGACTGGGGGCGAAGCGGGTGCGGCAGGCCATGCGTTGGGGCTCGGAGGAAGGCGTGGTTTCGGAAGACGCGGTATCGGCAGGTACGCCCGCAAGGCGCGGTCGCGGAAGCCGCGACCCTGGAACGGATGCTTGCGGAGGACAGGATTTTAGCCGGTCCCGGGGGAGGACCCCGGCGGAGACGCCTCCCTCCCCCTTCGTCTCCCGAGCGCAGCGAGGGACCTGCTTTGCTCCTGGCCGACAGCCGATGGGCAGGTCCCCCGCTGTGCTCGGGACGACAGGGCGGGTTGCCGGACCGGGCGAGCGCCTACAATGCCGCGATGGCCACGCTGTTCGTCTCCGACCTGCACCTGGACGCGGCGCGTCCGCACATCGCCGAACTGTTCGGCCGCTTCCTGCGCGAGCAGGCGGCCGGCGCCGACGCGCTCTACATCCTCGGCGACCTGTTCGAGGCCTGGATCGGCGACGACGATCCCTCGCCGCTCGGCGAGTTCGTAGCGGCGCGGCTGCGCGCCCTGGTCGCGGCCGGCGTGCCGGTGTTCTTCATCCGCGGCAACCGCGACTTCCTGCTCGGCGAGGACTACGCGCGCCGTGCCGGCATGCGCATCCTGCCGGATCCCGCGGTGGTCGTGCTGGGCGGCGAGCCGGTGCTGCTGCTGCACGGCGACACCCTGTGCACCGGCGACAGCGACTACCAGTCGTTCCGCGCCCGCACCCGCGATCCGGACTGGCAGGCGGGGTTCCTGGCCCAGCCGCTGGCCGCGCGCGCGGACTTCGCCCGCCAGGCGCGGGCGGCGAGCCGCGCCCACCAGTCCGGCCTGCAGGACGCCGGCACGATCGAGACGATCGCCGATGTCGCCCCGCAGGCGGTCGACGCGACCTTCGCGCGCTACGGACTGTCGACCATGATCCACGGGCACACCCATCGCCCGGCGCTGCACGCGCTCCAGGTCGGCGGCCGCGCCTGCCGGCGGGTGGTGCTGGGCGACTGGTACGAACAGGGCTCGGTGCTGCGCGTGGACGCCGACGGGATGCGCCTGCAGGCCCTGTGACCTGCCACGACCGCAGGAGCGCCCCTTGGGCGCGATCCGGACCGCGCTGCCGGCACGCGGCGATCGCGGGCAAGGCCCGCGCCTACGGCGGGCGACCGGACCCGTAGGAGCGCCCCTTGGGCGCGATCCGGACGGCGCAGGCGGCACGCGGCGATCGCGAGCAAGGCCCGCGCCTACGGCGTGGCGAGGCGGTCGAGGGTGTCGAGTTCCTCGGCATCGAAACCGGCGGCCAGCCGCGCCGGGCGGTTGAACGAGCCGTGCAGCACCGGCCGCGCGTATTCGCGCAGCAGCCGGCGGAAGGTCGCGGCGGGCTCCACCCCGGCGCGTTCGCAATGCCAGCGGAACCAGCGGCTGCCGGCCGCCACGTGCGCGACCTCCTCGCGCAGGATCAGCGCCAGGATGTCGGCGGTGTCCTGGTCGCCGAGCCCGCGCAGCCTGGCGATCATGCCGGGCGTCACGTCCAGGCCGCGCGCCTCCAGCACCCGCGGCACCAGCGCCATCCGCGCCAGTCCGTCGCCGGCAGTCTTCTCGGCCATTTCCCACAGGCCGTTGTGGGCGTCGAAATCGCCGTAGTCGGCGCCCAGCTCGCGCAGGCGCGCGCGCAGCAGGGCGAAGTGCCGGGCCTCGTCGTCGGCCACGCGCACCCAGTCGGCGTAGTAGTCCGCCGGCAGGCCGCGGAAACGGTAGACGGCGTCCCAGGCCAGGTCGATGGCGTTGAACTCGATGTGGGCGATGGCGTGCACGAAGGCCACGCGTCCCTCGTCGCTGCCCAGGCCGCGCCGCGGCAATGCGCGCGGGTGCACCAGCCGCGGGCGCGGCGGGCGCCCGGGCATCCGGATCGGCGCCGGCGGCGGCGCAGTGGCGGGCGTGGCCAGCGCCCCGGCCGCGAACGCCGCCGCCGCGGCGCGGGTGCGCGCCAGCTTCTCCGAAGCCGTGGCGGCCGCCAGGCAGGCGCGCGCGGCTTCGAACAGAGAACCGCTCACCGCCGCGCCATGCCGCGCGCGCCGCCGGCCCCTCGCGCCGGGCGGCGCCCGCACGGCCGCGGCTCGATGTGGGAGCCGGTGCGCCGCCGGTCCATGGCGGAGCCGCCGCGGCGGCGATGGCCTTCCCCGCAGCGCGCCGTCGCCCGCGCCACCGCAGCCGCGGGCGTGCAGTCCCGGCGCGGCCTCACGACGCCCGACGCGTGGTCTTGGCCTCGTCCGAACGCAGCTGCCCGATCCGCTCGAAGTAGCCGTCCTCGATGCCGGTCACGTACTGGCCGTTGAAGCAGGACGAATCGAACTGGCGGATGTTCTGCTTGGGCCCAGACACCGCGGCCTCCAGGTCCGCCAGGTCCTGGTAGACCAGCCAGTCGCAGCCGAGCAGCTCCTGCACCTCGCGCTCGCTGCGCCCGTGCGCCACCAGTTCCGAAGGCGCCGGCATGTCGATGCCGTAGACGTTGGCGTGCCGCACCGGCGGCGCCGCCGAGGCGAAGTAGACCTTGCGCGCGCCGGCCTCGCGCGCCATCTGCACGATCTGCCGCGAGGTAGTGCCGCGCACGATCGAATCGTCCACCAGCAGCACCACCCGGCCCTTGAACTCCAGCGGGATCGGGTTGAGCTTGCGCTTGACCGACTTCACCCGCTCGCCCTGCCCCGGCATGATGAAGGTGCGGCCGACGTAGCGGTTCTTGATGAAGCCCTCGCGGTACTTCACCCCGAGCACGTTGGCGATCTCCAGCGCCGAATCGCGCGAGGTGTCCGGGATCGGGATCACCACGTCGATGTCGTGGTCGGGGCGCTCGCGCAGGATCTTCTCGCCGAGCTTGACGCCCATGCGCATCCGCGCCTTGTGCACCGAAACGTCCTCGATCATCGAGTCCGGGCGCGCCAGGTAGACGTACTCGAAGATGCACGGCGTGTGCCTAGCGGGCGGCGCGCAGGCACGGGTGTGCAGCTCGCCGCGCGCGGTCACCACCACGCCCTCGCCGGGCGCCACGTCGCGCATCCGCTCGAAGCCGAGCACGTCCAGCGCCACCGATTCGGAAGCGACCATGTATTCCTCGCCGCCGTCCTGGAGCCTGCGACGGCCCAGCACCAGCGGCCGGATCCCGTGCGGGTCGCGGAAGGCCACCATCCCCAGCCCGAGCACCAGGGCCACCGCCGCATAGCCGCCGACGCAGCGCCGGTGCACGCCCTCGATCGCGCGGAACACGGTGTCCGGGGTCAGCGTGCGCTGGGTGTCGAGCTCGTGCGCGAACACGTTCAGCAGCACCTCCGAGTCCGATTCGGTGTTGATGTTGCGGCGGTCCTGCTCGAACACCTCGCGGCGCAGCGCGTCGGCGTTGACCAGGTTGCCGTTGTGCGCCAGCGCGATGCCGTACGGGGAATTGACGTAGAACGGCTGGGCCTCGTCGTCGCCCTCCGCGCCCGCGGTCGGATAGCGGCAGTGGCCGATGCCCACGCGCCCGGTCAGCAGCCGCATCCGGCGCGCGTCGAACACGTCGCGTACCAGCCCGTTGCCCTTCTGCAGGTGCAGATGCGAACCGTCCGCGGTGGCGATGCCGGCCGCGTCCTGGCCGCGGTGCTGCAGGACGGTCAGCCCGTCGTACAGCGCGCCCGCGACCTCGGTGGTTCCCACGATGCCGACGATGCCGCACATGGTCCTGTGTCCTGGCGCTCAGGCGCCGGTTGCGGGCGGCGCGGATGCGCCGCCGGGAAGGGGAAGCCGCCGCGCGGGCGGCGGAGCCGGCAGTTCGCCGGCGTCGATGGCGCGGTCGCGCCGGCCGAGGTCGACCTGGACCGCGGCCCAGTCCGGCAGCCAGCCGCGCATCGCCTGCGCGCCCGGCAGGAACAGCGGCAGGGTCCGCGAACGCTCCCACTCGGGCTCGCGCGGCAGTCCGGTGAA
>JBKHXI010000003.1:0-2313 GCA_046566095.1 Gammaproteobacteria bacterium | reverse complement strand
CCGCCTACCCTGGCTGTAGGAGCTGCGTAAGCTGCGACCCGCGCGCCCTCAATCCCCGCGCAGGATCCGCCCGAGGCCCAGGCTCGGCTGGTGCGCGCGGATCTGGGCGTCGACCGCCGCGATCGCGGTCATGTTGACCACGCGCCGAACGGTCGAAGCGGGCGTCAGGATGTGCGCCGGCTGGTCCAGGCCCATCAGGATCGGGCCCAGCGCCACGCCATCGGTCATCACCCGGACCATGTTGTAGACGATGTTGGCCGCGTCCAGGTTCGGCAGCACGAACAGGTTCGGGCGGCCGTGCAGGGTGGTGTTGGGGAAGATGTGGTGGCGCAGCTCGGTGTTCCAGGCGGTGTCTGCCATCATCTCGCCGTCCACCTCCAGCCGCGGCATGCGGTTGCGCAGGATCTCGCGCACCCGCCGCATCTTGTTCGCCGAGGCGTCGTCGTGGCTGCCGAAGTTGGAATGCGACAGCAGCGCCACCCGCGGCTCGATCCCGAACAGCTTCAGCCGCAGCGTCGCCTGCAGGGTGCTCTCGGCGATCTGTTCGGCGCTCGGGTCCACCTGCACGTGGGTGTCGAGGAAGAACCACACGCCCTGGTCGTTGATCACCCCGGTCATCGCCGCGGTGCCGGTCACGCCCGGGTCGAAGTCGAACACGCTGCGCAGGTAGCCCAGCTTCTTGTGGTAGCGGCCGACGATGCCGCAGATCATGGCGTCGGCCTCGCCGCGCTCGACCATCAGCGCCGCGATCAGCGTGGGCCGCGAGCGCAGCAGGTTCTTGGCCGCGTCCGGGGTCACGCCGCGGCGCTCGGTCAGCGCGTGGTACTGCTGCCAGTATTCGTCGAAGCGCGGGTCGGAGTTGATGTTGGTCAGCTCGAAGTCCACGCCTTCGCGCATGCGCAGGCCGAGCTTGCCGATCCGGTCGTTGATCACTTCCGGCCGGCCGATCAGGATCGGGTGCGCCAGCTTCTCATCGATCACCGTCTGCACCGCGCGCAGCACGGTGTACTCCTCGCCCTCGGCGTAGACCACGCGCTTGCGCTCGCGGCGGGCGCGGTCGTAGACCGGCTTCATGACCAGGCCGGTGCGATAGATGAACTGGCCGAGCTTCTCCTCGTAGGCCTCGAAGTCCTCGATCGGGCGGGTGGCGATGCCCGACTCCATCGCCGCGCGCGCCACCGCCGGGGCCAGCATCACCAGCAGGCGCGGGTCGAACGGGCGCGGGATCAGGTAGTCCGGGCCGAAGGTCGGCGACTCGCCGGCGTAGGCGCCCGCCAGGTCCGAGGCCTCGATCCGCGCCAGCTGCGCGATCGCGTGCACGCAGGCCAGCTTCATCGGCTCGTTGATCCCGGTCGCGCCCACGTCCAGCGCGCCGCGGAAGATGTACGGGAAGCACAGCGCGTTGTTGACCTGGTTGGGGTAGTCGCTGCGGCCGGTGGCGATGATCGCGTCCGGGCGCACCGCCTTCGCCTCCTCCGGCAGGATCTCCGGGTGCGGGTTGGCCAGCGCCAGGATGATCGGCCTGTCGGCCATCGTCGCGACCATCTCGGGCTTGAGGATGCCGCCGGCCGACAGGCCCAGGAAGATGTCCGCACCCTCGACGATCTGCGCCAGCTCGCGCTTGTCGGTCCTGGCCGCGTAGCGCGCCTTGTCCGGGTCCAGGTTCGGGCGGCCTTCGTAAATGACGCCCTCGCGGTCGAAGGCGATGATGTTCTCGCGCCGGATGCCCAGCGCCACCAGCATGTCCAGGCAGGCGATGCCGGCGGCGCCGGCGCCGGTGGTCGCGACCTTCACGTCGGCGAAATCCTTGCCCACGATCTCCAGCGCGTTCACCACCGCCGCGCCGACGATGATCGCGGTGCCGTGCTGGTCGTCGTGGAACACCGGGATGTTCATGCGCTCGCGCAGCTTGCGCTCGACGATGAAGCACTCCGGCGCCTTGATGTCCTCCAGGTTGATGCCGCCGAAGGTCGGCTCCAGGCTGGCGATGATGTCGACCAGACGGTCGGGGTCCTTCTCGTCGATCTCGATGTCGAACACGTCGATGCCGGCGAACTTGCGGAACAGCACGCCCTTGCCTTCCATGACCGGCTTGCCGGCCAGCGGCCCGATGTCGCCCAGGCCCAGCACCGCGGTGCCGTTGGAGATCACCGCGACCAGGTTGCCGCGCGCGGTCAGGGTGCCGGCGGCCGTGGGGTCGGCGACGATGGCCTCGCAGGCGTAGGCCACGCCCGGCGAATAGGCCAGCGCCAGGTCGCGCTGGGTGACCATGGCCTTGGTCGGCACCACCTTGATCTTGCCGGGCGGGTCGAG
>JBKHXI010000002.1:0-2091 GCA_046566095.1 Gammaproteobacteria bacterium | reverse complement strand
CACCTGCTCCACTCGATGCGAACTGGGCAGAAGGTGCGAACTGCGAAACAGCAGGTCCCTCGCTGCGCTCGGGACGACGAGGGGGCTTCGACGACGGGGGCTTCAGAGCAGGGACTTGAGGCGGTACAGGGCCTCGAGCGCCTGCTTCGGCGTCAGCTCGTCGGGATCCAGGCCGGCCAGCGCCTCCAGCGCGGCATGGCTGGGCGCGAACAGGCCGATCTGCTGCGGCGCGTCCAGCGCGGCGGTGGCCAGGGACGGCCGCGGCGCGTCGCGGCCGGCCTGCTCCAGGTCCGCCAGGCGTGCGCGCGCCTGCCGCACCACCCCGGGCGGCAACCCCGCGAGCGCGGCGACCTGCAGGCCGAAGCTGCGGTCGGCCGGGCCGTCCCGGACCGCGTGCATGAACACCAGCCGCTCGCTGCCGTCCTGGCCGCGGTGCTCGACCGCGTCCAGGTGCACGTTGGCGATGCCGCTGCCCGGCTGGGCCAGGGCGGTCAGTTCGAAGTAATGGGTCGCGAACAGGGTGTAGCTGCGGTTGGCCTGCGCCAGGTGCCGCGCGCAGGCCTCGGCCAGGGCCAGGCCGTCGTAGGTGGAGGTGCCGCGGCCGATCTCGTCCATCAGCACCAGCGACCGTTCCGTGGCGTGGTGCAGGATGTAGCTGGTCTCGCTCATCTCGACCATGAAGGTCGACTGCCCGCGCGCCAGGTCGTCGCCGGCGCCGATCCGGGTCAGGATCCGGTCGATCGGGCCGATCGTCGCGCGCGCGGCCGGCACGAAGCTGCCGATATGCGCCAGCAGCACGATCAGCGCGTTCTGGCGCATATAGGTGCTCTTGCCGCCCATGTTCGGGCCGGTGATCACCAGCATCCGGCGCGGCGCGAGCGTTCCGCCGCCCTCCAGCGCGACCGGCTCGTCGCCGAGCACCAGGTCGTTGGGCTCGAACGGCTCGTCGCGCACCGCCTCGACCACCGGGTGGCGGGCGCGTTCGATGCGGATGCCCGGCGCCTCGGAGAGCACAGGCCGCGACCAGTCCAGCAGCGCCGCGCGTTCGGCGAAGCAGGCCAGCACGTCGAGCTCGCTCAGCGCCGCGGCGCAGGCCTTGAGCGGTTCCAGCCGGCCGGCCAGGGTGTCCACCAGGTCCTCGTACAGCCGTTTCTCGCGCGCCAGCGACCGCTCGCGTGCGCCGAGCACCTTGTCCTCGAAGGCCTTGAGCTCCTCGGTGATGTAGCGCTCGGCGTTGGCCAGGGTCTGGCGCCGGGTGTAATGGGTGGGCACCTTTCCGGCCTGGGCCTTGCCGACCTCCAGGTAGTAGCCGTGCACGCGGTTGTAGCCGACCTTGAGGCTGGCGATGCCGCTGGCCTCGCGCTCGCGCCGTTCGAGATCGACCAGGAAGTCGTCGGCCCGGGTCGACAGCGCGCGCAGCTCGTCGAGTTCGGCGTCGTAGCCGTCCGCGAGCATGCCGCCGTCGCGCGCCAGCGCCGGCGGCTGCTCGACCAGCGCGCGGCGCAGCAGGGCGGCGGTCGCGTCGTGCTCGCCGAGCATGCCGGCCAGATCGGCCAGGCGCGGCGCGTCGAGCGGGGCGAGCAGGCCGCGCAGCCGCGGCAGCAGCGACAGGCCGTCTCGCAGGGTCGACAGGTCGCGCGGGCGTGCGCTGCGCAGGGCCACCCGCGAGAGGATGCGTTCCAGGTCGCCGAGCGCGCGGAAGGCCTCGCGCAGCGATTCGCCGGCGCCCGATTCCAGCAGCGTGGCGACCGCCTGGTGGCGGTGGCGCAGCATGTCGCGGTCGCGCAACGGGCGGTGCAGCCAGCGCCGCAGCAGGCGCCCGCCCATCGGCGTGACGCTGGAATCGAGCACGCCCAGCAGGGTGTGGCGCAGCTCACCGTCCACGCGCGTGTCCAGCTCCAGATGGCGGCGGGTGGCGGCGTTCATCGCGATCGCGCCGTCGCCGGATTCGACCGCGATCGCGCTCAGGTGCGGCAGCCGCTGCTTCTGGGTCTCCTCGACGTAGCCGAGCAGGGCGCCGGCGGCGGCGGTCGCCAGCGGCAGGTCCTCGATGCCGAAGCCGGTCAGGTCGTGGACCTGGAAGAAGGCGAG
>JBKHXI010000001.1:0-11213 GCA_046566095.1 Gammaproteobacteria bacterium | reverse complement strand
ACCTTGCCCGGGCCGCATTCGGCGATCCGGGTGGCGCCCTGCGCCGCCAGCGCCTGCACGCAGCCGGTCCAGCGCACCGGCAGGTAGAGCTGGCGCACCAGCGCATCGCGGATCGCGGCCGGGTCCTGGTAGGCGCGGGCTTCCACGTTCTGCACCACCGGCAGCGCCGGCGCCTGCCAGGCCACCGTGTCCATGGCGGCGGCCAGCCGTTCGGCCGCCCCGCGCATGAGCGGCGTGTGCGAAGGCACGCTGACCGGCAGCTGCACCGCCTTGCGCACGCCGCGTTCGGCCAGCGCCGCCAGCGCCCGCTCGACCGCCGCCGCGTCGCCGCCGATCACCACCTGCCCGGGCGAGTTGAAGTTGGCCGGGACCACCACTGCGTCGCCAGCGTCGCCGGACGCCTCCCGGCAGGCCTCGGCCACCACCGCGTCCTCGGCGCCGATCACCGCGGCCATGGCGCCGGCACCGGCCGGCACCGCCGCCTGCATCAGCCGGCCGCGCTCGCGCACCAGGCGCGCGCCGTCGGCCAGGGCCAGCACGCCGGCCGCGATCAGCGCGGTGTATTCGCCCAGGCTGTGACCGGCCAGACGCGCCGGCGCCGGGCCGCCGAGCGACTGCCAGACCCGCCACACCGCGATCCCGGCGGCCAGCAGCACGGGCTGGGTGAACTCGGTCTGGTCCAGGCGCGGGTCGCCGCCGGCGGCGATCGGCCACAGGTCCACACCGGCGCCGGCGGAGGCCTCGGCGAAGGCGGCCTCGACCTCGGGATGGCGCGCGGCCAGCGCGGCCAGCATCCCCGGGGCCTGCGAGCCCTGCCCGGGAAACACGAAAGCGAGTTCGGCCTGGCGCAAGCTGCGATCCTGTGGGTGGCGGAAAGCCGGCCATGATACGGGAGGCCGCGCCCGCTTCGTCTGTACCCGGCCGTAGGGTGCAGGGGCATGCGGCGCCGGGCGCGGCCGGGCCGCGGTGCTGCCGCTCGCGGCGCCGGCTAGTAGCGCAGCAGCGCCGAGCCCCAGGTGAAGCCGCCGCCGAAGGCCTCCAGCAGCAGCAGCTGGCCGCGCTGGATCCGGCCCGAGCGCACCGCCTCGTCCAGCGCCAGCGGCACCGAGCCCGAGGAGGTGTTGCCGTGGCGGTCGACAGTCACGACCACCCGCTCCATCGGCATGTCCAGCCGCTTGGCGGTGGCCTCGATGATGCGCAGGTTGGCCTGGTGCGGGATCAGCCAGTCGATGTCGTGGCGGTCCAGGCCGTTGGCCTCCAGCGTCTCCTCGACCACCGAGTCCAGCGCCTTGACCGCGTGCTTGAACACCTCGTTGCCGGTCATCAGCACGCGCACGCCGGCGTTGTGCTCCTCGGGCTTGAAGCCGACCGACACCCCGACCGGGTTCCACAGCAGTTCCTTCTTGCCGCCGTCGGCGTGCATGTGGGTGCTGAGGATGCCGGTCTCCCCGTCGGCCCGCAGCACCACCGCGCCGGCGCCGTCGCCGAACAGCACGCAGGTGCTGCGGTCGTTCCAGTCCAGCATCCGGGTCAGGGTCTCGGCGCCGACCACCAGTACGGTGCGGGCGCCGCCGGCGCGGATGAACTTGTCGGCCACCGCCAGCGCGTAGACGAAGCCCGAGCACGCCGCGTTGACGTCGAAGGCGGGGCAGCCGTTGGCGCCCAGCCGCGCCTGCAGCAGGCAGGCGGTCGCCGGGAAGATCAGGTCGGGGGTGGTGGTACCCAGGACGATCAGGTCGAGCTCGGACGCCTGCACGCCGGCGGCTTCCATCGCCCGGACGGCGGCATGGAAGGCCAGGTCGCAGGTGGTCTCGCCCTCGGCGGCGACGTGCCGCTGGCGGATGCCGGTGCGGCTGGCGATCCATTCGTCGCTGGTGTCGACCCGCGCTGCGAGGTCCGCATTGGTCACCACCTGCGCCGGCAGGTAGCTGCCGGTGCCCGCGATCCGCGCGTATACCTGGTTGCCCATGCTGGTCCCCATTCGCTGCCGGCGATGCGTGCGCCCGCGTCCGGCCGCGCCCGGCCCGGGGCCGCGGCGGAGCCCGGTGCGGGCGCCCCCTGGTCGCGGCGGCGCCAGGCCGCCGCGCGGGGATCAATCCTCTTCGACGACCTTCGAGCGGATGTCGATGACCTTCCTGCCGCGGTAGTAGCCGTCGGCGGTGACGTGGTGGCGCAGGTGGATCTCGCCGGTGGTCGGGTCGGTCGACAGCTGCTTGGCGGTGAGGGCGTCGTGCATGCGGCGCATGCCGCGCTTGGACGGGGACTTGCGGGACTTCTGGACGGCCATGGGATGCTCCGGGTGATGCGTGATGTGATGCCTGGCTGGATCCGGGGCCCGGCGCTCAGTGCGGGTCCCGTTTCAGCGACGCCAGCGCCGCGAACGGGCTGGCCCTGCGTTGTTCTTCCTCGTCCGCCGGCCAGTCGCGTTCCATCGCGTCCGTGCCCGGCGCCACCGCCACCACCGGCACGGCGAGGATCAGTTCGTCCTCGACCAGCTCGGCGGGCCGCAGCAGGCCGTCCTCCGGCACCAGCAGCGGCTCGTAGCCTTCCGGCAGCGCAGCCTCGTCCGCCTCGTCGCGCAGCAGCCCGAGCCGTTGCACGACCTGCACCGGGAACTCGAAGCGGCGCAGACTGCGCTGGCATTCCAGCGGCAGCGCCGCCTCGATGCGCAGTTCGACGTAGGCCACCTGCAGCGCGTCGCGGCCGAAATCGAGCGCGAAGCGCGCGTGCCCGGACCCGGCTGCGGCTTCTTCCTCCGCGCCCGCCTCCCCGCCCGTTTCCCCGCCCGTTTCCAGGCACAGGCTGTCGCGCAGGCGGGCCATTGCCGCGAGCGGCAGACGACCCTCGAAGCCCCGCCTTGCCGCCACCATGCGCCAGGCGTCCAGCACCTCGGGGACCGAAGTTCCGGGCAGGTCAGCGGACATAAGACGCGGAATGTTAGGGCCCGCCCGGCGGGCTGTCAAACCCGCGCGACCGCGCACGCGCGTCGCAAGCCCTTGCCGCGGCGGGGATTTGCCCGGCGCGGGAAGGCGGCGGATTTGCCCGGCGCCGACCGCCGCGGCAGACTGGGGCCGGTCCCGCAGGCGGCGCAGCACCCGTGGAAATCGCCATCGTCCTCCTCTCGCTGGCCGCGCTGGCCGCGGCGCTGGCCGTGGCGGTCCGCCGCCGCGCCGGGCGCCACCAGCGCGCGGTGAGCCGGGTGCTGGACTCCGCCGACGCCCTGGAGGCGCGGCTGCGAACCGCCCGCGCCGAGATCGAGGCGGTCGCCGGCGAGCATCGCGAGGATCCGGTCCGCGACGCCATGCGCGAGATGCTGCGCCAGCGGCTGTGGCTGCAGGAGCACGCCGGCGGCGCCAGCGTGGGCGAACTCGACAGCGTGCGGGCCTCGATCGACGCCGCGCGCGAGCGCATCGAGCACCAGCTGGTCCGGATCGAGCGCGCGCGCGCGCCGCTGCACTGAAGCGGCGTCCGCGTCCATGCCGCCCGCCCTGGTCCTGGCGTCCAGCTCGCCCTACCGCCGCGAACTGCTGGCGCGCCTGCGGCTGCCGTTCGCCACCGCGCTGCCCGCGGTCGACGAGACGCCCCTGCCCGCCGAGGCGCCGGCCGCGCTGGCGCAGCGGCTCGCCGAGGCCAAGGCGCGGGCGGTCGCCGCGCAGTCCGCGCCGGCCTGGGCGATCGGTTCCGACCAGGTCGCCGACCTCGACGGAACGCCGCTGGGCAAGCCCGGAACGCGCGCGTCCGCATGCGCGCAGCTGCACGCGATGTCCGGGCGCACGGTCGCGTTCCACACCGCGGTCTGCCTGGCGCGTGCGGGGACGACGGCGCTGGCGGCGCTGGACACGACCCTGGTGCGGTTCCGCGTGCTGGACGAGGCCGAGATCGCGCGCTACGTCGAGGCCGAGCAGCCGCTCGACTGCGCCGGCAGCTTCAAGTCCGAAGGCCTGGGGATCGGGCTGTTCGAGGCGATCGAGAGCAGCGACCCGACCGCACTGGTCGGTCTGCCGCTGATCGCCACCGCCCGGCTGCTGCGCGAGGCCGGCTTCCGCGTGCCCTGAGCGGCGTCAGCGGGCCAGCCGCAGCGGCTGCTCCGGCCAGTCCTCGATGCTGCCGTCGGCGCCGTGCAGCCGCAGGCCGAGCCAGGCGGTGGTGCCGGCGGGCAGGTGCGGCCCCAGGTCGACCTGCGCGCGCCAGCCCACCCGCGGATGCGCGGGGTCGGTCGACAGCTTCCAGTAGTCCGCGACCCCGGGGCTGTCCAGGCCGTATTCGGCCTCGGCGACCACCTTCCCGTCGAGCGTCACCTCGACCCGGGCCAGCCCGACCCCGTCCTTGAACGCCCAGCCCGCCGCCTCGAAGCGCCGGCCCACCCGCGCACCGGCGGCCGGCGCGTCGATCCAGGCCATCGCCGGCAGCGTGCACGGCCCCGGCCGCCGCTCCAGGATCCGGAACAGCAGGAAGCGCTGGCGGCCATGGTCGACCTGCACGGTGCGCGGCGCCGGCAGCGGCCCGGCGATTTCGCAGACGCGGTGGTAGCGGCGCAGCAGGTCGCGGTAGCGCACGTCGCCCGGCGCCAGCACCAGCAGCACCGGCGGATCGCCGAACCCGGCGCGGTCGGACACTTCCAGGCCCCACAGCCGCAGCTGCGGCGCGCGCCCGTGGCTGGCGTTGAGTTCGTGGTCGAGCACCGGGATGTCGTGGCGCCCGAGCGCGAAGCCCAGTTCCGCCCCGACCTTGAAGTTGCCGGCGACCAGCCGGGTGCCGGGCGGCATGGTCGCCAGCTCCGCGCGCACCGCCTCGGCCAGCCGGTCCCATCCGGCGAAGTTGTAGGGATACCACTTCTCGGCGGCGCTGCGGGCGCGCACCTCCGGAACCGACACCGCCACGTAGTAGCCCAGCACCGCGGCCAGCCCCAGCGCCGCGGTGACCCAGGTGGCCACGCGCAGCCAGCCCGGCCACGCCGCCAGCACCGCCGGCAGCAGCGGCAGCAGCGCCAGGTAGCCGGGAAGCGGCCAGTGGAAGCTGACCCGGTCGACGTCGGCGAAGAAGCCCAGCACCAGGAACCCCAGCAGCACCAGCCCGCCCAGCCAGGCGAAGTAGCGCCGCGCCGCCGCCGCGCCGCGCTCGCGCCAGGCCGCCCACAGCAGCGCCGCGAACAGCAGCGGCGTCACCAGCAGCGACTGGATCGCCAGGAACCAGGCGCCCTGCAGCTGGAAGCTCCAGGGATGGCGCTCGATCAGCTGGAAGCGCAGGCCGGCTTCGGCGTTGTCGAGGTTCCAGAACAGCAGCGGGGTCCAGGCCGCCGCGCCGAACGCGATCGCGATCCAGACCCGCACGTCGCGCAGCACCCGCCGTCCCTCCGGCAGCAGCAGCAGGACCAGCAGGCCGACTCCGATCACCGCGATGAAGCGGTAATGGCTCAGCGCGCCGATCGCCAGTCCGGCCGCCAGTTCCAGCGCAGCGCCGGCATCGACCCGGCGCAGCAGGCGCGCGCCCGCGTCCACGCACAGGAGCGTGGCCAGCGCCATGGTCGCATCCGGCAGCGCCAGCAGCCCCAGGCTGCCGGCCAGCGGCAGCAGGAGCGCGAAGCAGCCGGCCTGCCAGCCCGCCTGCGGCCCGTATTCGCGCGCCGTGATCCGCGCGACCAGCCACGGCAGGGACGCCGCGACCAGCAGGAACGGCAGCCGCAGCGCCAGCGCATGGTCGCCGAACACGGCCGTGCCGAGCCGGGTCAGCCAGGCGGTCAGGCCGGGCAGGTCGGAATAGGCCGCGGCCAGGTGCCGCCCTTCCTGCCAGTAGAAGGCCTCGTCCACGAACAGCGGCAGGCGCGCGGCGACCAGCAGCTTCAGGCCGAGCACCAGCGCCCACAGGGCGATGAACCAGGCCCGGGCATCGGTCCGCGCGATCATCGGTTCCGCATCCTGACTGCGACCTCGTTACACTCGACCAGGGGGATCTTCCAGGCTCCCCGGGGCGCGCGAATGTCCGCAACCACGGCGACGAAGACCACGACGATGCTATCCGATGGCCTGCGCGAGGCGGTGAAAGCCGCGCAGGCGCAGGTCAACACGCTGGTGCTCGGCAAGCCCGAGCAGGTGCGGCTGGCGTTCGTCGCGCTGCTGTCGGACGGCCACCTGCTGATCGAGGACCTGCCGGGCCTCGGCAAGACCACCCTCGCCCATGCGCTGGCCGCGACCCTTGGCCTGGGCTTCCAGCGCGTGCAGTTCACCTCCGACCTGCTGCCCTCGGACATCATCGGCGTGTCGGTGTTCGACGCGCAGGCGCGGCGCTTCGAGTTCCATCCCGGCCCGGTGTTCGCGCACGTGCTGCTGGCCGACGAAATCAACCGCGCGCCGCCGCGCACCCAGAGCGCGCTGCTGGAAGCCATGGCCGAGCACCAGGTGACGGTCGACGGCATCACCCATGCGCTGCCGGAGCCGTTCTTCGCCATCGCCACCCAGAACCCGGTGGACCTGGCCGGCACCTATCCGCTGCCGGACTCGCAGCTGGACCGCTTCCTGCTGCGGCTGGGCCTCGGCTACCCCGGCGAGGAGGCGGAGCTGGCGCTGCTGGCCGGCGCCGACCGGCGCCGCATGATCGCGCAGGCGCCGCCGCTGCTCGGCGCCGACGACGTGCTGGCGCTGCGGCGCGCGGTGCTCGAGGTGCACGCCAGCCAGGCCCTGGTCGGCTACGTGCACGCGCTGCTGGCGCGTAGCCGCCGCCACCCCGGCGTGCGCGTCGGGCTGTCGCCGCGCGCCGGGATCGCGCTGCTGCGCGCCGCCCGCGCCTATGCGCTGCTGCTCGGACGCGGCCACGTGCTGCCCGAGGACGTGCAGGCGCTGTTCGTCGCGGTGGCCGCGCACCGGCTGGTGGCCGAGGCCGACGCCGGCGACGGCACCGCGCTGGCCAAGGCCGTGCTGCACGCGGTCCCGGTGGACTGACCGCCGGCGGCCGATGCCGCGGCGCCGCCGCGCGACCCTCGCCCCGGCCGTGCCCGGCCGCCCGCACCGGACCGACGCCATGCCCGCAACCGCCTCCAGCCCGTTCCCGCCCGGCGCCGCCGCGCCGGCGCGCTGGCGCGGGCGGCTGGCGGCCTGGATCCGGCCGCGCGCGCCCGAGCCGCTGCCGGTGCGCCTGGACCGGCGCCGGATCTACGTGCTGCCCACCGGGTTCGGCCTGTTCTTCGGCGCACTGCTGCTGGCGATGGCGGTGGGCGCGCTGAACTACAACAACAATCCCGCCTTCCTGCTGGCGCTGCTGCTGGCCGGGGCCAGCCTCACCGGCCTGCTGCTGGCGCACCTGCAGCTCAGCGGCCTGGCGCTGGTGGCGGTGGGCGCCGAGCCGGTGCCGGCCGGGCGGCCGCTGGCGCTGCGCCTGCACCTGCGCGCCGAACCCGGGCACGAGCGCCACGGACTGCGGATCGACGGCGGCGGCGCGATCGCGGTGCTGTCGCTGGACGCCGGCGCCGGCGAGGCGGTGCTGCCGCTGCCGACCCACCAACGCGGCTGGCTGCAGCCGCCGCGCCTGAAGATCTCCAGCACCCGGCCGCTGGGCCTGGTGCGCGCGTGGTCCTGGGTCTGGCCGGACGTTCCGGTGCTCGTGTACCCGGCGCCGGAAAGCGGCGGGCCGCCGCTGCCCGAGGGCGCCGGCAGCGCCACCCGCGCCCGCCTGCACCCGGCCGGCGACGACGTCCACCACCTGCGCGGCTACCGCCGCGGCGATGCCCGCCGCGCGATCGCCTGGAAGCCTTCGGCGCGCCGCGACAGCCTGCTGGTGCGCGAGTACGAGCAGCCGCTGGGCGCCGACGTCGACCTGGACTGGCACCAGCTCGCCGGCCTCGGCCACGAGGACCGGATCCGGCGGCTGGCGCGCTGGGTCGACGAGGCCGAGCGCGAGAACCGCCGCTACCGCCTGCAGCTGCCGGGGCAGCCGCCACTGGGCCCCGACCGCGGCAGCGCCCATCGCCATGCCTGCCTGCGGGCGCTGGCGCTGATGCCCCGGGCCGGCACCGGGAACGGCGCGCGATGAGCGCGTCGGCGGCGCTGCACTCCGATCCGCTGGCCGTGCCGGGCCGGCTGCAGCTGGACCCGCGCAGCCGCGGCTGGACCCTGCTGGCGGCCGCCGCCTGCCTGCTGCCGCTGCTGCTGCAGCTGCCGGCGGGGCTGGCGGCCGGGATCGCCGCCACCGGGGTCGCGGTCACCGCGCTGTCCTGGCGCAAGCCGCTGCCGGCCTGGATGCGGGTGGTGCTGGCGCTGGCGCTGCTGGCCGCGGTGCTGGCGACGATGCGCTTCTCGATCGGCCGCGACACCGGCTGCGCGCTGCTGGCGGCGATGCTGGCGATCAAGCCGGCCGAGACCCTGGCGCTGCGCGATGCGCGCAGCCTGGTCGGCTTCGCCCTGTTCGCGCCGTTCGCGACCTTCCTGCTCGACCAAGGGCCGCTGTCGCTGGCCATGGGCCTGGCCGCGATCACCCTGGCGCTGGCCGCGCTGCAGCGGCTGGCGGAACTGGAATCGGGCGACAGCCGCCGCGCGCCGCCGCCCTGGCGCCGCTTCGCCGCGGTGTGGCGGATGATCCTGCTCGGGCTGCCGGTCGCGCTCGCGGTGTTCTGGCTGTTCCCGCGGCTGGCGGCGCCGCTGTGGGGCGTGCCCGAACGCGCACTGGCGCGGCCGGGCCTGTCCGGGGAGATGACCCCCTCCGAATGGATCGACCTGCTGGCCGACGACAGTCCCGCGCTGCGCGCCAGCTTCGTCGGCGCCGAGCCGGCGCCGCAGCAGATGTACTGGCGCGGCCCGGTGCTGTGGGACTTCGACGGGCTGACCTGGCGCGAATCGCCCTGGCTGCGCGGCATGCCGCCGGCGCAGGTGGCGCCGGGGGCGACCACCTGGGAATACCGGATCGAGCTGGAACCGACCGAGCGCGACCGCCTGGTCGCGCTGGAACTGGTGCGCGAGGCCCCCGAAGGCGCGCGCCTGACCGGCGACCACGGGCTGGAGGTGCCGCGCCCGCTGACCGGCCTGACCCGCTGGCGGATGCGCTCGTCGCCGCCGCGCAGCTTCGACCCGCAGTTGTCGCCGATGCTGCGCCAGGCGGCGCTGCGCCTGCCGGCCGGATTCAACCCGCGCTCGATCGCGCTGGCGCGGCAGTGGCGCGCGGAGGCCGGCGACGACGACGCGGCCGTGGTCCGGCGCGCGCTGGACCTGATCAACCGCGACTTCGCCTACTCGCTGGGCGCGCCGCCGGCCGGCCGCCACGCGGTCGACGAGTTCCTGTTCGAGACCAGGCTCGGTTTCTGCCAGCACTTCAGCTCCGCGTTCGCGGTGCTGATGCGCGCCGCCGGCGTGCCGACGCGGGTGGTCACCGGCTATGCCGGCGGCTATCGCAACCCGATCGGCGGCTACTGGCTGGTGCGCCGTTCCGACGCCCATGCCTGGAACGAGGTCTGGCTGGAAGGCCGCGGCTGGGTGCGGGTCGACCCCACCGCCGCGGTCGCGCCCGAACGCATCTACGACACCATCGACGACCGCCGCCCCGGCGCCGAGGGCCTGCTCGGGGCGCTCGGCGCCGGTCCCGCCTTCGACCTGGCCGACTGGATGCGCCGCGGCTGGAACGACTTCGTGCTCGGCTTCGACGCCGCGCGCCAGCGCCGGATGCTGCAGCCGCTGGGCCTGGACGCCACCCCGGCGCGGCTGGCGGCGCTGTTCGCCGGGGTCGCGGTGGTCGCGCTGCTGCTGACCTGGTGGCTGGTGGCGCGCGACGAGCGCGAACGCGACCCGGTGCTGCGCGCCTGGCACCGGCTGGGCCGCCGCTATGCACGGCAGGGCCTGGCGCGGCTGCCGCACGAACCGCCGCTGGCCTGGGTGCGGCGGGTGGCGGCGGCGCGCCCGGACCGGGTCAGCGAGCTGAACGCGCTCAGCCTGCGTTTCGCCGAATGGCGCTACGCTCCGCATGCCGGGGACGCGCGCGCGGCCCGACGCCTGGCCCGCGACCTGCGCGCGCACCGCCCCTAGCCGCATCCGATCCAACCGCCAACCCGACCGACACCGGTCGCCAATCGCCGGCAGGCGAGACCGCCCGCACCAGGAGAAGCGCATGCCATCCCGAATGCCTGCATTTGCCGCCTACATCCCGTTCGCCGCGCTCGCACTGCTGGCCGGCTGCGCCACCGCGCCCGCGCCGCTGCAGGGCCAGTACAGCGCGATCACCCCGCACGAGGCGGTCGAAACCCAGCCGACCGGGCTGCCGGTGCGCTGGGGCGGACGCATCGTCCGGACCGAGCCGCTGGCCAACCGCACCTGCTTCGAGATCGTGTCCACCCGCCTGGACCACAACGGCCGCCCGTACTGGGGCGCGGACGACACCGGCGGGCGCTTCATCGCCTGCCGCACCGGCTTCTACGACCCGGCGATCTTCCAGGCCAACCGCGAGCTGACCGTGACCGGCACCCTCGAGGGCTACGAGAACCGCCGCATCGGCCAGTACGACTACCGTTTCCCGCGGGTCGCCGCCAACGTGGTCTACCTGTGGCCGCTGCGCGAGCGCGTGGACGTGATCACCCGGCCGGCGCCGTGGCCGTGGTGGGGCTGGTGGTGAGTCTCCGCCAGAAGAGAAAGTCGGGGCGGAGGTAGCACGACCCTCCCCGCCTGTCGTCCCGAGCACCCTGTCGTCCCCAACACCCTGTCGTCCCGAGCGCAGCGAGGGACCTGCTTTACCCGCACGACGACTTGTCGCCGGAACAGCAGGTCCCTCGCTGCGCTCGGGGCGACAGGCACAGGCCTGGCGCGGTGCGGCCGCAGGCCAGCGGCCGCGCGCAACGGCCGGGACTGCAAGCGCGTCAGGGACGGCTGGTGCCGAAGCGGCCCAGCGGCGCGCCGGCCAGCAGGTGCAGGTGCAGCTGGAACACGGTCTGGCCGCCGTGCCCGTTGCAGTTGACCACCAGCCGGTAGCCGTCCTCGGCCAGGCCCTCGCGGCGCGCGTACTGCGTGGCGGCAAGCACCAGCCGGCCGACCACGCCGGCATGGTCGGGCTCCAGGTCGTCGAGGGTCGGGATGTCGACCTTGGGCACGAACAGCACGTGCACCGGCGCCTGCGGCGCGATGTCGCGGAACGCGATCAGCTCGTCGGTCTCCAACACGATGTCGGCCGGGATCTCGCGGCGGATGATCCGGTGGAAGATGGTGTCGCCCATGGGTCTGCTCTCCTGTGCTCGCGTGCAGCGCCGC